>JACAFD010000265.1 GCA_013388555.1 Nitrospirota bacterium | reverse complement strand
CTCCTTTGCCGCACCCAACCTTTGACCTCGACAAGGTGACGCCATGAGAAACGATCGCTCCAAACGCGACAGCATGTCCCTCGAAGAAGCGCCCGTCTCCAATAGGTGGGGGGTTGTGACTGCGCTGCAGTTGCTGGTGGCAGAGTTGGTGGAGTAACGAGATACGAAACGGGGGAGGACGAAATGAACTTCTTCTGCACACGCCTCTTTGTGCTGATCGCGATGCTGCTGCCAGTCCTCGCTGGCTGCGATTCCTATGTGCGGCAGCTCGGGCCCACAAATCCTACTATTACCGATGCGAAGCAAGGTCAGGACTGTCGAGTTTACTTAGGTGGCGTGCCTGATCTCACCGGCACGCAGGCGATGCGCTCGGGCGGGATTACCAAACTACGAAGTGCCGAGTATCGCGTAAACGCCTTTTCAGGCATGGGAAGCGAGTGCGTGATCGCTCACGGAGAATGACCGACACGGCGGTGCCGCCGTGGGAGTGGAGGAGGAGCCCGGGAAACACGGGGTTTCAAGAAGGCCTGTGCCAACCCAGGAGGGAACCTAGGGAGTGCAGAATTGCCTTCGATAACGCGAGCTAGCCTGTGGACAATTTTCAAGCAAGGTCTATCAGGAGAGGATGTCGTGAGCCCCCTCATGGATTGGCCTCCTAAGATTTTTCTGTAAGCAACCTCCAGGTCGGACGTGGTCCTCACCATACTGGGTATCTCGTTCAACCACGCCTGGGTTTCAATAATGTCTTTTGTTTATTCCGCATGTATCGGCCATGACTTCACCACATGACCCACCGGGGGGGAGTGCCGATCGAGGCAGGTGTTAATGTTAGGAAGAGCGAAGAAACTGATGGATTAGCGGCAAAGAGAACCAAACAGAACTGAAGGGCGTAAACTGCGAATCGCCAGGAATGACAAGGGGATTGCCCATGTCATCAACGACATGAGCAATCCTCTCTGATACAATCCCGCCTTCGGCACCAGCAAAACGCTAAACGCAGCTACCAGAGAGGCGTTTGGACGCTGAAGCAACGACGAGCGTCAGTACGGCACTAGCGAATCGAGGGTTCGGTCCGCATTTTCTTGGCTAATGTTAAGCCAATCGCACGCCGTACTGAGACTAAAGAACACGATGACAGACATGTAGGTTTGCACCAGGCGTTGAAAGGCCTCCGCCTTATAAAAGGCCTCTGCCGTCACGACGATGCCGACTTTAAAACGCCGAACTTTCGGATGGACGCTATACATCTCTGCGATCTTAAGCAGGATGTCCTGATTCACGGATTCGTGCAGTGTGGCGGTTCGTAGATCGGCGAGATGCAGATACTTGGATGGCGGCCAGTGCGAGTCCGTAGAGAGTTTGTGGGTATGAGCCAAGAACTCCTCCGCCGTGACCATGCCGTGCCAGCGAACCAGGGTTAGTCCAAGGTCCACGTCGATGGAGTACATGATGGGCATTGAGATTGATAACCTCCGTATCGGCTGACAGTTATAGCACAGGGGTATGGAAGAGTATTGGCTTTGCCATCACCGGCAGTATACCGTGTTGAAGCTAGGCTGACAGTACATCGACTTCCCATCCGGCCCGATAAGTTGGTACGGGCTGAAGGATGGAGGAGCGGCCTGCTGAGGCAGACGCTGCTGCTCTTGGCGGTAGGTGCAACGCAGGCCGTTGGCGCAGTAAGGCAGAGCCAACCGGATACGGGGAAACTGGGGCGCCACGAGCTACGCTTAGGAGCAAAGATATTTTCGCGCAATTCTTGAGGCAGCTGGAGGCCTTCCTAGGTCGGAAGGGAGGAGCTTCAGTAATCGCCCCTTGAGGGCTACAAGCTCATTGACACCTTTTGCGGAGGCTCTCAGATTTTGAGGACCATAAATTTCTCGCCGCTGACAAGACGAGTATGACAGTCAATCTTTGAAATCGGTCAAAAAATTGGTGCGCCAGACGAATGACTGCCCCACGAGGGTTGGGAATTGGGAAAAATGATGGGGTACGGGGGGGTCGGTAGTTAAAAATGAAGGTGTTAAATAGGTGCGCTCCCCGCTTTGCTCAATCCGCTTTCTTAATAGTATCTAGGAATGCTCGTTCCGCAAGGCACTCATAGGTCTTCTGTAGATTCACCCAGCAGGTAGTGGGGCAGAACATTCTTGACAGGCTAGGGAAACGCTGTGTATCGTGCCATTGTTTACAGTCTTTTTCGGCAGTGAATTCTAACCATGTCGGGAAGAAAAGATGATCAGTAGATACTGCCGTGCTGCCCTCATTGTGGGTGCGCTTGGAGCGTTCGTGAGTGTGCCCATGGTGAATGCCCATCCGACCGCCACGGGTAACGTCAGCGAGGCCATCGATCACGCGAAGCAAGCGGTGGCCCATGGTAAAGAGGGGCATGCTGACGAGCTTGTGAAACATGCGGAAACGGCGCTGGAGTTTGCGAAGATGGGAGGCAGAGGCTTGGAGTTGAGCGAAGGGATTCATCATCTTAAAGAAGCCATAGAACATGGCAAAGCTGGTCACGCCGATGTGGGACTCGAACACGTCGAGACCGCCCTAAAGCATTTGTCCGAGAGCAATTGACGGACATTTTCCCGAGCGCATGCAGGATGCGGGTAGAATTCCCTCCTCCTTTTTAACCATCCTTTTTGCAGACCATTCAGTGCTCTTCGAGTTTCACCTGCCAAGACACAACGGTCGCCCTCGCCCGAGACTCTGTTAAGAGCTCTTCTGTGCATTCATCTAGAAAAGCTTCAGCTGGCTTGCTTGTTCTGGGAGTTTCCTCTTACTTGGTAGGAGTCATGGTTGTCGTTGTCGTCGTCGTGGTCGAACTTGTGGGAGCGTTAACTTGACCACTGCTCCGGCTATTACCCGGTTGGCTTGTTCGATCGCTTGTATCCCCGCTGGGTCGGTCATTGTCTAGTCCAGTGGTTTGAGCAGTGGCGGGGGGTGATATCTCGCACGCAATCTTCATCGATTCAATTTCATTGGCCATATCTAGCTTTGAAAGCTTCGGAATGCGCTGACCTGACACAAAGACGATCTCCTGTCCTTTGAAATCCCGCTCTTTATACGCACGAACCGTCGCCCCTGATCCCACAATGAGGCTTTCAATATCATTGTTCCAGTCCTTCCCTTGGAGATCTTTCAGCGTCGCGTATTCTTTGGGACCTTGAAGTATGAGATGCGGGTCTTTGTCATCGTATTTGGTATCGTCAAATACCTCGATCCAGCAATTCTTATCAATCATCTTCATCTCCATATCTGCCGCCTCGACCGCCAGCGTTCCAATCGCAATTATTCCACTTACAATGAAGAATTTGAACAACAACATGATGACCTCCGTTGGAATTGAAATAGTTTATAAGGAGTGCGCGCCCCAAATTGACATACCGAGACCATTGCGATCACTCGGATTTTAAGGCCTCGCCGAGGTTTGCGGCACTATGAAAGCCCCTAGGCTCTGGACAATTCCGGAATAACCCTCACACCTGCTGCCACGCGGCTACCAGGACAGGACAAATCAATCCCATCCGTCCCCATTTCAGGAACCTCCTGGTTCGTGGTTTGTTGTGGGTTAGGTTGTCTGAGGTTGGACTTTCGAAAATTCGTAAACCGCAGGTCGGACTTTTACGCTACTAAAGCAACCCTTGAGTTTCAAAGCGGAGGAGCGGTTCGATGGTTACCTTTTGACTCTTCTACTATCGTCCGATGATAAAGAACACGCTCAGGCTGTAAGCTCACACGTACATCGGTCGACCGTCTCCAAGATTTATCCAGCCACGAACGATCCGGTACACGAACCAGAGTCCGACCAGAGCTACCGGTAGCCACGTGACGAGGAGGCCGATTCCAAAAGTCGCAATGATGAAGGCCATGCAGAGGGAAATCCAGAGCAGTCCGAACCAGAACGTTCGGATCTGCCATCGAAAGTGCGATTCAAGCCAGGTGCCGCGAGCCTCGCTCCGCTTGATGTAATTCAGAATGACCGCGATAATCGAAGGCCACCCGGTGAGGAATGCACCGACAACCGTGGCAGTGCCGATAATACCGGTAAGCAGGCTGAACGCGTGTAGGGCATACACGACCTTTGTCCAGGTGACAAGTGAATCCATGAGTTCGCTCCCTTCTCACTTTCTGTAGCGGGTGGCTCGTGTTGCGTGTATCCAGGCCGTACGTCTTAGAGACCGCCAAAGAAAGTGGTTCAGCATATTCAGCATCTTTGTCTAACACAATACCACAAGCTACTAGCACGCATAACGCACTTCAACGTTCCATCATTCACGCGATGGTAAATAGTATTTCCTTAATCCTGTCTTGGACTCTCTGCCATTCCGCATCCCAAGCTCCCCAATAATTATGTTATAGAGATATAGTGAATACCTGACGGGAGAATAAGTTGATGAAGACCAACATATTCGTGAGCGCGTTGCTCTGTTACGTAACCATAGTTTCAGCAAGTCAGGCTGAGGAAATTGGGAGTGTGGATACAGAATTCAAATTTTTGGGGCCAGATCACAAGATTGTGGTTGAAGCGTTTGACGACCCAAAAATTGAAGGCATCACGTGTCATCTTAGTCGATCAAAAAAAGGTGGCCTCAAAGGTATGGTCGGATTGGCAGAGGAAACCTCAGATGCGTCAATTGCCTGTCGTCAAGTCGGTCCCATTCGCATTGTAGGTGAGCTGAAAGAAGGGGAAAAAGTATTCAGTGAAAGTCGATCCCTGATTTTTAAAACCCTACAAGTTGTCCGATTTTTCGACAAGAAACGCCAGACATACATTTATCTCGTCTATAGCGATAGAGTGATCGAGGGTTCGCCACAAAATGCCATCTCGACAGTGCCGATCCAATCCTGGTCAAGTCGATAAGGGCCAGTAGACAATTTAACTAACGGGATGGATTACTGAGCTTTCATCTGATTAGCAGACCCACGTCAGATAGACACACCCTTTTAGTAAGTGGGCCGCAGCCGGTGGGAGTAATCGGCGTTCAGGAGCTACCCTAGCGACCCGACCGCTTGGCTCTTGCGCCCATCCTTGCCTCCTCCTACAATACGCCCCTGCGAGGCTCCTATGCCCTTCTCGATTCGCCCCTTCTTACTATTGTCCTGCTGCTTGCCACGCGTGTCGGCTCGGAGACTGATAGCACTCGGGGTGATATCCCTTGTGTTAGGGCACGAAGGAATCGGCCTGGCTGTTGTATGCCCGCCCCCGCCAGAACAAACCGGCAAAGATTACGAGGCAAAAGTTGATGTGGAAGTGGCCAAGATAGGACGTATTTATGGGCCGACAGCAACGGGGAAAATAAAGACGGTCACACAGGATCTGCTAGGCAAGCTGCCAGATGCAGGGAGAGTGTACTTGGGACAAATGATGTACTCGACTCGCTGTACTTCGATACGAGACAACAAGAGCGTTTCGAATACTGAAAAAGACAAGCAAATCGGTGAATTAAATGCGTGGTTTACTACATACATAGGGCCGCAAACTCCGCAGTCACCAGCGTCCACTTCTGTACCGCCTCCGTCTAAGCAATCCGACAAACAGAAAAGAATCAGCGCAGGCCCCCCAGTCAGCCCGGCGGTGACACCCCACCCACAGGCAGAAATGAAGTGTGGTGAGCAGTCAACGAATGGGCTGATGAGAAAACCACGCTCGTTTGTTCCAACCTGGCGTGGACTTCTAGGGCAGATAAGATTTGAAAATGACGAGACGGATGTTGCCTCCCTTGTCAAAAGGGGATCACGTGTTCGATGGGAAAGTGGTGAATACGCACGACCAGAGAATTTGATCAGGGAAGCCATCTTCTCTGTGAATTGCGTGGAAAAGGAGGGGTGGCTGAGGCTGGAACCGCTTGGCCCGTCTACGTATGAAAATGTCCCTTATGAAAATCAACGGATTGTTTTCATACACCGGTGAGGGGGCTAGCATGCCACACGCTTCGTTTTCAGCAGAATCCTCAAGGGTTTCGGGGTTAAAAAAGACTGTAACTGAGCCCCCGCAACTGACAGCAGTTCAACCGAGCCTGGCTTTGGTACGAGGGGCACGCGAATCGAATCGTGGGCCTAAATATGGTTCCTGGCACCTTTATGTCTCCTTGACCTCATCGGGCTCGCCCTTGGGTTGCCACTTGCGGCCAACGTTCTTGAACGCCCCACCAGTTCCTTCTTCTTGGTGTCCACCGAGATCACCGGCTGGCCCCGTTGCTGAACCGCTTCACGCTGGCGTTGAATCGGGAATTCGACCTATCAGATCGCACTTCGGTTGGACTAGCACCGGGGACGATTCATCATCGACAGTTTCAAATTCGACTAAGCGTTTCCCAGGGAGGAAGTCTGAGCAATGAAATTCCTCGCGGTACATCCCGGTCCGCTCATGTACACCAAGATCTATCTACGCCTGGAACCACTCGGGCTCGAAATGGTAGCCCAGACTGCCCGCCAAGCAGGGCATGATGTTTACCTGATCGACTTACAGGTAGAAACGTGGAAAGATTACCTGGCGCATATTCGGACCTGGAAGCCCGACGTCGTGGCGTTCGGGTGCAACTACCTGGCGAATGTACCGGAGATCGCGGATCTCGCGAAGTTGACCAAGAGAGAATTACCGAACTGTTTTGTCTTTGTGGGAGGGCATAGCGCCTCCTTTGTAGCCAGGGACTTGCTGGAGCACGGGGATGGCGCGATTGATTGCGTTCTCAAGGGCGAAGGGGAGGTGTCTGTCCCCAAGCTGTTGCTGGCCGTAGAGCATGACCGCCAGGCGATTCTAAAAGTTCCGGGGGTTGTAGCCCTCCACGGGGAAGGCCCTCCGCCACAATTCATCGAGAGCCTCGACGATATACGTCCGGCGCGCGATCTGGTCCGGCACCGGCGCAAGTATTTCATCGGGGTCCTGGATCCCTGCGCCTCGATCGAGTTTGCGCGAGGCTGTCCCTGGGATTGCTCTTTCTGCAGCGCCTGGACCTTCTATGGTCGCAGCTATCGGATGGTCAGTACGGAAAAGGCGGTGGAGGAACTGGAACAGGTTCAAGAACCGGGGATCTTCCTGGTCGACGATGTCGCATTCATCCAAGCGAAGCAGGGTCTCGAAATCGGGGAAGCGGTGGCGCGGCGAGGGATTAAGAAACAGTACTACATGGAGACGCGCGGTGACGTCTTATTGCGCAATAAGGAGGTGTTCCAGTTCTGGAAGACGCTTGGACTCCAGTACATGTTTTTGGGTGTGGAGGCGATCGACGAGGAAGGGCTCCGGATGCATCGAAAGCGCATCTCGCTGGGGAGAAACTTTGAGGCGCTGGAGTTTGCCCGCTCCCTTGGCCTCACCGTCGCCATTAATTTAATCGCCGATCCTGACTGGGATCAGGAACGATTCGAGACGGTCCGGCAATGGTGCATGGACATCCCGGAGATTGTGAACATCAGTGTCAACACGCCTTACCCTGGAACCGAGAGCTGGCACACGGAAGCGCACAAGATCCAGACGAGGGATTACCGCCTCTTCGATATTCAACACGCCGTGTTGCCGACGAAGATGCCGCTACCCGAATTCTACGCGGAGTTAGTCAAGACCCAACAGGTTCTGAACAAGAAGCATCTGGGGTGGGCCGCCCTGAGGTCCACCGCAAGACTCGCAGCCGGGCATCTCATGCGTGGGCAGACCAACTTCGTGAAGATGCTGTGGAAGTTCAACAGTGTGTACAACCCAAAGTTCCAGCTGGCCGACCACCAACGCCCGGTGTCGTATGAAATGCCGCTCCCGCCACCCGCGCAGGAAACCGTGAACTCGAAGCTTCTCTACATTCTCCCGTCAAAAGGACGACGAGCCCGTGCCGTCGACGATTCAACCGAGCAATTCATCGAAACCACCCGAATGGGGAGCAGCCTCTAGCGGCTTTTCTGCTTGGGCCATACACCGTCGATTCTCTACTGATGCGATCACAGCGCGAACAGATTCGGGGTCAGGATTGAGTGGCCAATGAAGAGGGACGTGTTTCGGAACTCAGAGAGGCCAGAAATTTGGCATCTTTAGGGCCATCGACTCATGCAATCACTTTTATGAAAATCCCCGGTCAACGATTTACGGCGTGATTGCGATCTTGAGGACACCATCCAGCCGCTCACCAAATAGGCGATACCCCTCCCCAATCTGGTCGAGCGAAAATTTATGGGTGAGCAACGGCATCAAATCCACACGTCCATGTCTGATCATCTCCATCAACCGCCTCATGCGCTCTTTCCCGCCAGGACATAACGTCGTCACGATACGATGATCCCCAATCCCCGCTGCAAAGGCGTCATAGGGGACCTGCAGCTTGCCGGAATAGACACCGAGACTCGACAGTGTCCCCCCTGGCCGTAATACCCGGAGAGCCCCTTCAAAGGTTGTTTGCGTACCCAGCGCTTCAATGGCAACGTCAACACCTCCTCCGGTAAGCTTCTTTATCTCTGATACGACATCGACCTCCCGATAATCGAGCACGACATCGGCTCCCATGCGTTGGGCCATCCGGAGACGTGTGTTATCACCATCAATGCCGATAATGAGGGAGGCGCCCATTAACTTTGCACCAGCCGTTGCGCAGAGACCGATGGGGCCTTGAGCAAACACAGCCACTGTGTCACCAATTCGCACCCCTCCGGACTCGGCTCCACTAAATCCAGTTGACGCAATGTCGGCCAGCAGCACGACCTGTTCGTCGGTGAGATCATGAGGAATCTTAGCCAAGTTCGCCTGAGCATGTGGCACAAGCAAGTATTCGGCTTGTGCGCCATTGATGGTATTGCCAAAACGCCACCCCCCTATAGCCTCGTAGCCGCCACCATGACCACACTGAGCCTGACTTCCAGACAAGCACGCACGGCATTGACCACAGGGAGTGATCGCGCCAACCAGCACACGATCCCCAAGCTCGTAACCCGTGACACCTGGCCCCAGATCCTCGATGACTCCCACAGGTTCGTGCCCAATAATCAGGCCAGGTTTCACTGGATACTCACCCCGGACAATATGCAAATCGGTCCCGCAGATCGTCGTCAATGTAACTCGAATGACGGCCTCCCCCACACCGGCGTGCGGGCGGGTTACCTCTTTTATCCGGGCGTCATTTACACCGTCAAACACATAGGCTCGCATCGTTTGCATGGTGACTTTCCCTAGGTACTTGATTTTCCCAGAATACTGTTCAGGACTTCGTGGTAGCTTTAGCTCCTTATCGAACGACTAGCACAGCACACTTCGCGTGCTGCACCACCCTCGTCGAAGTCCAACCGTTGTGATTTCGATGCTCCCAGCGTCAGCCGTCACTAGCGCTTCCACGCTAGTAGTTCCTACAAAGCTCGCGGAAGAGTCTTAACATCCCTTTTTCCGGAGAGCAACCACATAGATAGCTCCATGGCAATGGGTGGGGCAATGAAATCCCCTATGCCGACAAGGGTTCCTCCCAGTATAGGTATCTCCTCCCCCCTGTTAAGAAACAAATAGTGTCATGGGCAAAGTCCTTTTCAGGGACAGCAGGTAGATGTACAGGCCAAGTTCGACGACATGGATACTGTTCCTATTGTTATCCGCCTGTGGCGGCTCTGATGGTCCCTCGACACCCGCGCTGCCATCTGACCAATCCACGCCCCTGGACCTCACGACCTTTGGCCCTGGTCAAGGGTTGACCGGCAACGTGATCGATGCGAGCCCGGACGATAATCAAAATATTTGGGCCGCGACGCCGGATGCCCTCTATGTTCTCCAGCCAGGCCAGGCGACGTTCAAGCGATTTACCGCAGCCGATGGTCTCCATATTCAGCCGTTCACGGATCCCAACGGGCAACCAGCCGTTACAAATATTACGGCAATGGCGGGTGGGCATAGCAACGAAGTCTTCGTCGGGTACCGCGGATTCGAAGGAGAGATTCCGCCACCGGCGCCTCCGTCCTGCTGCGTTCCCAACGCGGATTTTAGCGACCCCCGCTGGGCTTTAGGCCAAGCCGACAAGGTGACTCTCAATCCCGATGGCACGATTCAGATTCATCGGTATCTTTTTCTCTGCGACGTGAGTTTCAATTGTTGGGAAGAACGGTCAGTACGGCGCATGACGTTCGCACATCAAGGCGTGGCCACGGGCCATCTCTTCATTGGCTTTGATCATGGGGTCGCCCACGTGTTCAATGACATCTTCGGCGATCACATTCATGTGATAACCTTGTATCATTATCCTGACATCTCGAGGCCGGTTCAGAAACAGGGTGAACAATATGGGCTATTCGTGTTGCCAACGGGAGACTTGCTCACTGGTGGAGCGTATGGCGTCGGACTGCAGCAATGGAACGCGGATCCCCGCGCGTGGGTGAAGGGGCGGTTCCTCTGGGCATTTACCACATATGGGCCGGCTGAGCCCTATAACAATGGCCCTCACTCACTGGATGTGCCGGACGGGTATCGAGAAAATCAACGCGGCGTCACCATGACCTCCGACGGCACCGCATGGTTCGCGAGTTTGACGCAGGGGTTGGCCAGTTATAACGACAGGACAGCCGGCGGAGACTTTGACCGCATTCAAACCTATACCGCTGTGCCGGGCCTGCCCTCTTCGGGGCTCATGGATCTCGCCGCCGATCCGGACGGAACGCTGTGGATCGTGGATCGCAATGGACGGCTGCTCAGATTCACTCCATCAACCCTGGCTGTCCAGGTGTGGCCAGGCATATCCGGAGCGCTCCGCGTTGTGATGGATACGAGCGTCACGCCGAGAGCGGTCTATGTATCTATGGGCACCAATGGCCTTGCGGTAATCAGAGACAAGTAACCCCCCTCGCCGTTGTATCGTGATAAGCTCCGAAGCCCGTTCACCGCTGTCATTGGCCTTACGGCAGGCGATCAACGCCATACCAAGGCCATGATAGTCGGCCGGAGCAGCCAGCGATAATTAACAATGATAGCCCTTCATGCAGCCACCTTGATTTCCCCTGAAATGAGACAATGATCTGATCGAGCTGGTGGGTTAAAAGGCTGATATTCCCGTTGGGGACACCAGCAATGCCGCGACCTCCGGCAACGGCCGCCCGGCCTGGACATTCGCTTCTTTCTTATGCAGATTGATTGGTATCTATTGCGGGGCGATCATTGAGATGGGCCAGTGGGTGGCGAAGAGGCCGACGCACTAGCCCCCCTGTATGGTTTTCTCCATCATTGGATCTGTCCGCATACACGAGCCAATCCAACACTCCAAGCGCGTCCTCGCCGATCTGCATGATTTTCCAATTCCTGATGATCTGGCTCGCTCGGCATGGGGGTTGCTCATGCAGTCGTGGGTGCACACACGCCACGGTGAAGGAGAGATTCCATGGACGTTACCCTGTTCATCCTGCTCTTCCTCTTCGCCTCGTTTGCGTTGATGGTGGTGGGCTTTGTGTTCTACCTCACTGTGTCCGGCGCGCTCCATAACGTCCATCTGAGACCGTTCCGATTTGCCTTGTATATCCTCTTGCTCATTACTGCGATGACCGGCGGGATCACGCTTATCCAGCAATCCTTCGAAGCCTGTGAGACAATGGGACTCGAAGCAGACCAGGAATTACAGCAGGTAGCACCCCCGACCCAGTGTTAAAGTCCCTTCTTCAATCGCTTCATGCCACCAATACAACCGTCTTAATTGTAAAGGTTAGCGATGGCTTGCTCAGCCCCATGATCCTCTGCCCCCTAGAAGTCGAGGAAAACTTCACACAAGAATGTTGAGATTCCTTAGCGGATAACGAACGTGAGACGGCGACACCTCCGAATTCCTGCACGATCAACGCCCTGAACGTACCCGCCAGAATATCGGGGGTTCTTGCGGCGGAGAGCGACCAGGCGGTTGTCTTCCGCTCACTCACGCAGAAAATCGTTCAAGCAATGGAAGGGCGGGCGGACCCGGAGCTTGACTAGCGAAGCAATATGGCGAGCAGGATGCCGATTGCGACCATGGTACTAAGGACGAGAATGGCATCGAAGAGTGATCGAAATTCACTCATCAAATGTAGTCGCCTCCTGTATACGAACCGTACCGCTGATAGTGCCTTTCGTCAAACGACGATATCGGAAATATGCGCCGTGGGATACGGTGCTGGAGGGGTTAGAGAAGCCGAAGCACGAGAGGCAAAGCGAGGCTTGCGGGCTGATCCGCGGCCGGTCCCCCCGTGGGAGTAGCGGAAGGGAGGACGGTAGAACAAGCTGGGGATCGCTCTGCACGACTGCAGGGCTCTCTCGTTCATCGGTGCTCCTGAAGAGGCGAGTTGCGCGACCGGCATCAATGGGAACCAATCGGATAACGGATGTCGCTTCTCAGGCGCTGTCTATGTCTTCACGCGAATGAACAATCTTTGGTCCCAAGTCGCGTACGTTAAAGCTAATCCCGCGGCCTCCCAGAGTAACCGCGAGTAAACGCAACAACGGGGAAGACATACTGGAGTTTCCGCAGGCTTTCGTGCATCTCCTAAGAGGACTTCCGTCCCCTCTGTCTTCTCAGATTTGTTGCCAAGGCATTGGCACTACTCTGCGGGTATGCTTGCCTGAGATAAAGAAAGCACCCAGAAGAAGCGCGCCGCTAACCGTGGAGGGGTCAATCTAGAACAAGATGCCGGTGTTTGTTGGTAACCGATTCACCGCAGTCAAGGCAGCAAAAATCGCCAGTGAACGTCCCCATATCACTACGCTCCAAGTTCAGTGTGAGATGCGCACAGAGTGGTTGCCCTTCTCGCTGCTTCTCTGGCACTCGTACCTCAGTAGCCCTGCTGTTCATGATGTCTCCACCCCAGCTGGTTTCCAACCCCCGTTGTCTGTAATTCGAGTTCGGCCATGTCAGCTCCTTCAAGTGTAGTGCGTCAGTTCCCTCATGATTTTACGTCCTGTGGAGGATTTTGGAACTAGCGCACTCCCCAGCATGGGGGTGTTCTTCTTCAGTCGTCGGCCCTTTGGCCCTGGCAACCAGGTTTCGAATTACTTCGCGCCACCACAACACATCGGGTGCTCTAGTGTAAGGCCCTTGTCGGACTTCCTTTGCCCATTTTCCGCTGGCGTGAAGTGGGCAACGCTCGATTGTGAGCTCTCGGGTGTTGCCCAGTGTCCTCGCTGTTGCGTTCGAGCGACAATAACAAAATCCAATATCTACTTTGTAACCTTAACACAGGAGGATCCCATGCCGACCTCATCCAATCCAGTGCTCACGATGTTGAAAGCCGACCATAAGAAAGTGAAAGCCATCTTCGCCGAATACCAAGAAGCGACGCCAGGGAAACAACAGGGCATTGCCCAGACGACGATTCAGGAGTTGGAAATCCATGCCGAGCTGGAAGAAGGGCTCATCTATCCCGCGATTCGAGAAGGCATCGATGACGATGAGCTCATGAATGAAGCCAATGAAGAGCACCATCTCGTGCATGTGCTTATTGCGGAACTGAAAAAACTCAAGCCAAGCGAGGACACCTTTAAAGCCAAGTTCACCGTGCTGGGCGAGCTCGTCAAGCATCACGTGAAGGAAGAAGAAGGGGAGATGTTTCCCCAGGCCCAAAAGGCCAAGATCGATTGGGAAGCGCTCCAGACAGAGGTGATGGAGCGCAAAGAGCAACTCCTGGCTGCCTAACTCATTCCTCACTATGTATCTGAGGAAGATAAAGGCGAGCTTGTGCAATACCAATATAGCGAGAAGAAAATGCAGTGCACCTGGCTGAAAGAGTTACGGCATGGCCCATAAGCTGGAAACGGCCCATATCTCCTTTGGCCTCGTGACCATCCCGGTGGGCATTTACTCAGCCATTGAGGAGCAGGATCTTCATTTCAATCAACTGCATGGGCCCTGTGGGAGTCGCATCAAGCAACGGCGATTTTGTCCAGTGTGTAACCGCGACGTCGAGTACGACGAACTGGTGAAAGGGTATGAGGTCGCCAAAGATCAATAGGTGCGCCTCACAGCGACCGAGCTGGACGAGCTCGAGGCGGCGGAGTCAGAGGCGATGCAGATTGTGGAGTTTGTCCCCTTGGTCGCCATCGATCCCATCTATTTTGAAAACACCTTTCACCTCGGCGCGGAAAAACAGGGCGAGAAGGCTTATCAGTTGCTGGTGCGTGCGATGGAGGATATGGGGCGTGTGGCCCTGGCCAAGTTTGTCTGGCGGGGAAAGGACGGCCTGTATGTGATTCGCGCCGTGCCCGGCCGCTTGCTCCTCCACAAGATGCATTACCAGGATGAAATTCGAGAGTTCGACGGAAAGCTCCAGGGCGACCAAAAGCCCGGGGGTGCCGAGCTGAAGCTGGCCGCTCAACTCATCGACTCAATTTCGAGTCCCGCCTTTGATGCCAAGGCCTATCATGACGAATACCGGGGGCGGGTTATGGAACTCATTGAGGAAAAGTCCAAAGGCAAGACGCTGAAGCTCCAACCCAAAGCGACGCGGCATTCGACCGACGTGGTCGATCTGATGCAGCGGTTGAAGGAGAGTGTGGCCCAGACCATGCAGAAGAAAGGGGCCCGATCGCGGGCGCTGCCGGCCCAGATCCCTCGTGGGCCCGCGAAGAAGGCCGTAGCCGGAAGGCGATGAACGGGGACTATTCTTCGGCCGATCTCTGCCGGATTCTCCGGCTAAGTGCCTCAGGCTTGCGGTCGTGTCTCCATGCGGCTCTCTTGCCCGTCTGTCGATCCAAACGCGCGAACCACTACTCCTTCCAGCATCTGGTCATCGTCCGAACGGCCAAAGGTCTCCATGAAGCCGGCGTATCGATGCGGCAAATTCGCAAGGTGCTCGGCTCCCTCCAGCGACAGCTGGGAGAAGGCGAGGTCCTGTCGAGCCTGAAGATCTACGCTTCGGGAAAACGGGTCATCGTGTGGGACGGGAGATCGCATTGGCAGCCGGATTCAGGACAATTTCTCCTTAACTTTGACACGAAGCTATTAGGCAGGCCGAGTACACTTCCGCGGCACCGGCGTGCGCAGCCGTCACAGATGGAGACCGCGCGGGCTTGGTTCGAACGGGCCATGGGACTGCAAGATGAGTCACGAGAGGAGGCACGGCGGGCCTATCAGGAAGCTATTCGTATTCGACCGACCTTCGTCGAGGCCCATCTCAATCTAGGTCTCTTACATCATAACGACGGAAAACTGAAAGAAGCCGACGCGTGTTACCGCCAGGCCCTGCACCATGGCCCAGCCGTCGCGCTCGCCCATTTCAATCTCGCCATCGTGCTCGAGGATCAACACGATAAAAGTGGGGCCCTAGCTTCCTACGTAGAGGCCCTGAAATCGGAACCGACATTTCGTGAAGCGCATTGGAACCTGGCCCAGCTCTATGAACGACTCGGGCGTCGCCGCGACGCGGTCCGACATTATGCAGCGGCAAAGCGTCTGGCCGATTGACTCCCTTGCTTAAATCTAGGTTCTTAGGCGGCGCGGGCTGAACTAGGGCTTTTCCGCGTAGCACGGATGTCGAGAGTACGATAATGTGAAATTGCTTGAGAGGACGCGATGGAAAACTGTACGGATACAATGGAAACATCGTAAACTAACACAGTTCAAGCATCGCAAAATCTGAAGCGGAAGGCTCGAATCCGAAAGGACTCGGGCCTTTATTTTATGTGCCCGGGAAGACCCTTATCTCACCGTCAACGAACAAATCGTTGCCACTCACCGTATGAATTTTCAACTGGGCCGCGACGAAGGTTGAGTGCGATGAGCGCGAGTCCACTGACGACACTGATCCACGGCCAGACCGGCGTTCCGTCGTCAAGAATCCATGTGGCGAGGAGTACCCAGACGCCGCAGAGTATGTTAAGCACACGCACCAGCCGCACGGGTTCCGCGAAGGCCACCACCGAAAACGTCACCACGAGCGCGCCCATGATGTGCGTGCTATCGGCGACGGCTCCGACCAGATGCAGGATCGTAGGTGCAGCCATCAACCCAATTCCTACCAATGTACTGAGCCACAGATTCCACGGTGCAGAGACTGCCTCGATGCTGTGTAGGATTTCTGAAAGTTGAGATCGCTTTTCCCGTGGCCCTGGTTCTTCCACCGCGCTATCGTCACCCTGCCATAATGCGCGCCATATGCTCCCGCCTTCGCGTTTGGTGCGAAGGAGGAACTGGCCGGTGGCGATGACTTCATCTAGAGCAGGGGACACCATCAGGAGCATCATCACCGATGCCACCAGGCACAGGGTACACCATGCGCCGATACTCACCGGTTGGAGTATGACCAGCACAATGCTCGTCACACCTGGCGGGATGATAAACAAGCCGAAGAGCACCACCATCCACGGCATGGTGCGCCAGCGCCGTCTTCCGCCAATCAGCCCAGCCAGGGCGTCGAGCAGGTACGAGAGCGCGCCCAAGCCGGCGTCTGACACAGGAAAGGCTTTCGAGATATCCGAGGTGAGTACAAGTCTGGTGCTATCGCCGAAGAACGGGTCCCACGGATACACGATATGGCCGAGTTGAAACGCCGCCATGTAGCGAGAGAGGAAAAAACCGGCCATCGCCAGGAACACGATTCCCAACCGTTGTACCCAACCGGAAGGATTGTAGCTCCAGCCGGGCGGAGCACCGGAGCCGGGACTGTCACGACTGAGCTGCGGGACAATGACCGAGAAGGTGACCACCAATGCGCCGATCAGCAAATCGTTGTTGTAGAAGGCAGCATTCGCCGCCCAGAACAAGAGGGGCGCGCTCATCACCCACAGACCCACCCCGCACACGGCCCACGCAGCCCACGCATGGCGCGTCGCGATCAAGCTGAATAGAGCAATCGCCGCACCGCTCGCGAGATCACTCCAAAGCAGCGCAGGCACAGTCATGCCGAGTGCCGGCGCGGTCCCAATGAGCCACAGACCAAGAAGCACGTTTGCGATATGCGGCCAGGGCGGACCATCCGGAATAGGTGTTGCCATCAGATCGTTTTCCTGATACCAACCCGCCGGGTCTGACTTCAGAAAGTTGAGCATTTTCGGCAACGTGTCGCGCAGAGAGTGGCGCGGTTCCCAGCCGAGAAGGGCGCGGGCGCGGGAGATGTCGAGCGCATAATGATCGTCAGATATATCAATCATCCACGGCTTGATGAAGGGGTCGGCGCCGGGCAACACGTTCAGGAGCCAGGAGCCAAATTTAGCCAATGCCTTGGGAATGCGATAGGTCTTCCATTCTTTGCCGTGAAGCTCGCGGCTGATGGCGCGTTGTAGCTCATCATAACTAAGTGTGTCCGGTTCGCTGATGAGCAGCGTGGTCACTTGCGGTAGGTCCTTGCGATGTTCGACGGCGAGCACCAAGGCCTGGACCATATCCTCCATGTGCACGAAAGCTGCTCCATGCGTGATGTCACCGGAAAAAATATGGCCGATGAAGCGCTGTTCGTAAATGCGCTGGATCTGTTGCGCGATCGGGATCGAATGGCAATGATCGTTGTACACCCCGGCGATGCGCAGAAACACCACCGGCACGTCGCCTCTCTCACGTAAGATCAATTGTTCCGTCGCAACCTTCGATTTGGGATAATCCCATTTCGGCTTGATCGGCCAATCTTCGTCTATGCGTTCTCCCGGTTCACAAGGCGCATGCACCAGCATGGTGCTGGAAAAAATGAACTGCTCGACCTCAAAGTCTCGCAGTCCTTGCAGCAGGCGTTGGGTGCCGCGCAAAGTCACTTGCTCATACAGGGGACTCGGCTCACCGGAGAAACTGTAATAGGCAGCGAGATGGATGACTGAGGCAATTCGCTTGTATCCGAGTAGACGGACTTCGTCCAGCGCAGACCACACGCTTTCATCCGAGCTGAGGTCGCAGTCGATAACGTGTTCGGTTTCGGGCGGCGGATGGGGCGGGCCTTTGCGGTCGAGGCCCACCTCCGTGTAGCTTTCTCCGATGCGATCAATGAACGAACTACCGATCCGCCCACTACTGCCTGTGATAATCAGTGTTCCCAGCCCTTGTTCAATCGTCGGTATGTTCGTTTTCACTCTCACCTTCGATTTGACTTCGGCTATGCCCCCCGCACGTAACTCTCAATTCTCTCTTTTACTCTCCCATGTCTCGGCCACATCCATAGCTAGCACATCCCCTAGGCGCATTCGTTGGACGTCTCAGATATCCAAGCTAATTCCGTGCGCTTAGATTCCTCCGTGATGCGCGCCCGCCTCGGTCTTCAAAAATTAGAGTGGGGAAGAGCCGCATGACGAAGGATAGATCCACAAAATTTCATGGTGACCATTGCCGCACCCCCATAGTAGAGGCTAAGGGGTCCTCTCTAGCTCAGTGGCCATGAGTTTTTCTCAAGCGACAAAGAAAAGAATGGGTGGTGGGAGATTCAGATAGTTTATGGCATCGTCATCGGGTGTGCTGTTGCAGTTTATGCCAACTGGCCGGGGCTTTGCCTAGTTATCACTTTTGATTGACGAGCCTACAAATACGCTTGTGCAAAGCACAACGGCTGTTATCATAGGAGTGATCGGCGTATGCTTTACCTGGGCAGATCCATGCGCAGCGCAAATAATTACGGTTCCAGATTCTTCACTAAACCAGTTCCCGCAGAATCCTCAAGGTGGGCAGATACAGCCTCCTCTGCCCACTTTTGGGGTTCCTGGTAACATTATTACCCCGCCAACAAGCAATCGCCTTGTGGGCAGCGCTTCTATATTAAATGCTGGACCATCATTTGGCTCTGCAGGCAGGGGGTTGCCGGGTATGCCAGGGGGACCACCAATTAACGCACCGATGGGTGCCAGGGACCCTACGGCCAGTTACATGCGTCCGCCTGTGATCGGACCGTTGTTTTGTGACCCATCGATAAATATTGCGTGCTAGTTTCTATGGCTCTCCACCCTGCTTGATATGGTATCGCTGGCGACCCGGGGATTACCTAGGATACCTGAAGCCCTGAAGCTGTCAGAGTGCGGTGATATGTCTACCTACCGTCAAAGCGTCAGTGAATACATTCTTGCCTGCGAAGCACTGCTGAACTCATCTGCGCTGTCGGAGCATGAGCAGGAAGTGGTGGAGGAAATGACACGTCGTATTCTTGAAGAGCTGCTCCCCGCAGGGGGGGAGTAGGGACAACTTAGATCTTGGCACGTTGAGCAACCATCCATTCCTCTTCAGACAACCGCGGATGTGTGGCGAGGGCTCTCCAGGCACCGGTAGGAATGGGGCAAGGGAATCTCCCAGGATACCTTTTCCGGTGAAGGTGTTACGGTCCCCCCCACATCCCTTGGTCAGTTACTTTGAGAAAGGGTTCACATGTATTCGTTTCCACCTCCTCCGCCGCCTCTTCGCTCCGAAGTCCATAACTACCTCCGAGCATGCGAGCATCTGTTGTCAGTTCCCGACGTATTCAAAGATCTGCCGTTCACTCTAGATGAACTGCTGATTGTAAAGCATTACGTGAGGGAATTGGGCCAGATGGTTGACCGAATCTCGGAAGGCATGCATTCCTCAGAGTCCTCGGCCTTCGTCTCAGCAGACTCAGGGGCTCGTTCAAGGGATGAGAGCGCTTATTAGAGCTGGCTGCTTAACGATCAAGCAATCCGCTCAAAGTGTTGCATATCTAAGTCGGAAACTATCCGGGATTTACAAGTAAGTTATTTCTTGGAGGACAATCCTCCCCGGAAAGTGAGGTACTGTGCCACGAGCTGTCGTTCGATTGCCTTGGCTGCCGACAAATGACCTTCTAGATCCGGATGAGCTTGCCGGAGATGTTGCTGAAGCTGTGGACTCTCCACGGAACGGGCTGTATCTTGTACAAGATTCAAGGCTTGCTCATGCATCCTGATTTGATATTTCAGGTAAGCTCGATCAAAGTCCCGATCAGACAGGTTTCGCAGCTCCTCCATTGTCGTCTGATGTGTCTTAGTAGCTTGCAATGCCAATGCAGGCGGCTGCGGCTGGATGTGGATCCGTCGAGCCAGATGCCGCATCTGTTGCAGCATCCTAGTGTGTTCGTTCAACATACGAGCCGCGAACATTCGGGTATCCGGGGAGGAGGCCTTCTGCCTGGCCAGACTGGCCGCATTGATCTCGCTCAGGTTAATGGTATCGAGCATCGCGAGGACGTTCGAATCTGAGAAGGTGGTGACAGGCACGGCCGGCTGAGAGAGGGAACAGCCGGACAACAGGGCGCCACACACCATCGCTAGCAGGGTGGCTGGCAGGTGCAGTTTCATACACGTCCTCCGTTGGCTGCGCAGGGTTGACCCTCTTTCACGCTACAGCCTCCAGAACTGATGCGAGAAAGGAACCATACGGGTCGTCCCTGCGCATTGATCAACTTTAACTCCCAGTTGTTCTGTTACAAATGATACGAGAGTCCACCGACCACATGACTTGCGGAATAGTCGCCTGAGAGTCCACCTCCGCAGGAAGCGGAATCGAACTCAAAGCTCGCCCCGAACACGGAGGGAGACGAAACCATGAGTGGGTAAAGTACACTGCCTTTGTACGGGGTCCCACTAGCAGAATCCCTGGGTGATTCTTCGATCAGTGAATCAGGAGATGCGATCACGTGCCGCAGCCGCGCTCAGCGTGAGGTTGCCATAGCTCTCTAGGAATACGTCTAGCCTCCGGCCTCTTTCAGACAGATCTGTTCCATCAACCCACGAATTTCTTCGTTGGCGGCTGCGTGCCACCAAGCCGGAATTAGATTCCTGACTAATGGGGAGCCGCCCAACCACCAAGAAAATCAATGCGTAGTAGAGCGCATCAATCTCCTTTCCATAGGACGATTCGTGAGTGTCACGGAGTCGTCGATCGCCCCACAGTTGACACACCTGATTGCCCTGAGAGGTCTCTCACGGAAATTGTCGACGAGACCCCCCCAGTCTTCGTGTACCAGGAACCCACCGCATCGTACGCACGCCATAAATCCTCCTGTTCTGCCCTCGTCGAGAGCCTTGGACGCTGTTCACGTGCAGGGCGATCGGACGCCACCTCTAGCCACATCATCATGAGCCTCCAGCTGGTTGGGAGCTGCCCCACATTGCTCAGGTTTGAATAATTGATGAGGCAGGCACGGGGGCGGAGCCGAATCTGGTCGATCGCGCAGGAACGGGTGGTGCACCTCTCTGGACGTGATTCACCACCGCTACTTCGGGCGGTTCCAGTGGCGATGCCGACTGATCGCTTCGACAAAAGACTTGCCTGAATCGTTGTTGCTACCTTTCTCCATGCATTGATTCAGGAGTGAGAGAAATGAAATCCTAAAACGTGTTATGCGCGGTCGAGGCCTGCGGGATTTCATTGTCGGCTTCCTGCTTGAACGCATGCACAAGATCGGGAAACTTGACCGCATCTTGGATTCGACTTCGCAAGGATTGTGTGGTTGAGAAGAGAACCCGGAAGAGTCAGGCTTGAGCGCAGCCGATACCGCCATGGGATTGGCGGAATCGGCAATCACGTTAGTGGCAGGCTTATTTCCTGGCGTTGGTACGCGAATGCGTAGCTCTCAGCGGCACCCGAATCGTCTCGCAAAACAAAGCCGGTTTTGGCCCTCCAAAAAATTAATAAATTCCTAGGTAGTATATGATCTATCCGATCGGCAAACTTCATCGATCGTAACGGCTGTGAACCTAAGGTCAATTAATAGCCACATTACTCTTCCTGCACGGTCACGTTAGCTCGCCCGATCTCAGTCGCGGTGCCTTCCAGCTTAAAGACGAACTGCACCGTGTGCGGGCCGGCACCGAGGGAACCTCTGCCGCATCTGCCAGACCTTTCCGCAAAGTTGCAATACGGCGGGCTGTGCTCTGTGCGAATGAGCCTGCCATCGTGGTAGATGTCAGCCATCACGTTTCGTGAATCCAGGATGGTGCCTGCCACACCCCATCTACCGGTGGCCGGATTCCCCACGATTGTCAGACTCACCGGTCCCACATGGGGAGGGGGAGAGGGAGATAGAGACGGATTTCCTTCCTGCACGGTCACGTTCTCTCGCCCGATTTCGGTTGTGGTACCTTCCAGCTTAAAGACGAACTCCACCATGTGCAGGCCGGTACCGAGGGAACCTCTGCCGCACCTGCCAAATGCTTCTTCAAAGTTGCAATATGGCGGGTTGTGCTCTGTGCGGATGAGCCTGCCATCATGGTAGATGTCGGCCATCACGTCGCGCGTATCGGCCACGGTGCCCCTCACGCCCCACGCGCTAGTAGCCGGATTCCCCACGATTGTCAGACTCACCGGTCCTTCAGGGGGCGGTGGAGAGGGAGGGGGAGGTGGAGATGAATTCCCTTCCTGCACGGTCATGCTGGCTTGCCCGAGCTCTGTTGTGGTGCCTTCAAGCTTGAACACGAACTGCACGGTGTGTGGCCCGTTTCCGAACCTGGCCGGAATGGCTGTGGTGCCGTTGTCTTCCGGAAACCCGTACGGAGCCGTATTATCGGTGTGATGGAGCACACCGTCCAGGAAGATGTCGGCCATCACGTCGCGCGTATCGGCCACGGTGCCTGTCACGCCCCACGCGCTAGTAGCCGGATTCCCCACAATGGTCAAGCGCACTGTACCCACCGGGGGCGGTGGTGCCGGAGACTCGGCAGGCCTGAACGTCGCAAGACTACTGATGACCGATTCGTTATTGGCTAGATCATGAGCCGTAATGAAGTAGTACTGGATGGTCGCCGGTGTTCCGATATCGAAGCTTGTCGTCCGTCCCAACGTGGTAAGAAGCGCGCCAGACGATTTGGTGCACGGGAGGATACTGCATTGATAGATGCGATATCCTGCCAGATCAGGTTCACTGTTGGCTGTCCATGTCAACGTGGCACCCGCCGCTGTACTTGACCACAACACAAAAAGACCCGTGATGGCTCGCATCCAGTTCATCTTCATATAGATAGTCCTCCCGCAACAGGCACAGCATTTTTTACGAAAATCACTTTTGTTCACTGGCATTGAGCAATATGCGTGCCGTCGAGGGGGCACAAGAAGACCGTGGATTTCAGAGGTCTTTAGAAGAAGATGGTGGCGAGGTGTAGGTGATTCTAGAAAATCATGGCAGAACCATGGTGAAAACGTTGCGTTTCTCGGAGGATGGATATTGCAGTTGATGGCCTACAGATACGACAGTAAAGAACTAGTTACGAAACAGTGAAGAATGAAACAAGCGAAGCCATGACCGTATCTTCGATCACCGCGCGGTAACAAGAGATCCGTCTGAACGCGGTAGGCAGTGGCTCAGGCGATGCTGTAGGATGTTTTATGCGATCAGCGCAAGCGCATGAAAGTCAAATGACAACGCGTCGGTTAACGACGGTGTCCTCCACGGCCCTCCGTTGCACATTCCGATGCCGGGACATCAGGAGTACTGATGGGCCTGGGTCTGCACGCGCTAGGGCTTCTCTGCCTTGGCCCGAAGGGTTTCAAGCATGTCCTTGAGATAGGAGCCCATCAGGGTACGAGCAACGGTACGCTTCGCCGAAGACCCAAATCCGGTGACCTGGTCGGTCGACACACGGCTGAGGTAGGCCGCAACCATGCCGTCCTTCGTTGGGAGTGCCGCCACTCCTTGCTGCAGGCTGTTGTAATCATGGCTGGCGTAAAAGTGTCGATCCACAACGATCGAGGCCTCGCCGATCCGGAAGTGCATGCGGTGAGACAGCACGTAGGTCGGACGCCCAAAGACGTCGACATTCAGCCAGAAAAACTGTTCTTTGAACTCCTCGCCTTCTTTGATCTTAGTGGCCGGATAATTGAGCAGCACATTGGAGACTGAGGGGAGGTACTTTGCAAGCAGTTTCGACTGCGTGGTGGCAAGGGCTAATTCATCGCGTGCGAAGACGCGCTGTCGGCTCGTACGTGCGTAGGGCGCGGTGTCGGCCAGCCCTTTCGTATGATAGGCCTGGTAGCGCGCCAGCAACTGTTCGCGTATCAGCGCCTCCACCCTCTCAATCGGCACCGTCCCGTCCTTGCTGGCCGACTTCAGCGCCTGAAAGGCCGCAATTTCCTCGATATCCAAATTCAGGTCGTCGCCCGGTTTCGCTTCGAGATACCGCCGGGCTTCCTTCTCTCCATTCGGTTCCAGCTTCAGGCCCGTGAAGTCGGCCAGCTGCCCGTCGCCCGCGATGCTGCCATGGGCCGTGATCGCCGATTCCGTTTTGAACACCGTGGCCTCACGAAAGAGTTCGGCAAGATTTTCTGCGCTTGTCTTGACTAACAAGGCCATGCCGATGGCGAGTTCCCGATCTGATCCTTCCGACGCTGTCCAGGAGACAATTTTGCCCTTCCAGATCTGCTGCCGGTCACGGTCCGAAATCTGCAACTCCTGCAACACTTCATTGACAGAGGGCAGCTCCGATGCCTCTAGAACAGAGCTGCATACCGCCAGCGCTACGCAGATGCTCACGACAGTACGGGTGGCGCCCAGGAGGTTGACGACACAATCGTAGAGGAGAGGGGAATAGGATTGGGGTTTTGTGATTCTCGATTCCACCGGCTCCCCTTTCTGGTTTCCCCTCACGGGCTCGCGCTCGTTCCCACAGTGCGTTGGTTGTGAACCAGGCAAAGGATACGCATATCCCTGCGGAAAGTCGAATTGGAGCCGAAGGATTTCCACTCGGATTATTCACGCGCCTATTGACGGTGATGCAGCTGAAGAGAAAAGAGGAAGGCCTAAACCAGGAGCACGACTAAGATAAGATGGGACTTACTCATCGACCGGATTTACGCAACCAACGCGATCCCTTCGATTTTAAATGAACGCGCAACGATGGACGTAACAGGCACCCTACACCAGATTAAGCTTGCTCGTATCGCGTGCTCTCTATCGCACCATCGTACTTGTTGCACACGGATAACCCCCTCCGGAATTCACCTTCGATACACCACAGTGATACGGGCGAGGAAGTCAACGAGGTTGTTGAGATGCCGCCGGATCGCTTCAGTATCTTGTCGCGCCGCCGCTTGCTCCATGCCTTCCCCTATCGTGCTGATCGCGTCAAACCCATAGCCTCCTCCGTCTCCCCTCATCCGGTGACCAATGACACAGATTGTATTGAAATCGTTTTGCCCCAAGGCTGTTTCCACCGTCTGCACATCACGCCGGCGATTCTCGAGAAACCCTGGAACGATCTCTTCAAGGCCCGGGTCGATGTACACAGTGATACCACTTTCAGCTTTTCTGTTCTGTCCCATGGTCATGTGGTTCGCCGCCCTTTGCAAGCCTGGAGGACTTCGAGGAGGGTGTGCTTCTTGATAGGCTTGGTCATATGAGCATTGCAGCCGGCCTCGAGAATCTTGACCCCCTCTTCTTTCAGCGCCAAAGCAGTCAAGGCGATTATCTGGGTGGGGGGAAGGTCATGCTCCCGCTCCCAGACCCTGATCGCTCGTGTAGCCTCATAGCCGTCCATCACCGGCATCTGCATGTCCATCAGGATGAGATCGTAGTAGCCATTCCTGAATCGGTCCAACGCAATGGCTCCATTGTCAGCAATATCGAGACGATAGGGGGTCTGCTTCAGATAGGAACGGACAAGCAATTGATTATCCGGGGAATCTTCTACCAATAAGATACGAAGGGTCCTGACTTCGGACGCAGGTACCGGAACCACTGGCATCAAACCTGTAGTGTGCTGGACACCCTTGGAGCGGCCGAGGGCGATGCTGATGGTCTGGAGCAGATCCGATTTCCTGATGGGTTTGATCAGATAACCGCCCAGCCCCATATCGTAAGTACGGGCGATGTCGTCAGCCCAATGGTCAGAAGCCAGCATCACAATGGTTAGATCCTGGGAGGGGCCGGTCCGTCTGATTTCTTCGACGACCTGGAATCCATCCATCTCCGGCATTCGACAGTCGAGGAGCAGGAGCTTGTAAGGGCGTGTTGAGGCAGAGGCTTGCCGCCATTCTTCGATGGCCTCGTCACCGGACGCCGCATCCGTCACCTCTGCTCCCAGGGTGGTCAAGGTTTCACGAAGAATCAGGCGGTTGGTGGCATGATCATCGACCACTAGGGTTCTGATCCCTTGAAGATCAACCTGTGAATCTTCGTGGGTGGCTGTCCGGCCAGATTGCACCGCGAGCTGCACACAGCAGTGAAACCTGCTGCCCTTTCCAAGGGTACTCTCCACCCAGATTCGCCCGTTCATACGCTCGGCTAATTGCCTGGAAATGGTCAGGCCTAACCCGGTTCCCCCATACTTGCGTGTCGTCGAGGCACTGGCTTGCGTGAAACTCTCAAAGATGGCAGTAAGCTTGTCGGACGGAATGCCGATCCCTGTATCGCTAATAGAGAATCGAATGGCTCCGGGCGCATGGAGTTCCGGATCCGGCATGACCTGCACCGTGACAGACCCGCTGTCGGTGAATTTGATTGCGTTGCTGATGAGGTTGATGAGGATCTGATGGAGTCGGTTGGGGTCTCCGATCACGGCACTGGGAACGTCAGGAGAAATGTGACAGGCGAGTTCGAGGCCTTTTTCATTGGCCCGCATGGCGAGAATCTCGATGGCTTTTTCAAGCAAGTCGCTCAAATCAAAGTCGGTTGATTCCAGTTCGAGATGGCCGACCTCGACTTTCGACAGGTCGAGAATGTCTTTAATGAGACCCAATAGATTTTCGCCGGCGCGGCGGAAAATACGCAGGTATTTCCGTTGCTCTGGAGCCAGATCCGTTTCCCATAGCAGATCCGCCATTCCGACAATCGCATTCATAGGCGTTCGAATCTCGTGACTCACGCTGGCAAGGAACTCGCTCTTTGCGCGGCTGGCAATTTCTGCTGCTTCCTTAGCGAGGACGAGGGCTTGTTCAGCCTCCCGGCGTTGGCTGGCTTCCAATACGAGCGTCATGAAGGTTGCCAGTGAACTGGAAAAATATACTTCCTCCTTCGACCAGGATCGCGGTCCACCGACATGCTCGTGACACAACACCCCGACGACCTGCCCTCTCCGTCGAACCGGCGCATCCAACATCGCTCCAATTCCCAGCGGGATGAGATACGAATGGGAAAACTCCCTGGTTCTGGAGTCTATGTGGGCGTCACCTGCGGCAATGGCGTGTTCTTCATCTGCGATGGCTTGAAAGTAGGACGGGTAGTCCTGTGCAGCCAGAGTGAAGCCGGTTATGTGGCGATTCGGGGTTCGCTCATAAAGGTCGAGCAGTTCCAACCCAGACCTTTGTTCATTGAACGTCCAAATGCTCGCCCGTTCTACTCCAAGCACACGGCTTCCTGTTTCAGTGATCATCCGCAACGCCTCTTCAAACTTCCCTGTATAGACAGCATCGTGCTTCGCCAGCTCGCATAGTGCAATTTGTTGCTGCTCCAATAGACGCGTCCGGTGTTGTTCGGCTCGTTCCATCTGTTTTCGCTCGGTAATATCTTCCGAGATACCAAGTAAATACAGGGGCGTGCCATCGTCACCGTTGATCGGAACTTTCTTGGTATGGAGCAGTCTCCTCCCCTTCCGCCGAGTTTCGATCGGCTCTTCTGGAATATCGATGAGACGCCCCTGTTGCAATACTTGACGGTCCATGGCCGTGAAAAAGTCGGCTTCCCGCCCAGGGAAAATATCGTAATCGCTTTTGCCGATCAGTTCCTCTCTGGGGTAACCGAGGAGTTGCTCGCCCGCTTGGTTGAAGCGCTCAAATTTCAGAGTCTTGGCATCCTTGACGAAGATCATGTCAGGAATATTTTCGATGATGGAGGCCAGGAGCGCTTGATCATACCTTGCTTCTTCCGCGGCTCGTTTGCGTTCCGTAATGTCCCGATTAATGCCGTGGTAACCTCTGAACCTTCCTGCATCATCGAACAGGGGCACCCCTCCGCATTCAAGGAACATGCGGTGGCCTTCCTTATGAAGGTAAATAGACTCTATACCGCTAAACGCTTGCCGGGCCGCCACGATGGGGCCGAACAGGTCTCTGCTGCGTGGGGCCTCGTCCTGCGGCATCAGATCGAAGGGTGTTTTACCGAGCACTTCTTCCGGCGTATATCCGAGGATATTGCAAATTCGTTGGCTACTATATGTGAACAGGGCGTGCTCATCGATTTCCCAACCCCAATCGCTTGTCGTGTCCAGCAGGGCACGAAACCGCCGCTCGATTTCTTGCGAAACCGATTCCGCCCGGTTGATGACTTGAGCGCCTCCTGCGCGACGTCCACTTTTCTCCGTGGGTTTTCTGCGCAAGGAAGAGAGTCGTTGCCGTTTGGATGGCTCTGTACTCCGTGAGCGACCGGTCGCCAGGGGCCTCGGTTCTCGCTTGGCCGTGCGAGCTGCTCGATTCGCTGAGGCTTTCTTAGCCATGACAGCACACTCTCTCGCGGATAATCGGATGCACGTCGTGTAGAGAGTTTGTATATGACAATGACCGTACGTGTGCGGAAAGGACCGCGCCGGTCACTGTCAGTACATCTCGTCGAGGTCCTGGCATAGTCATAGCGAGGACAGGACGGTTAGTCTTCGTGAGAGCGCGGGACGAGAGAGAGTGTGCCGGCCTGTTTAGCCCGATTTCGGCCTTCCTGTTTGGCTTGATACAGCGCTTGATCCGCCGCCTTGATCAGATCGATGGGGGAACTGTTCCGGCCGGGGATCGTACTGGCAAAACCGACGCTGATGGTGGTGCAGCCGCCATCGGAATGCGTAATGCCAAGGGCTTCAATGCGTTGCCGAAGTGATTCCGCCACCTGTGCCGCTCCGTCTGTACCGGTACCGGGAAGGACAACCACGAATTCGTCTCCCCCGTACCGCGCGACAAGGTCTCCCGGTCTGTTGACGGCTCCGGAGATCGCGGCGGCTACCTGCCGGAGGCATTCGTCGCCAGACGTATGCCCGAGAGCATCGTTGTAAGACTTAAAACTATCGATGTCGAGCATGATCAGTGAGAGCGGCGTTAATTCGCGGACGGCCCGGCGCCATTCCTGATCCAAGAAATCGTCAAACTGGCGTCGGTTGGTAATACCGGTGAGGCCATCCAGACAGGACAGGCGCAACAGCATCTGATTCGCTTCCTGGAGTTGACGCATAACCTCCAGAAGCTCCTGCTCCCGAGCCCGCCTCCGGTCGATTTCGTGGACCAGCCGCAAGACCGATCGAACGCGAGTCAAAAGCTCGATCTTGTTGATGGGTTTCCCGATATAGTCGAGCGCGCCTGCGGCAAAAGCGAGCTGGAGATCCACAGGATCGGTCTTCATGGTGACCATCATGATCGGCGTGTCACGGAATCGTTCGACCGCCTTGATCTGGCGGCAGGCTTCGATGCCGCTCATCTCCGGCATGACAATGTCCATGAGGATCAGGTCGACCCGGGAGGCTGCGCTGTGCTTCCCGTCGTCCAGTCCAAGCAAACGGAATGCGGCGGCCGCGGAGCCAGCGACCAGAAGCTGGTCGTAGCCGGCAGCCGAGAGGATCGACTGGAGGAGTAGACGGTCGTCCGCAGAATCATCAACGATCAAAATGCCCATATATTCTGAATCCAGTAAAAGCGAGTGAGAAACGTAAGAAATCGTAGCAGCTAGTCCTGATAAACTCCAGGATAAAGCTTTTTGACACAGGGCTGACAGATGCCGTGGCTAAACTCCGCTTCGGAATGTTCGCCGATATATTCCTCCAACTGTTGCCAGAACCCGCCATCGTTACGGATCTTTTTACAGGATGCGCAGATGGGAATGAGTCCCCTGAGGACTTTGACATCCCGCAACGCTTTCTGCAGCTCTTCATTGCTTCTACGGAGTTCCTCCTCGCGCGCTTTGCGGCAATCCATTTCCTTTTTCAGCGCCAGCGCGGAAGAGGCGCGTGCCAGCAACTCTATGCTGTTCACCGGCTTCGTAATGTAATCGATCGCTCCCGCGGCAAACGCGGCTTGGAGATTGGAGTGATCGCTTTTTGCCGTGACCATGATGATGGGAATATCGCAAAGATGCGGCAGGCTCTTGATCTGGCGGCAGGCTTCGACTCCGTCCAGGTCCGGCATAAGTACATCCATTAGAATCAAGTCGATAGGGGAAGGCATCTCCTGGCCGCCCATACCGAGCATGGGGAACGCGGCCTTGGCCGAGTTCGCGCTGAGGAGATCCGTATAGCCGGCCTTCCCAAGGATTGCGCGGAGGAGTACCTGCTGGTCTGGAGAGTCGTCGACGATAAGAATGCCCATGCGGATTCCTGTCAGGCGCTCGCACGGGGTGCGCGAGTAATTAATTTTTAGTATAGCAGGTGCAGATGGGACTACTGGAGCTTGGCGCGAACGAGATCGCTGATCTGTTTGCCGTCTACCGGTTGGCCGGCCACACGGATCATCACAGCTTTCATCACGACGCCCATCTCCTTAAGAGATCGAGCGCCGGTTTCTTGAATGACTGAGTCCACGACGGCGGAGAGCTGTTCAGGAGAGAGCGCTTGGGGGAGATAGGATTCGAGAATGGCGATTTCCAGCCGTTCTTTCTCGGCGAGTTCTACCCGGTTACCCTTTTCAAATTGCTCAACCGATTCACGGCGTTGCTTGATCATGGTTGTCATCACACGGCTCATCTCGGCATCATCGAGATCCTTCTTGATCTCCATTTCCTTGTTCATCACGGCAGCCTTGATCATGCGAATCACATCCATCCGTAATTGGTCTCGAGCCTTCATGGCTAGCTTCAAATCTTCTGTGAGACGGTCGTGCAGGGACATACAGACCTCGGGATAGTGGGTAATCGAGTGGCTGAGAATACCGCGCCGCTTTAGGTCAGTCAATGAGATCCATCGGCCTATTGCCCTCAGAATGGTCGATTGGTTTTTCGCCGAGGGGGGAGTATGATACCCACCAGGGAATCGCAGACTGTTGAACTAAGACTCAGCTCTTCGAAAAGGGCAATCATGAATTGGCCGCGCGTCATAGGTCGAGGAGGATTTCTCTTCTTGATGGCGGCGGCATTGGCCGGTTGCCAAAGCAGTCCTTCCCCTTCAAAGGAATCGTCATGAAACGACACCTCGGTCTCGCCGG
>JACAFD010000278.1 GCA_013388555.1 Nitrospirota bacterium | reverse complement strand
GATCTTGATGCCCGTAATCGGGGCGGCCCACTTATAGGAAATCTCAGACAATGGCTTCGAAAAGTCGAATGAAAGCCCCAGTTGTTGCGCGAGCTGCACAGCCGTCTGTGGCATGTATGGGTAGATGAGCACGGATAGCAGGCGAAGGGCTTTTGCAGTCGTGTTGAGGACGGTCTTAAGTTTTCCATGATTGTCCGGTTTTTTGGCCAATTGCCAGGGGGCTGCTTTGTCGATGTATTCGTCGCAGCGCCCGATGAGTTCCCATATCTGTTGCAGGTTGTCCCTGAAGGCCAGTGCGGCCACTCCTTCCTCGACGCTATGAGGAAGCGCGCGCGCAGCGTTGCCGATCTCTTCTTCATGCTGTGGCAACGCTGGCTCTTCCGTCTCAGGAACGATGCCATCAGAGAACCGCTCGATCATGGTCAATGTGCGGCTCAGGAGATTACCGATCCCGTTGGCCAGATCGCTGTTGATGCTGCCAATCATGGCCGCTTGCGAGAAGTCACCGTCTTGTCCGAAGGGCACTTCTCGCAAGAGAAAATAGCGAAAGGCGTCGGCGCCGAACTGATCGACCATCTTGTTCGGGTCCACGACGTTGCCGCGGCTCTTCGACATCTTTTCGCCATCCACGGTCCACCAGCCGTGGGCGAAGATCGTTTCAGGCAGCGGGAGGTTCAGCGCCATCAGCATGGTGGACCAGTAGACCGCGTGGGTGGTGAGAATATCTTTGCCGACTAAATGCACACTTGCGGGCCAGAAGTGATCGAGCAATGGTCCCGCCCCTTTGTATTCCAAGGCGGAGATGTAATTCACCAGCGCGTCGAACCAGACGTAGGTGACGTAGTCCTTATCGAATGGGAGCTCGATCCCCCACGTGAGGCGTGATTTGGGCCGCGAGATCGACAGGTCGCCGAGTTTTTGCGTGGTCAAGAATCCCAGGACTTCATTGCGTCGAGAATCAGGACGGATGAAGCGAGGATGTTGCTGGATGTGTTCGATGAGGCGATCCTGATATTGGCCCATCTTGAAGAAGTAATTGTGCTCGCTGATGCGTTCGACTGGCCGTTTGCAGTCGGGGCAGAGCCCACCAATGACATCCTTTTCTGTCCAGAATCGTTCATCGAATGTGCAGTACCATCCCGTGTAGTCATCCTTATAAATCAGTCTATTATCATATAGCTGTTGAAGATATCGTTGAACAATAGACTTGTGCGGTTGATCGGTCGTCCTGATGAAGGCGTCGTTGGATATGTTGAGCCGTTTCCAAAGGGTCTGGAATTGGGGAGCCAGTTTGTCGCAATGGGCTTGCGGGTCGATGCCGGCTTTGGCCGCAGCCTGCTGCACTTTTTGGCCATGTTCATCGAGCCCCGTAAGAAAGAAGACGTCGCGTCCTCGCAGCCGCCAGTAGCGGGCAAGGACGTCGGCAGCGACGGTGGTGTAGGCGTGGCCGATATGCGGCACGTCGTTCACGTAATAGATCGGCGTGGTGATGTAGAAACTGTTGGGGTTACTCATCTAGGAGCCTGTCTGTCCGACATTGACCTGTCTACTGCGGCGAACGATATCCAGGCATTGCGTTGTTCTCTGCCACGAAAAACCCTCAACGTATTCCAGCGAATACGCCTCCGGTCGCGCATCTGCCTGCCCCTCCTTCGCCTCGTGGCGAATGGCCATGTCGGACAGGCTCCTGGCGTGAGAAAAGATACCAGGTAATAAACGATGAAAGCTAGGCGGGTAGTAGAGTGGACGACGTAGCCACCGCATCGTGCAGTCTGAGCAAAATCGTCTCCAGTGCCATGTGGAGATTGAGGTTCCGTGTGGCGCGCTGTTGGGTCATCTCGATCTCGTGGAGCAGGTCCAAGAGCTGATCGGTATCGGCCCGCCGCGCGTAGGCTTCCAGTGTCTTCAGATCGTCAACATAGAGCAGTTGGTCGGGATCTCCTCCGATCTGAATCAAGACAAGGTCGCGGATCCAGCGGGCCAGCCAGGCGAAGATGTCCTGTGCACGGTCGGCCTTCGCAATCGCTTCTGCCGAGGAGAGGATAGCCCCGATCGATTGCAAGGATTGAGGGCGAACCAAGTTCAGAAATTCCTGTTGGCGGGCGCGAGTGTCTTTCACATCGGCGGTGAGGGCTTCTCCGAGTCGGCCTTCGCTGATGATGGCAAGGAATCGCGCATCTGGGGGAGGAATTTCACGCTTCAAGATCAGCGCAGCTTCCACCTGTGTGCGGGCCGGTGTCAGAAAGCGAAGGGCTTGACAGCGTGACCGGATGGTCGCAGGGAGGGCGGCGGGGCGACTTGAGACGACGAGAAAGAGACTATGCTCGGGCGGCTCTTCCAGGGTTTTCAATAGCGCATTGGCCGCGCCGATCGTCATGCGATCGGCATCGTCGACCATGCAGATTTTGCGCTCGCCGATAAGCGGGCGGTACATGATCTGATGCTCGATCTCCCGGACTTGCTCGATTTTGATTTGCCGGGTGGCCTGGTCCGGGTCCGGCTCGATGACGAAAAAGTCCGGATGCGTGCGGGCCTCGATCTGTTGGCAGGATCGGCATGTGCCGCAACTGTCGAGACCTTCCGCCTCGGGCGGCTGTTC
>JACAFD010000220.1 GCA_013388555.1 Nitrospirota bacterium | reverse complement strand
TTGCGAACTCCTTCAACTTCCGGCCGCGCGAATTCTTCGAGATCACCGAAGCGGCGGAGCGGGCTGTGCCGAAGGTGAGTTTCGAACCGGTGGCCCGTTGATGTCACCCGATGGGCCGGCAGCGGTACTCCTTCCTTATGCACGCGCCTAACGTCATCCGTCTTGGCCTTCTGCTCCTGGGCTGGCTTCTGGCCATTGGGAGTACCCAGGCCAACGCCCGCTCGCTCGTGATCGAGCAGTTTCAGGCCGACATTCAGGTGCTCGCCAGCGGCGACCTTCTGGTTACCGAAACGATTCGCCCGCGCTTCACCGGATCATGGAACGGATTGAAACGCGATATCCCCGTCGAATATCGCACGCCGCAGGGCTTCAATTACACCTTGCTGTTGGATTTGGTGAGCGTGACGGACGAGCACCACGCGCCTCTCAAGTACGAGAGCTTTCGAGATCGGCACTACCGGAGCTTCAAGATCTGGCTGCCCGGGGCGCAGGACACGACGAAAACACTGGTCCTGACCTACAAGGTATCCAACAGCCTGAAGTACTTCGAGGACCACGACGAACTCTATTGGAATATCACCGGCGACGAATGGGAGGTCCCCATCGAATCCGTGGCGGCCAGGGTGCTCCTACCAGTGGGGGCAAGCGGCGTGAAAGCCCTGGCGTTCAGCGGCACCTATGGGGCCCGCGAACAGCAGGCCGAGGTGCGGATCACGGGCTCGGAAGTCCTGTACAGGATGACGCGCTCGCTCGGGTTCCGCGAAGGCCTCACTGCCGTGGTCGGATGGGATAAAGGACTGCTCACCGCACCAGGCCGGCTGCAGCTGACACAGTTATTTTTCCAGTCGAACTGGCCGTTGGCGATGCCGATCGGCGTCTTTGGGCTCATGTGGTATCTCTGGTACCGGGTCGGACGCGACCCGCGACTCCGCGCGATTACGGTGGCCTATGAGCCACCCGATAGGTTGACGCCGGCTGAGCTCGGGACACTTCTTGACAACTCACCGGATCTCCGAGATATCACCGCCACGCTGGTCGACCTTGCCGTTCGGGGTTACCTGCGGATCGAAGAGCGCCACGGATCCAAGCTGCTCGGGCTCTGGTCAAGTACCGCCTATCATTTGCATCGGCTCAAGCCCTCCTCCGAGTGGACAGGGCTGAAGCAGCACGAGCGCTCGATCATGAACGGGATCTTTTCAGACGACAGCGTCCCAATCGTCGCTCTGTCCGACCTGGAGAATCGCTTCTATGCCCGCTTAGATGGGATCAAATCCTCTCTTCTGGAGCAACTCCTGAGCCGCGGGTACTATGCGCGGCGGCCTGATCGAGTCAAACAAACCTATATGACCGTCGGCATCATCGTAGCGATCGGGGCGATTTTTGGGGCTATGTGGTTGAGCGAGCAGTATGGTATCGCGCTGCAGACCGGTATCGCCGCAGGCGTCCTCTCAGGATTGATCATTCTCGGGTTCGGATGGTTCATGCCTGCCCGAACCATTCGCGGCACACGGGCCCTGGAAAAAGTGCTCGGTTTCGAGGAATTCCTGACGCGTGTCGAATCCGATCGCTTTCAACGCGTCATAAAGACCCCTCAGATGTTTGAGAAGTTTCTGCCCTTCGCCATGGCCTTGGGCGTGGAGCGGAATTGGGTCCGCGCATTCGAGGGGATTTACACCCAGCCCCCCACCTGGTATCAAGGAACCAACTTCGCCGACTTCCGCCCGCGGAGTTTTGTCGGCAACCTTTCTCACATGTCCGCCGCGGCGACCACGATGATGACCTCCGCCCCCCGCAGCACAGGAGGATCAGGGTTCAGCATCAGCAGCAGCAGTGGATCGTCGGGAGGATTCTCCGGCGGAGGCTTCGGCGGCGGCGGCGGAAGCGGATTCTAACGACTCGATCTTCCGCCTACCTAGTTATTCTGCGCACAGCCAAGTCCAGGGAATTCTAGTGAGTCGTTCTTGCTCTTGCCACGAGGCCCTTCAGGCTCGTAAGGTCAAGGGCACCAGCATGCAATTCGCTGCCCACTACAAACCCCGGAGTTCCGGATATGCCGAGTTGTCTGGCCAGATCACTCGTGCGATCAAGCGCGCGTTGCCATTCAGGTGAGTCCATATCGGCTTCGAGCTTTTTGCCGTCCAAGCCGACCCGCTCGGCGATGACAAAGACTTCTTCTTTGGTCAGCTCATTCTCGGATGCCAACATCGCCTCGTGAAACGCCTGGTGTTTGCCTTGCCTTTGAGCAGCTAGCGCCGCGCGCGCCGCAAAGACCGACGCCTCACCTAAAATAGGAAAGTCTTTGTAGACTACCTTCACGCCTGGCTCGTCCTTTTGCAACTGCGTCACCGTCCCCGCCACACGCTTGCAGTATCCACAGCGATAATCAAAGAACTCGATCACCGTGACACTCCCCTCCGCATTGCCGCTGACGGGAGAGGCCGGATCTCCCAGCAACTCATTCTGGTGTGTCGCAATCGCCTGCATGACCCGTATCCTCTCCTCCTCTTGGCGCTTCACCTCCCATGACCGAACTGCTTGCACGATCACCTCAGGATGCGACCGAATGTATTGCTCGATGGCCTGGTCGAGTGCAGGCTGCACGGGCAGTGTCGACACCTCAGCCCACGCTGGCAGTATCGTCATGGACGTGAGCAAGACACCCATCATAGCCGCCTTCGTGGCGACACACGTTAACCCAGCACTCCTGTATTCTTTCCGCATGTTCTCCTCGATTATGACTATTGTGAGTTGCTCATCTCTGGTTCCTGCACGAACTCGTGACGCTAACGGAAGTGTGGTAGCCAGCGCAAGCAGAACGGGATGAAAAAGAGCAAATTTACAGAAAGTTATGAGGGAATGAATACACGTTTAACGGTTAGTCCAAAAACCTCGCGTACCGTCTTAGGGAGCGTTGTTTGGGTACTGTAGGGCCACCCTTGGGAAGGGGTGTCAGCCGCATGGCCTGCTGGCTGCCAGATAAAGCCGCATATTCATCGACAAGAAAAGACGTCACAAACAGGTTCCCCTCAATTAACACCGCGCTTATAGGGTTGTTACTTGCCTGTCACGCCGCTACTGCATCATCGCAGGTGGACATGGGTTCTTAAGAATAGGATTTGCGATGATCATTGAAATGATTTTTCTCGGCCTGGTTTGACTCGCTCAGGAGGGAGCATGCAGAGCAGGTGGAATTGTCCGAAGAACGAGCCAACCAAGTGGAGTGGTCGAGATTGGGAACGGGCATGGCAGTCGGCATTGAGACGGCTCAATGGGATGCCGCCCGAGCTGGTTAGCTGCGCTCAAATCCATGAGTCCTTAACGACAATGGATGAAGCATTTATACAGGGAGACAGTAGAACATTTGAGGATTGTCTTATCGTGCTGCTGGACCACTGCGCCGAGTTGGTAAATCGAGGCGACCACCAGCAATGGTGGTGACGATTTCCCTTTCCTTCCCAGCTAGTCTGGTCACAAAAATAGTCACACAAGCCCAATCAAGATGCTAGCCCAAGAGCGTTCTTTTTTTTGAATTCCTCAGCACAGACTAACAAAACTCATACGACATCAAGTTCTCTAGCTCGCCGGCTCTGGAAAAACTTTGACCCTCTTTGAATTTATTGATAGCATCCTAAGACTATTAATAGTACGCTGCTCGATAGCACCTGTAAGGCTCCCCTGACGAAGAACACTCACTGAGTCTGCTACAGTTGCCGTAAGCCGTGTTCATCGCCACGGATCGTGGGAGGTTGTTTATGCGCTCACTTCGGGTGACTATTCTGGATCTGGTCACCAAGGGTCCCACGAAGTCCCTCTATACCCGCGTGATGAATCCAAATCTGGCGAGCATTATGCCGCAGGTCGTCGGGGTGTGGTGTGAAGAATTGGGCCATCAGGTGCGCTTTGTGTGCTACACCGGCCGAGAAGATCTCCACCAGGAATTGCTGAACGAGACGGATATTGTGTTTATCGGGGCCTTTACCCGATCGGCGCTGACCGCCTATGCCATTAGTAATATGTATCGCTCTCGCGGAGCCGTGACGGTGATAGGCGGGCCACATGCGCGCAGCTATCCGCAGGATGCCGCCAAGTATTTCGACTATGTGGTGGGGTTTACCGACAAGAATCTGATTCACGCTATTCTCGCCGATTGTTCACCGCACCGTCCGCTTGGGGTCCAGCTCGCCGCGGCTCGACAGCCGACCGAGTTGCCGGGAGTCAAGGAACGGTGGAAATTCATCGAGCCGACCCTCGCCAAAGCTCCCACCTCCTTTAAAATGGTGCCCATGATCGGCAGCATGGGGTGTCCCTATACCTGCGGGTTTTGTGTGGACGCCAATGTTGATTATCAGCCCTTGTCATTTGACCAGATCAGTGAAGATTTGAAATTTCTGCGAACAAAGCTGAAACGACAGATGGTGGGCTGGCACGACCCGAATTTCGGGGTCCGGTTTGAGGAGTATATGCGGGCAATCGAAACGGCGATTCCCCCCAATAGTATCGACTTTGTTGCAGAAAGTACGCTGTCGCTGCTGTCCGAGCCCCATCTCAAGCGATTACGCGCAAATGGATTCAAGGCGATTTTGCCGGGCATTGAGTCGTGGTATGACATGGGAGAAAAATCCAGGACGGGCCACCATACCGGACAAGAAAAGGTGAAGCAGGTGGCGGATCATATCAATTTGATCCTTCGCTATATCCCCTATGTCCAGGTCAATTTTGTGTTGGGAATGGATTCAGATCAGGGACCTGAGCCCTTTGAACTCACCAAGCAATTTTTGGATCTCGCCCCAGGGGCTTTTCCGGCGTTTAACCTGATTACGGCATTTGGTCAAGCGGCCCCCTTTAACCGGGAATTGCAACGGGAAGGGCGGGTGCTGCCATTTCCCTTTCATTTTCTCGATAACCTTCACGCGATGAATGTGCGTCCCAAGCATTATGCCTGGCCGGAATTTTATGATCATGTCGTGGATCTGTCGCAGCACGCGTTTTCCTGGCCGATGATTGCGAAGCGTGCGATGCTGAATCGGGGCTGGACTCCGAGATGGTTGAATTTCATTCGGTCGGTGTCGAGTGGGTTCGGCCAGATATATCACCACACGAAAATCCGAAGATTCCTGGATACGGATCTGTCGGTCCGACGGTTTATGGAAGGCGGCACGTTGGTGGTGCCACCGTGTTATGCAAGAAAAATTCGGCGGAAGCTGGGTCCGTTATGGGACATGCTTCCTGAAGGGGCGATCACGCACGATCATCATGCCTACCTGAACTCCTACCAGGAACCCGTTCCCAATCTTATCGAGGTGGGTCCACCATCGGCGGTGGAAAGTCCTGCCGTGCGCGTTGGCTCGCATTAGATGGGCCCTCCGAAATGAGTGCGTACGTGGCGCAGCCATAGGGGCTCATTGAAGTGGGCAGGAACGTGCGCGACCATCTTGCCCATATATCATGGAGGTCGTTGCGTTTACGGCTCGATCGTTCAGGTCGAGTTAACTCCACTCTGCGGTGTCCTGCTCGCCAATTCTTGTGGTTCGACACACGTGCCATGTGGCTCACGCAGCAGGATGCGGCAGGGGAACGAATCGCTCAAACTTCGTTGACGCCTCCATCGTCGGTTGTGTATAAAGTAATGCTCCGTTTTCCCTTTCACTAGTTATGGTAGGTAGACTCGTCTATGGGTGCACGTGAATTCCACGATGGGGCGAAAGACGGCCTCGAAGCGCTCGAGCCTCTCGACCCGGAACAAATTGATTCCTTCGATGGCTTGCTGACCGCCATGCGCAAGACAGCCTTTGGGGGCCGCAGACTGGGTGAGGCCTACGAAGTGCTGTGGACAATGATCGAAGATCCTGACTGCTCCGTTGTGTTGACGCTGTCAGGGGCAATGACCATTGCGAAGATGGGCAAGATCATCAGCGCGATGATCGATCATGGCATGGTGCAATGTGTCGTCTCGACCGGAGCATTGATCGCCCATGGATTGAGCGAGTCCGTCGGTAAAACACACTATCGGCACCATTCATCTATGTCCGACCAAGAGCTGTTTGCGAAGGGCTATAACCGGGTCTACGACACACTGGAGATGGAGTCCAACCTCAATTACGTAGAACAAGTTGTTGCCCGAACGATGAAGCGGATGGATCAGGACCGGTCCCTTTCTTCTGAAATCCTCACTCGCGAGCTGGGGCGGACGCTCGCAGAGGAATATGACGGAACGGGTATTCTCAAAAGCGCGTATCTGAAAAACGTCCCGGTCTTTATTCCCGCTTTTACCGATTCCGAGATGGGATTAGATATTGGAACCTGGGCCATGAGTCGAGATCTCAGTCAGGTCCATGCGCAGTTACAGGGAGGAAGTGACCTTGATGTGCTGCGTACGATTCTTCGCTCTTATCCATCGTTCAATCCATATCTCGATCTCAACAGCTACGCGAGCCATGTCATTTCTGCCAAGCGGCGCGGGATCTTTACGATCGGGGGAGGGGTGCCTCGTAATTGGGCGCAGCAAGTCGGCCCCTACATTGAGATCAGCAATACCCGGCTGGGCCTTCATGTAGAGCCGCCTCGATTCCAATACGGGGTTCGGATCTGTCCGGAACCGGACCATTTGGGTGGGTTGAGCGGCTGTACCTATCAAGAGGGTATTTCGTGGGGAAAGTTTGTGCCCCCGGAAGCAGGTGGGCGCTTTGCCGAAGTATTGAGTGACGCCACGGCCGTCTGGCCTCTCCTCATGGTCGGGCTGCTGGAGCGAATGAAAGCCAAAGGCACTCCCCGTACATGATGGGCTCGCACTGCGTTCGCACAGTTGCTGCGGCGGGACTGCTGTTGCTCGTGCACCTGACTCAGGCCGGCGCTGGGTCGATCACGGACGACGGACGAATCAGAGGAAGCGCGGACGCGCCGATCACCTTGATCGAGTACTCTGACTTCACGTGTGGGTATTGCGCGAAGTTCTTTCAGGAGACCTGGCCTCGCTTGCAGGCCAAATATATCGAGACGGGCAAAGTGCGGTTTATGTATCGAGATTATCCTCGAGCGGACCAGGGCATTGGCGTTGAGGCGGCAGTGGCGGCGCGCTGCGCCGGAGCCCAAGGCCAATATTGGCCGATGCACGATCGGCTCTTCAGCGAGCGAGGCCGTTTAGACTCGGGATCGTTCAAAGGTTATGCGAAGGCGATCGGCTTGGATCAGACGGCGTTTGCGAAGTGTTTCGACGAACGGCAATATCTCGAATCAATTTTCCAGAATCGTAACGAGGCGAATCGGTGGGGATTTCGCGGCACCCCAGGTTTTATTCTGATGCGAACGGCTGGGGGGCCTACTGAGAAGGAGCCGGCGATCGCCATCCCTGGTGCAGTCCCATTCCAGGACTTTGCCGAGGAGATCGATCGCATGTTAGCCACCATCCCTCGTTCCCAGGGAGCGCCTACTGAGTCCCAGGGGTCGACAGCGGTGGCACAGCACAATCAGTTCATCATTCACTAAGGATTACCTATGTCTGCAACACAATCGTTTTGGTCTGTTCCGCTGCGTGAGGGAGAACCCGCCTACTGGGTCTGCATGTCATGCTTATCAGAAGTCTTCCATGGCAAGGTGCCGATGCCGGATTGTCCGACGTGCCAAGGTGTCTCAACGTATGAGGCTTTCACGCTTGAGGCGATTCATGATTGGGGTACGGAAGATTTGATTGCGAAAGCCGGTGTCGCCCAGCAGCAGGCCAGCCACGAGTCGGCTCCTGCAGCATCGGTTGAGTCCGCCGACTAGATCTTCACCTCAAGCGGAGCGTCTTCGTGCAGGAACCACGTCCATTTTTAATTGGAGGTCTGTGGCGGCACGGGGAGACCGTGGTACCTGTGAACAATCCATTCACAGGGCGGCTACTCGCCGAGGTGTCCAATGCAAACTCCGCTGATGCCGAAACAGCGATCCAATCGACGGTCGAGGCTGCTGCTACAATGGGAGCCTTGCCGTCCCACGCGCGCTACCATGCGCTGCAAAAGATCGCCGGCGGACTCTACGACCGACGCGAGGAATTTGCCCGCCTGATGACGGCTGAAGCTGGCAAACCGATTACCGACGCGAAACGTGAAGTGAATCGGGCCGTCCAGACATTTACTGTTGCGGCTGAAGAGGCGAGGCGGATACCCGGCGAGGTGATCCCCCTTGACTGGACGCCGGGAACGGACTCGCATCTCGGCATCATCCGTCGTGTTCCCATTGGTCCGGTGCTTGGGATTACCCCCTTTAACTTTCCCCTGAATCTTGTTGCTCACAAGGTCGCTCCGGCGCTGGCCGCCGGCAATTCCATCCTTATCAAGCCAGCGCCACAAACGCCTCTGACCGCATTACTCTTGGGAGAGGTTGTTCTGGAGGCTGGACTTCCACCTGGCGCAGTGAACATCCTGCCCTGCGACAATGGGACCGCAGAACAGCTTGTCGTCGATCCTCGTTTCAAACTCCTGAGCTTTACCGGCAGTGCCGCCGTGGGATGGATGTTGAAGGTCAAGTGTGGGAAAAAAAAGGTTGTGTTGGAGCTTGGTGGGAACGCAGGCGTCATCGTGGAGCCCGATGCCGATCTCGAACTTGCCGCACAGCGTTGTGCAGTGGGCGGGTTCGGGTATGCCGGTCAGACCTGCATCTCGGTTCAACGAATCTTCGTCCACCATTCCATTGCGGACCTCTTCACCACGAAGTTTCTGTTTCAAGTCGCACGTCTGAAGGCCGGCGACCCGAGCGACGATTCGACAGTGGTTGGACCGTTGATTGATCCAGCCGCATCCCATCGTCTCGAAGCATGGGTCGGGGAAGCTGTGTCGCAAGGTGCCCGAGTGCTTCTGGGTGGCAAGCGAATGGGATCGGTGATGGAGGCGACCGTCCTCTCTCACGTCACACCAACCATGAAGGTTTCTTGTCAGGAAGTTTTCGGCCCGGTGGTGACTGTGACACCCTACCGCCACTTTGGCGAAGCGATCACGGCGCTCAATCAGTCTGACTATGGGCTCCAGGCCGGAGTGTTCACCCAGGATGTGAATAAAATCTTTCATGCCTTTCGGCACCTTGAGGTCGGGGCCGTGCTGGCAAATGAGATTCCGACGTTTCGCGCCGATCACATGCCGTATGGCGGCGTGAAGGACTCCGGGGTCGGGCGTGAAGGGGTTCGGGCCGCGATCGAGGACATGACCGAGCTCCGTATGCTGGTGTTGAACCTCAAGCCACCTGCTGGGATCTAGCAGGTGGGGGAAATGTCTTCAGGGTCTGCGCGTGTGGCACAACGGAGAAAACACCCCCGCAGGATGTTCAAAATAGCTCAACCTTAACCTTCCTCTAACGCTGGCGGACTTTTTTTGAGCATCCTGTCGGAAAAAATGCCGTAGGATATTGCGAAGCGTTGCCAATCTTGGTACAACAGCGACCCTGTGCCCAGTTGAGTTCACGGTAGGCGTGCACTTCTCTTAAACAGGGCGCCTGCCACTCGGTTTGTCTAACATAGCAAGGAGTAGAAACGATGGTACCTACGCAAATGTTTTTGACGCGAGGCGTCGGGGTCCACAAGGAAAAACTGGCCTCATTCGAGCAAGCCTTGCGCGGCGCTGGCGTCGCCTATTGTAACCTCGTCACGGTGTCTTCGATTCTTCCACCGAATTGCAAAATTATCCCCCGTGCGCGCGGTGAGAAATTATTGAACCCCGGTGAAATCACATTCTGTGTGATGGCGCGGTCGGAAACGAATGAGCGGAATCGCCTCGCCTCTGCCTCGATTGGATTGGCGGTCCCAACCGATCGTCGAACATACGGGTATCTGTCCGAGCACCATGCGCATGGTGAAACGGATGAAGAGACAGGTGAGTATACTGAAGACTTGGCGGCACAGATGTTGGCCACGACACTCGGCGTCGAGTTCGATCCGAACATCGCGTGGAAGGAACGGGAACAGGTTTTCAAGATGGCCGGCAAGATCGTTCGGACCCAAAACATCACCCAGTCTGCTGTCGGAAAACCCAATCGATGGACGACAGTCATCGCATTGGCCGTGTTCATTCCTGAAGAAAACATACCGAAGCGGCGTCGGTAGACCTGCCGCGTGAGCATACGCCCATGACACTTCCCGCTGGATGGGAAGGCATAGACCAGAACTTCCTCGGGCTCGAAGAACCCTGGTGCCATCCTGACCAGGCGGGCGTCTACGTCTTGCCTGCGCCCTATGAGCATACATCCAGCTATGTGCGGGGCTCAGATCGAGGCCCTTCGGCCATCATCGAGGCATCCCAACAAGTTGAGCTATACGACGAAACGCTTCGATGTGAGCCCTATCGGGAGTGGGGTGGCGTTGCCACCGCTCGCTCGCTCGCTCTCGACGGCAAAATCGATCAGCAAGCGGTGGAGGCAATTGAGGCGTTTGTCACCCCCTCTGTCGGTACCGGGCGTTTTGTTGTCACCTTGACGGGAGAACATACCGGCGCACTTGGGGCCATCCGAGCCCATGCCCGATGCTATCCCGATCTTTGTGTAGTGCAAATCGACGCGCATGGAGACTTGCGGAAGGCCTACGGAGGGAATCCGTATAGCCACGCCAGTGTGATGGCCCGCGTGGTCGACGACGGGTTGCCGCTGGTTCAAGTCGGCATTCGCTCCATCTCTCCCGAGGAGATCGATTGCATTAAGAGCACCGGTCGAATTACCACGTTCTTTGCCGCCGATATTCTTGACCAGTCAGGCCCGTACGAAGGCAAGGCCTCCCGCTGGATTCCCGATGTGGTGAAGGCCTGTCGTGGGCCCGTCTACCTGACCTTCGATTGTGATGGGCTTGATGCTTCGCTGGTTCCTGCACTCGGCACTCCTGAGCCCGGCGGGTTGGGGTGGTACGATACGGTGAACCTCATAACAGCCTTAGCGAATGGACCAGGTATCCTCGGGATGGATATCAGCGAGATTGCTCCGATAGAAGGGTTCGTCGCTCCACAGTTTTGTATCGCCCGATTGATCTACCGCATGTTGGGACGGATCAATGCGGGCCGCCGCGTCCATTGAAACGGCATACCAGCCCGTGACCGACAAGCTTCGTATTAATAAGTTTTTTACCCACCACGGCATCTGTTCACGGCGAGAGGCTGACCGCCTCATCGAATCCGGTCGCGTCACGATCAATCAGCGGGTGGCCAGCTTGGGAGATCAGGTCGGTCCTGGCGACGTGATCGCGCGAGACGGTCAAGAGATTCCCTGGGGGACGGTCCCGCTCTATATTAAGTATTACAAGCCGGTAGGTGTGACGACGACCAGTGAGTCACATGTACCTCGTAATATCATCGCAGAGATCGGCCATCCTGAACGGATTTTTCCGATCGGTCGACTCGACAAGAACTCTTCCGGTCTCATTCTTCTGACGAACGACGGGGACATTGTGAACGAGATTCTACGGACCGAGCACGGGCATGAGCGGGAATACGAGGTGTCGGTCGATCATCCATTCGATCAGACGTTCATCGACCGCATGACTCAAGGGGTTGTCATTCTCGAACGCCCAACCAAGCCCTGCAGGATAGAACGACTCGATCCCACACGATTCCGTATCACCCTTACCGAAGGACGCAATCGACAGATCCGGCGCATGTGCCAAGTCTTGGGGTATCGGGTTCTCACCTTGCATCGTGTCCGGATCATCCACATTACGCTTGATGGATTAGGCCCCGGAGAGTGGAAGCCACTCACCGGAGGGGAACGTGAGCAGCTCTTTCGGGCTGTCAGACGAGGAAGCAGTCAGGGCACTACGGGAGCGAATGGGTGACCTCGCAGGATAGTGCAGGGGTCCGTCAGCGACCATAGTGTAAGAAATGCGGGAAGGCACGATCCGGGGTAGTAGACTGGCAAGAGTGTTCCGCAGGTCGCTAGACGTGTTTCTTTCCCTACCTTGCCGAGGCGTACATCCATTGACAACCACGGCGTCGGAATTCACACTAGTTCCCGCATGATCCATGGAGAACGATCCTCAGTATGGTCAACGCATGGTGGGGACCCCAACTCAATGCTTTGCTTGGTGGCCTCGTTGTAGCGGCGGGTGCCTGGCTGGCGTGGGACTCGATATCACTGTGGGGAGTGTTTCTCATCGCAGGATGCGTCGTAGGGTTTCTAATCTGGAAGGGGCGCACGATCGGGCTGGTCTGGGCCTGGGCCACCCTGTTGCTTGGCGTAGAGAGTCTTGTGTGGCCCATTGTCACGATGGTTCAGGTTCGCTCGATCACGATGGAGCCGACCGACGAACAAATGGGGACGATTCTCTCAGCCGCTCTGACAGGACTCGTCTCAGCGGTCTTTTGGATCACGTTTTCATATGGGTTCTTCAAGAGAGCCGGTCAGCCCTTCGTCGCTCCATCAACCGAGACGACCGGCACCCCTACACCCATGGTACGATCAGGCCGCTCCCGTAGGAACAAATAGCAGTTACCACTCCGCGATCGGATCAACGTCGATATCGAACTTGACGACTCGGCGCTGATAAGTTCGTTCCATTTCCTTGACCGTCACCCGCACCGCTTCGAGCCCCACTTCCCGTTCGAGAGACTTCACGAGTATTTGCCACCGGTATCGCCCACGGAGTCTCGACACAGGAGAGGGGACTGGCCCCAGAACAGTGAGACGGTCGGGCCGACCGATCGAATCAGCTGTCGAAGGGGCCTTTTCTGGGATAGCCGGTCTGGCCACGGATGGTGAAGAAGAGGCGGTGAGGCGAGCCACCCAGGCAGAGGCAGCGTCGCGAACCATTTTCTCATCGGATCCCGATACAAGAAGGGCGATCAGGTACACCGTAGGTGGATACCCCAGTGCTGCCCGATGGGACAGCTCTTCCACTACGAAGACTGATTCGTCGTTCTGAGCCACAGCCTGAATGGCATGATGAGAGGTTAGATAGGTCTGCACGATCACCTGCCCGCCATGCCTTGCTGTGTCGGCGAGACTGACCGCATCGAGGAGCATATGATAGGTACGTTCGGCAGATCGGAAATCCGGCATGCTGAGCCCTGCATCCGCTTGCACAATCCCAACTAGACCCATCCTCGGGAGAGGCCCGCGCCGTAGCAGCAGTTGTGTGCCGACGATGATATCCCACTCACCCTGCTCGACCTTCCGCCAGAGGGCCGCGGCTTGGGCTGGTCGCTGCAGGGTATCTCCATCAAGCCGAATCACTGCCGCCTGGGGAAACAATCGCTTCGCCTCCTCTTCTAATCGCTCTGTTCCCTCCCCGATCAACTGCATACGAGGACCGGAACAGGAGACGCAGGTCTCGGGCATGGGCGCACCGCCCCCGCAGTAGGAACAGAGTAGGCGACTTGCCCGCCGAGAGTACATCAGGGCCACGCGACAGGCAGGACAGCGGGGAACCTGGCCGCAGTCTCGACAGACGAGGGCGCCTGCATAGCCTTTTCGGTTGAGAAACAAGAGGACGCCGGCTTGGCGACTCATCGCCTGCTCGATAGCCCGAACGAGCGGCTGGGTCAGCACAGCACCGTGGCCATGATCACGCAAATCAACGACCTGGACACTCGGTCGATCTTCGAACGGTATGGACTTACATACAACAACTCCGCGTTGCCCCACAGCCGCTCTGGTCTCCAGGGACGGATGGGAAGAGCTCAGGACCAGCACCGCCTGTTCATCTTGCGCTCTCAACCATGCCACGTCCCGTGCATGGTAGCGAGGCTCTTGTGCTTCTTTAAACGCCGCATCTTCTTCTCCTTCGATCCACATCACTCCGATTCCGGTCAATGGGAGAAAGATGGCCGACCTGGTTCCTACGACCACTCGAACGACCTGCCGATGGATCTGGTCCCATAGCTCGGCTTTCACCTGGTCCGAGAGACCGCTATGGAAACAAGCCGCTGAGATGCCTGTCTCGTGATTGCAGATCAACTCGGCAACCCACTGGGCCCGCTCTGCTTCGCCGACGAGGATGAGGACCGCTTTTCCTCGGTCGAGTGCCAGGCGAATGGCATACTGCAACAGCCTCAACCGATCGCCCCAGGGAGCTTGCACCAGAACCCGAGACGGTCCTTGTCCTCTCAGGGCTTCGAACAGGGGTCCGGCCCAAAATGTTGAGGTGTCAGGAATGAGCGGTGTAGTGATACCGGAGTTGCCCTGATTCATCTGTCTGGATAGTCGAGTGAGCGGCGCTGTCGAGGCCAACGGCTGATCCTGGACCTCCACCACCCATCCACGAATCTTGAAATCTTCCAACAACTCGGCAGTACCGGTACTGCCGGGTGATCGGCGAAGTCCTGAAGGTTTTCTCCCGAGACGAGTAAGCAGCGCCCGCACCTTCACTGAGAAAGATTTGCGTGCCACAAGCGCGGCCCGCCCTTGTTCCGTCAGTTCGTAGCGGCTGACATTCGCCCGCTGTTTGGGTGCCGGAGGCAGCACGAGCCTGAGACATTGCCCCCAGGGCGCGACATATTGTTCGGCCACTCGCCGCGAGAGCTGGAATAGGTTCGATGACACATCTGTTGGAGTCTCCTCAGGAATCAGCGACTGAATCTCCTTGAGGCGCGCTCGATCAAAACTCGCAGGAAGGGCCTGGGAGAGGGCGATCACGGCTCCTTGAAGAAGCGACCGTCCGAAGGGCACAAGCACTCGATGTCCAATGCGTAGTGTCGTTCTGAGGGACAAGGGCACGGTGTAGGTGAAGGGGCCTGCCAGATGCCGCGGGACGATGACATCTGCGAATACAGGCTCTGGTTCTGTGTGCGGAGGGGCTGCTTGAGTCGAAGCCATGTGGCATTGTAGCAGTACGGGAAATGGGGGAACAACGAAAGAGAAGTGACGGAAGAATTATCGCGGGGGTTCGGCGAGGGTTGACGTCCAGTTGTCAACCCTCCGTGATGGTAGGATGAATTTACTGTAGAGGGGCTACAGGAGCCTCGGATTTCCGGTCAGAAGTGCCCTGGCCGACTGAGGGTGGAATGGTCGCTGAGGCAGGATTTCCAGGGACAGACGAGGGCTCCACCATGGATGGATCGGGGGAAGCCACCGGGGTTGTCGCGTTCATTGCGGAGATCGGAGTTCTGCTTTCCGTTGGGCTGAGACGGGACATGATAGATCCATTATTCCCGGCCTCAACGGGCTTCGCCGCCGGTCCAGATTGTTCTGTGGCCAACTCGGGCGGAGAGAGGACAATATCCACACGACGGTTCTGCTGTCGACCGACTTCTGTGGCATTGCTGGCGATCGGCTTCGTATCGCCATAACCGACCGATGACAGTTTCACAGAATCGATCCCGCCCTTCTCGTTCAAGTAGCGGAGGACAGCCCTAGCCCGGGCCTTCGACAAGTCCCAATTCGTCTGGTAGAGCGACTGGAGCGAAGGACCGATCTCCATGTTATCCGCATGACCCTCGACTCGAATCCACTGATCGCCGTCAGCGGTCTTGAGATACGTGATCAGTTCGTCGAGCACCTGATAGCCCTCGGACCTGATTGTGGCTTCGCCCGATTCAAACCGAATCTGCTTCATAAAGTCACTGAGACTGATTCGGGTTTCGCCAGCAGCATTCTGTACTTGAAACTTGCTTGAGGAACGAGCCTCGGTTGGCGGCGCATTTAGAGACTGTTGGGGTGATTGAGAGATCGGTATGACCTCAGGAGCATGAACCACGACCCTAAGGCGATCACCCTTGAGAATGCGGGAGATCGATTTTGTGATCAGTGCTGTGGCGGTTCGTTCTTCAATGGACAGGATTTTCAACTCACCCACGACTCGCTGAGGAAGACTCCCTCCGGATCGGATCACCTCCATTCGATCTCCAGGCCTGATCCCGTCTTCCCGTCCCCGGTCCAGGTACACGACATTCCTTTGCGCCACGAGGTTCATTGTCCCCATGTTTGATTGGAAGTCCACAACTCGTCCCTCCGCATCGCCGGCGGAAGGCTGGCCGACTACTGCTTCCTCGTCAGTCGGAAGTACGAACCTCATCACCGGGTCTCCAGGCGATACAGCTGCGTAGGCCCGAATGACCTGGACCGTGGTCAGTTCCTTGTCAATTTGACTCACCTGAACCACTGCGAGCCGATTAACCAGGTGACCTAGGTATTGACCGGTGATTGGATGGAATACCTTGTGCGTACGTCTGTATATTGTGAAAAGATCTCCTAGGGCCACATCGCCGGGATTGTTCAGCCGTAGGTAGAGGGTATCCCGACTCCCCAATATCATATGATCTCCGGTTGTCTGGTTATCACCGGTTATCACATTCACGAACCCATCTTGTGGAGTCGACCGCTGGATGGAGCCGGATGAGTAGGCCAAGGCCTGTTCTCCAAATCTGACCGAATCGAGATTGTCTGCTCCCCAGGCTAGAGGAAGGAGCGGTGTGGCCAAGCTCCAGACCATCAGAGAGATGACATGTGTTACAGAATTCTTAGCCATAGTGGTTGTCCTTCATGTGAGGCAAGTATTACTGTGAGAACCATAGCAAATAGTCCTGTATTGTCAAGGATATTAGGGCCTTTCACTCCTTGACCTGTTGATTAACCCGATGCTAACCTGATTTGGAGTGTGGCTTCTTACTAAAGGAGTTCTATCCATGGGGCTCGACCAGGCTTCCATCCAGGACGCTCAACGCTCAGATCATTCCCGTATCAAGACCCAGATTCACCGACGCAAGAAAGCCGAGGCCTTCTCGGCTCTGGAGCTTGAGTGGGATCGAATTGACAAAATGCCGCCTTCCCATTTGCGCATGCCATCAGATCGCATGGCACCCACCACACTCTATAAGCGGGGAATTCCTCAGAAGTAATCTACTCCGCCAGGCATACGCAGCTCGTGGGTAGATCAGGATTGTGTCGGCTTAACCTCACCCAAACCGACATCAGCAAAGTCGGCGCAACATGCTGATTTCTCAGTGTGCTTGGGATATTTTTCCATACAGCAGAGTCTAGGACTATTGGGTCGGGCTGGCAGGTCCTTTGAACGCTTGCTATCCCGCAATCCAGAGGCTAATATCCAGCTCTTCCTGTATCTCAAGATGTTGAAAGGTCAGAGCTATGGGCGGTTTTGAGTTGCTCTCTGAGTACCTGACCCACTACTTCCCGATTTTGTTCTTTGTTGTCGTAGCGCTGTTTTTTGGCATCTGGTCGCTGGTCGTCAGTTATCTGGTCCAGCCGAAATATCCGGAGGCGGAAAAGCTCTCCTCTTATGAGTGCGGATCAGAGCCATTCTCGGATGCTCGAATGCCCTTCCCGGTTCGTTACTACATTTTCGCGATGCTCTTTGTTATTTTCGATATTGAGGTCATCTTTTTGTACCCATGGGCAGTGGTCTTCACCAAGATCGAGTTGATCGGGTTGATTGAAATGCTGGTCTTCATCGGATTGTTTTTGGTGGCCTACGTCTATGCTTGGCGTAAGGGGGCTCTGGAATGGGACTGATCCAAATTGGTCGTCATAGCAAGGACAGCACGCCAGATATCGTCACGACGACGGTGGAAAAAGCGGTCAATTGGGCTCGCAAGGGCTCACTGTGGCCTATGACGTTTGGCCTTGCCTGCTGCGCGATCGAAATGATCGCCGCAGTCTCGTCCCGGTACGATATGGACCGCTATGGTGCCGGTGTGTTTCGGGCCTCACCACGCCAGTCAGATCTGATGCTCGTGGCTGGTACAGTCTGCCGGCGGATGGCCCCCGTCATACGAAAATTATACGATCAGATGCCTGAGCCGAAATATGTCATCGCAATGGGATCCTGCGCCACATCAGGGAATATCTACGACAGTTATAGCGTCGTCCAGGGTGTCGATCGCTTTGTGCCGGTCGATATCTATGTGCCGGGTTGTCCTCCCACGCCTGAAGCGCTTTTTGACGGTATTCTCAAGTTACAAGAGCGAATCATGCTAAAGCGCGTGTTCGTGAGACAACCGGATCAGGTCAAGCCCAGCCATAAAATATAGGTCTCGCTCAATGTCCTTGCAGCAACTGGCCAGCCGACTTCAAGAAAGCTTTGCCGCCGGCTTCGTACAAGCCGTCGAATGGCGTGGCGATCTTGCTGTGACTGTGACACGGGATCGACTCCATGAAGTTGCACAATTCCTTCATGACGATCCGGCCATGGACTTTGATTATATCGTGCATGTGAGTTCGGTCGATTGGCCTGACGACGAAGAACGGTTTGAAGTCGTGTATGAGTTTTACTCCATCAAGAAACGCCATCGCATCCGGCTCAAGACCAGGGTGCCGGAGTCGGATTGTATCGTGGATTCCCTGACGGATCTCTGGAAGGGCGCGGATTTTATGGAGCGCGAAGTTTACGACATGATGGGAATCCGCTTCCGGCACCATCCGGATCTCCGACGGATCCTTTTACCGGACGATTACACCGAGGGCTATCCGTTGCGAAAAGATTTTCCGCTCCGTGGCAAGGGCTGGCGCGACACGTTTGAGTTCCTTGACGAAACGGCTCGGTAGGATAGACGATGGCCATGGAAGATCAGAGAACAACCGTCTACAAAATCGATCCGGCTCATCCGGAAAGCGAGACCCTCCCTACGTTACGTTCAGAGGAACTCCTGCTCAACATGGGTCCCCAGCACCCTGCCACCCATGGGGTATTGAAAGTAATTCTCGAATTGGAAGGAGAACGCCTCGTCAAGTCCACTCCCGTGCTGGGATATCTGCACCGCGGTGTGGAGAAGCTGGCAGAAGACGGCACCTATCACCAGTTTATCCCCCACACCGACCGGTTGGACTATGTCTGCGCGATGTACAACAATTTTGCATACTGCCGCGCGGTCGAGAAGCTTATGAATATCACCGTGCCAGACCGTGCAGAATATCTGCGCACCATCGTGGCGGAGATACAACGGATCGTCGGGCATCAGTTTTGGCTCGGTACGCAGGCCCTCGACATCGGAGCCATGGGCGTTTTCTTCTATTGTTTCCGGGATCGAGAAATTCTGATGGACTGGTTCGACGAACTCTGCGGCGCACGCCTCACAACCAGTTGGTATCGCATCGGCGGCGTCGAGCGAGACTTCACGCCCTCGCTGTTCGAGAAGCTGAAGCAGTTTCTGGACTACTTTCCGCCAAAAATAGACGAGTATGTGGTGTTCCTTGAAAAGAACCGAATTTGGCTCGGAAGGACCAAGGGAGTGGCCATCATCTCGGCGGAAGACGCCGTGAGTTTCGGGCTGAGTGGGCCGACGCTCCGCGGTTCGGGAGTCGATTACGACCTCCGTAAGGCCGAGCCCTATTCGGCCTATGCGAAATGCGAATTCAGTGTGCCCCTCGGCAAGAACGGTGACACGTACGACCGGTATTGGATTCGCGTTCAGGAACTGTACGAGAGCATCAAAATCATCCGCCAATGCCTGGAGCAGATGCAGGATGGCCCCATTATGGCCGATGTGCCCAGCGTGACGTTGCCGCCGAAGCAACGAGTCTTTACGAATTTGGAGTCCATGATCCAGCAATTCAAGCTTTTCTCGCAGGGCTTCGACGCTCCTCCGGGGGAAATCTATTGCGGGACCGAAGCGCACAAAGGGGAATTGGGATTCTACATCGTCAGCACCGGCGGCGGGAAACCCTACCGCTTGAAAATTCGCGCCCCCTCTTTTATTCACATGGGCGCCTTTGACCATATGTCCAGGGGCTACATGATTTCCGATGCGGTCACGATCTTTGGGACCTACGACATTGTGATGGGGGAGTGCGACCGATAAGCGAGGAATGCTGAACGGTGGATGGTTCATGAAGAATCTTGTTGCACTAACCGTTAACCATAAGCCATCAACCATGGACGAATCATCATGGGTTTAAAGCCAGCAACCAATCCTGACGTGGAAGCAGCCGAGATCGAACTGTCGATCGACGGAAAATCTGTGATGGCAAAGAGCGGGGTCTCGCTCTATGACGTCATCTCGAGCACGGGTAAAATCATCCCGGCCATGTGCTACCACTATACCTTCGATCCCTTCGGCTCCTGTGGCATGTGTTTGGTGATGCAGGAAGGCAAGAAAGCGCCTGTTCGTTCCTGCTCCGCCAAAGCGACGGCCGGGATGATCATCAGAACAGAAGGGGAGGATCTCTTCCAGGCCAGGAAGAAAGCCGTGGAAAAGCATCTCTCGGTCCATCCACTCGACTGCCCGGTCTGTGACGCCGACGGTCATTGTGAGCTGCAAGACACGGCCTTTCAGCACGGGGTCACGAACCTGGCGAACGCGAAACAGAAGTTTATTCCGGAAGATACACGCAGCCCCGCGCTCGACTTTAACATGAACCGCTGCATTGCCTGCGCGGAATGCATCAACGTATGCAAAGACGTGCTGATGATCGACGCACTCCAGTTCATGAAAAAGGGTGGATTCAATCAAGTCGTGCCAAAGGGAGATCTCGCACTGTCCTGTGAGTTCTGCGGAGACTGTCTCGCCGTCTGCCCGGTCGGCGCCATCACGAACAAGTTCTCAAAATATTTGTACAAGCCGTGGCAGATGAAGAAAACAACTACGACGTGTAATTACTGCGGGGACGGTTGCCAGATGTATCTTGAGACCAAGGACGCTGAAGTGGTCCGCGTAACCTCACCGCTGTCCTGGAAGAACAAATGGGGGGACCGGGCCGACACGGCCAAGGGACACGGTGGGCTCTGTGTGCGAGGGCGCTTTGGGTTCGAGTACATCGATAGCCCGGCTCGCCTGAAGCAACCGCTCCTTCGCAAAGGCAATCAGCTCGTCGAAGCCCCTTGGCTTGAAACCATGCATCAGGTGGTCGATCGGTTCTCCGATATCCAACGGAAGCACGGCTCTTACGCGATTGCCGGCTTAATCACGGCCCGTTGCACCAATGAAGAGCTCTATCTCTTCCAGAAACTCATGCGCGCCGGGTTTCGAACCAACCATCTTGACAGCAGCGCGCGCTACGGCCACCTCAATTTCGTACAGGCCTCCCGGCATGCTTTGGGGATCGGACGGAACCCAAACGACTGGGAAGACCTGACCAAAGCCAAGGCCGTGCTGCTCATCGGCTCAAACATTACGGAGACGAACCCGCTCACAGCCGTTCGGATCAAAGAAGCGATTCGTGTCTATAAAGCGCAAGTGGTGGTCATTGATTCCGCCACCACGAACATTGCTAAGCTCGCATCCCATCCGTTCCTGATCAAGCCAGGAACGGAAGGCCTCGTGATCGACGGGATCGTGAAGGCCACCCTGGAGCTGGACTTGATCGATCAGGAGGGCACTCAGAAGTTCCCGTTGTCGTTCAAGGCTTTGAAGGAGGCCGTGGCCCACATATCGCTGGAGCAGGTGGCTGCGGAGACCGGTATGTCGGTCGAGGCGTTGAAAGCGACTGCGGCGATCTTTGCCGAAGCTCCCCGATCCATCATCCTCTGTGCCGAAGGTATTGTCCGGCGGCCTGATGGTTATCAGAACGTCTTGAAGCTGATTGACCTCGCCTGGATCACTGGCAAGTTGGGCCAGCCCGGCTGCGGGGTGAATACGCTTACGGAAGAGCCGAATGAGCAGGGAGCGGTGGATATGGGTGTTGCGCCCGAATACCTCCCCGGTCAAAGCTCATTCGACGATCAGGGAGTACGCGACCGTTTTGCCAAGGCCTGGGACGTCACGCTTCCGGCAGCCGGGTCCGGAGCAAATCTTACGGAGATTCTCAAACGCTGCAGGAGCGGCCAGATCCGTGCCCTCTATGTGATAGGAGAAAATCCTCTTGCCACATTCCCCGCATCGATGGAAGTCCGTGCTGCGTTGGATCGATTGGAGTTACTGGTCGTGCAGGATCCATTTCTGACCGAAACTGCGCGCATGGCCCATGCCGTGCTCCCGGCTTGTACCTCTGCGGAAAAAGATGGCACCTTCACGAATCTGGAAGGCCGAGTCCTGCGGGTCCGTGAAGCCATCGATCCAATCGGGGAAAGTTTGCCGGATTGGCACATCATGACGGCACTGGCCAGTGCACTAGGTTGTCAATGGGGATATGAATCCTCGAACGATATTCAAGCCGAGATTATGAAGTTGCTTCCTGGGTACTACAACCTTGGACAGCCACGCAAGATTGTGCCGACACTGGAGCCCTATTTCTCAGACGGCTATGCAGCTGATGTGGCGGAGCGCTATCGACCCTCCGCGCCAAGAGATACCAGGACTCAGCGGCCCTTTGTATTGCTGATGGGACAAATTTTATACCATTCAGGTAAGATGTCGACCAAAGCCCCCGGGCTCATCACGATCGCCCCCAACACCGGGCGGCTCAGGATGAATCCCCAAGATATGGAACGGCTTGCAGTGGGTGAGGGGACGACGGTCCGTGTCACATCAGACCACGGCTCGGTTCAATTGGCGGTACAGCCCGATCAATCCATCGGGCCGCAGACTTGCTTCTTTCCGGAGCATTTCAATGAGCCGCCGGTAAAAGACCTGATGTCGGTCCAGATTGATTCGGCGACCGGAGTTCCTTCATTCAAGCAAACCCGCGTGACGATCGAAAAAGTGTAAGAAGGAGCAGAACGCCCACATGAGTGTCGCCACGCTGACAAAGCAGATCCTTCAAGCCGCGCTGTTCTATGAGATCTGGGACGCGATGAAGGTCACGTTCAAGCACATGTTTCACAAACCCATCACCTTCCAGTATCCACGAGAACAGCGAACCCTCCCCGATACTCACCGAGGGGCACTCGCACTCTTACGCTATGACGATCACCAGGAACGCTGTGTCGGCTGTGACCTCTGTGAGGCCGCTTGTCCGTCGCGCTGTATCAAGGTCATCAGCTCGGAAGATGCGGAGCGTCCGCTGCAGCGATACGCCAGCGAGTTTTACATCGACATTACGAAATGCGTCTTTTGCGGCTACTGTGTCGAGGCTTGTCCTGTCAATGCACTGGCAATGACAAAGGTGTACGAGTTCTCGACCCACGATAAGCGCACCTTGCTGTTCGATAAGAAACGGCTCTACGAAATCGGAGAACGCCATCTCGACGATGCAAAAAAATACTTGTACGCGCATAATCAGGAAGCGAACGTTGAGGAAAGCAGGGAATATCGGTATTACTTCCCGCAATCGGTATTGAAGCCGACTCAACCACCACCCAAGCATCTAGGCTGAGTCGATCGATGGTTGTGGTCTTCTTTAGCTACTTCGCTTTTGCCAGTATCGCTGCGGCTGTTTTGACTGTGGCGCTCAGGCATCCTGTGCATTGCGGTCTGGCGCTCCTGGCCCTCTTGGTTCACGTCTCCGGACTCTTTATCCTTCTCAATGCCGAGTTCATCTGGGCCATGCAGGTCATCGCCTACGCTGGTGCGATCCTCGTCTTGTACCTCTTCGTCCTGATGCTCATGAACTTGAAGACCGACGACCGGTATTTCCATTCCTCATACCTGTACTTTCTAGTTCCTGCGGTCATCGGATCATTGTATGTGTTGGCTCTCCTGGTCCGTTCACCCTTCGGGGGCGCAAAGGGCGATGCGACGACTGCAGCGGTACTCCAGGATGGTGATACCCACGCGGTTGGTATCAAGATGTTCAGCGACTATCTGTTGCAGTTCGAAATCATTGGAGTGTTCCTGTTAGGCGCCGTCATCGGAGCGATCGTGCTGGCTAAAACCCCAAAACCGATCGCGGACAAACGTGGCGAGTGAATGTTGAATTGACCACGGCGAACTGTCGCAGATCATCAACCGTTAAACATTAAATCTCCATCATCGGGATTTATGGTTCCTCTCAGCGCGTATATTGCCGTCGGTGCCGTGCTTTTTATCACCGGCATGCTTGGTGTATTGATCAGACGGAACTTCATCATCGTACTGATGTCTGTCGAGATCATGTTAAACGCGGCGAACATCAACCTCGTAGCGTTTTCTTATTACCTGGAATCAATGGCGGGACAACTGGTAGCCCTCTTTATCATTGCCATTGCAGCAGGGGAAGCGGCGATCGGGCTGGCCATCATCATCGTCGTGTTCCGTGGGAAGATCTCCACGAACGTGGACGAGATGAACCTCCTAAAATGGTAACGTGACCGATCTACTCATAAAACTCATTCCGTTGTTCCCCCTACTGGCGGTAATCCTCAATGGACTCGTAGGCAGGAGGTATTCCCACGACGTTGCCCACAGGCTCGCCTGGGGGTCGGTAGGGTTGTCGTTTCTCTGCACGATCAGCGTGTTTGTCGACATTCTGCGAACCGGCACGTCCCATGAAGTCATTGCCTATCAATGGATCTTCGGCGGTGACCTCACCATCAATCTGGCCTATCTCGTCGATCCGCTCACATGCGTCATGCTTCTGGTGGTCACGGGAGTGGGATTCCTGATTCACGTGTATTCCGTCGGCTACATGCACGGGGAGGAAGGATTCACACGATTCTTCACCTACATGAACCTCTTCATGGTCTCCATGTTGCTCCTCGTCATGGGGAATAACTATGTCGTCCTCTTTATTGGCTGGGAAGGGGTAGGGCTCTGCTCCTATCTCTTGATCGGCTACTATTATGACAAGGTTTCCGCCGCGAAGGCCGCCTCGAAAGCTTTTGTGGTAAATCGTATCGGTGACGCGGGCTTCCTTCTGGGCATTTTCCTCATCTTCATAAACTTCAAGACGCTCGACTATACGAAGGTCTTTGCCCAGGTCAACCAGCTCTCGCCGGAGATGGCGACCGCGATTGCCCTCTGCCTGCTCGTCGGAGCAGTTGGCAAATCAGCCCAACTTCCTCTCTACACGTGGCTCCCGGATGCAATGGAGGGCCCGACACCCGTGAGCGCACTCATCCATGCGGCGACGATGGTGACGGCCGGGGTCTATATGATCGTGCGGAACCAGGCCATTTTCGATTTATCGCCGACGGCCATGACCGTCGTCGGCGTCATCGGGGGACTCACAGCCTTGTTTGCCGCCACCATCGGCCTCGTGCAAACAGACATCAAGCGCGTCTTAGCCTATTCGACGGTCAGCCAACTTGGGTACATGATGCTCGGGTGCGGGATCGGGGCCTATACGGCTGCCATATTCCACCTCATGACCCATGCCTTTTTCAAGGCGCTCTTGTTCCTTTCGGCCGGATCGGTAATCCACGCGCTCTCGGGTGAGCAGGACATTCGAAAGATGGGTGGCCTCAGCGGGAAAATTCCCTGGACCTATCGACTGTTTCTGATTGGCACCGTCGCCATTGCAGGCATTCCACCCTTGGCTGGCTTCTGGAGCAAAGATGAAATCCTGGCCCATGCCTTCACGCATCACCACTACCTGCTCTATGGCATGGCCGCCACCGGCGCATTATTGACCTCTTTCTACATGTTCCGCCTGATCTACCTGACCTTTTATGGCTCGTCTCGCATGGACCATCATACGGAGGAACATGTCCATGAGTCGCCGATGGTGATGGTCGGTCCGTTAATGGCGTTAGGCGTTCTGTCCATACTCGGTGGGTTTTTGGGGTTCCCCCCCGAACATGGTTGGCTGCATCAATTCCTCGGACCGGTTGCGGGTACGGGAGAGGAACATGACGCAAGCACCGGACTTGTGATTACGCTCATGATGGTTGCCACAGGGATTGCGTTGCTGGGCTGGGCCCTCGCGCACTATTTGTACAGCATGAATCGCGCAATGCCGGATCGCCTGGCTGCACAGTTTGAGGCGGCCTATAGGACCTTGCTCAACAAGTACTACGTCGATGAGCTGTATGACCTGTTATGGGTGGAGCCGACCAAGAAGTTGGGATTTCTGCTTGATTGGTTCGATCGAGTCGTGATCGATGGTCTCGTGCGCGCGGTCGCACACCTGGCTGATCTGGCCGCGGCCGGTTCAACGTGGGTGGAAAAGTACATGATTTACAGCGGTCTGAACGTGATCGGCTACGGCAACCATCTTGCCGCCCGCCAATGGCGGAAATTGCAGAGCGGGATGGTGCATCACTATGCCGCCATCATTGTGGCGGGGCTCTTCCTGCTGGCGGCAATTATTCAGCTCATCATGCAGCTATAAAGCGTGGGTATGTTAGAAGAACTGGCGTCAACGTTTCCCATTCTCACCTGTATTCTTTTTCTTCCTCTCGTAGGGGCCGCTGTCCTGTGGCTTTTCGACGACGAGGACATGGTCAAGACTTCGGCCTTGACGATCGCGCTCTTGGAATTGGCCCTCTCTGTGTTCGTACTCCTACGATTCATTCCGGACTCAGCCGCCATGCAGTTTTCCGAACACGTGCCATGGATCCCCGCCCTCGGAATCAGCTATCACCTGGCGGTCGATGGGATCAGTGTCCTCTTCGTTGGGCTCACCGCATTTCTTACGGTCCTGATCGTTATCTATTCCTGGGACACCGTTCGTCATCAGATGAAGGTCTACATGATGGCGCTCCTCGCGCTGGAAACGACCACCATGGGGGTCTTTCTCTCCATCGACTTGATCCTCTTCTTCGTCTTTTGGGAACTCATGCTTATCCCCAGTTACTTTCTGATCAAACTCTGGGGTGGAGGAGCGGAGCGGCACTATGCAGCGCTGAAGTTCGTGCTCTATACCTTGCTTGGGAGCGTGTTCATGTTGGTGGGCTTCGCGTTGCTGAACATCAATTTTCATCACTGGGCGACGTTGCGGCATCTGGAGCAGACTTATTCGTTTGACTTGTTGGAACTGCTCTCCGTTCCGATCCCACTGAGCCAGCAGGTCCTTATTTTCTGGTTGTTGTTTCTTGGCTTCGCATTTAAGGCCCCGGTGTTCCCATTCCACACGTGGCTTGCCGACGCCCTCCTCGAAGGCCCAATTGGTATGGCGGTGGTGCTGGCCGGGCTGAAGCTCGGGACATTCGGCTTTATCCGGTTTAGCATTCCGTTGCTTCCGGACGCATCGAAAAGCGAGACCGTCGTCGCAATCACCATGGCGCTGGGATTAGCGGCGATTCTCTATGGGGCCATTATGGCGCTGGTCCAGCAAGATTTTCGCCGGCTACTCGCATTCAGCAGCATCAGCCATCTCAGATTCGTGGTGATCGGCCTGTTTGCCTTGAATTATCAGGGATTGCAGGGGAGCCTGCTTACCATGATCAACTTGGGATTCAGCACGGCGGGTCTGTTCTTTATCGCGGGCTTTCTCTATTCACGGCAGCAGAGCACTCAATTGGGCTCATTCGGCGGCATGGCCAAACGGACCCCTCTTCTCGCAAGCTATTTCTTGTTCATCGGGCTGGCGGGAATCGGTTTGCCTGGAACCAATGGCTTCGTCGGCGAATTCCTCATTCTACTGGGAGCCTTCAAAGCCAATTGGTTGTATGGAGGAATCGCCGTCACCGGCGTGATCTTCAGCGCGGCGTATTTTCTCTGGTATTACGAGCGGTCGATGCTGGGACCGCTCGGCAAGGCTGTCAAGGACTCCATCAGTGATCTGCATCCACGCGAAGTGTTCATTGCGACGGCCATGGCGGTGATGATCCTCTGGATTGGGCTCTATCCCAGCCCCTTCTTGAGAATGATGAACGGATCGGTGCAGGCGTTGGTGGATCGACTGGAACGGGGGACCGTCGCGTCAATCGATTCCACGCAGCCAGTACGGGTGGATTAAGTCGTATGGGTGACTACACACTGCTTTATATCTTGTTTGCACCCTTCGTGGGAGCCATCGCGCTGATCTTTGTCTCCAACCGTCAAGCGATGCTTGTGCGGGGCATCGCGGCAGGATCGGCCTTTGTCTCCCTGCTCGCCTCACTCTATTTGTTTTACGCCTATGATCATGTGAAGGGGGGATTCCAATTCGTCCAGAAATACGAATGGTCTCGCCAGTTGGGTATTTCATTTCACCTCGGTGTGGATGGGATCGGGACCCCGCTGGTTCTGGCATCCGGCATCTTGTTGTTCGCAGGAGTTTTCGTCTCCTGGCACATCAAGGATAGGACGAAAGAATTCTACATCTGGCTGCTTATCCTCGCGGCAGCTACAATCGGCGTCTTCATGTCCTTGGATCTCTTCTTTCTCTTCTTCTTTTACGAAATGTCCGTGATCCCCATGTATCTTCTGTTGGGCATGTGGGGAAGCCACACGAAAAAGTACAACGAGATGACGGATCCAGAAGGCCTCAAACTTCGTGATTCAGTCGGATTCATTTTCAACTTCGGATCCAACAGTAAAGAATACGCCGCGATGAAACTGGTGCTTTTTCTCTCGGCGTTTGCCGTTGCGGCACTGATGGGCATCTTGTTGATCTACAAATATGCCGGCTTGAACACGTTCGACATTCTGGTCCTTCGTGACCAGGCCAAGTTGATGAACATTCCGGTCTTGGGCACTACGTTGGACAAGATCATTTGGCTACTGATATTTTTCGGCTTCGCCTCAATCGCGCCGCTGTGGCCGCTGCATTCTTGGTCTCCAGTTGGCCATGCTGCCGCGCCGGCTGCCACGAGTATGTTGCATGCAGGCGTACTGATGAAGCTCGGCCATTTTTCGATCATCAGAGTGGCGTTCGAGATACTGCCGGAGACCACCAGGGAGCTCATGCCCATCGCGGCCGTGCTCTGCATGTTCAGTATCGTCTATGGAGGGTTCGTGGCGTTCTTTGCCAAAGACACGAAGTACGTCATCGGGTACTCCAGTTCGAGTCACATGGGTTATGTCTTCTTAGGCATGGCCGCCTTGGACTATATCAGCTTGACCGGCGCAGTCATGTATATGTTCGCCCATGCTATGGCTACGGGCATGCTCTTCGCCATGGCAGGCTGGGTGTACGATCAAACGCACAGCCGCGACATTCCCTCGCTCGGCGGGCTCTCCAATCGCATGCCGTTCATTTCCGGCTGTTTTGTGGTTGCCTGCATGGCATCGATCGGCGTGCCGGGAACCGTGAACTTCATTGCCGAAGTCATGATTATTGTCGGCAGTTGGAATAAGTATCCGCTCCAAGTCATCGTCGCCGTGGTCGGGATCGTCCTGACCTTGGCCTACTTGTTCAAGATGATGCGAGGGCTCTTCTACGGACCCATGGACCAGAAGTACAGTCACGCACACGACGCAGTCGCTGTGGCCGATCGTCTTCCGCTGCTCATCATGATTACCGTGAGCGTCGGGTTCTTTTTCTTTCCCATGCATCTCTATAACGTGGTGCGGTCCGGCGTCGATCCCTTGATCGCGAAGATCATCCGAGTCGTGCCGATCGCCTCGTTAGAACGTGAAACATTAGTAATGAACGGTGAAACAACGAGCGCGTCAAAGACAATCGATGCGCTGGTCTTGACGAAGACCCCTTCCTCCCTCCCCCCCTCACCCTTACGGGGGCTTGAATGACCTTCTCGCTGACGATATCTCCCTCCGACCTCCTGTTGCTGTTGCCGGAAATTCTGCTCACGTGCTGGCTATGTTTCATCCTGATTATTGATTTTTCCTTCCCTCGGCTGCCGAATGAGCAGTTAGCCTACTTCAGTATCGCCGGGCTCATCGCCACTCTCGGCTGTCTGGCTTGGTTCGATATCGCCGGCATCACAGGGACCCTATTCGCAAACATGTTCGCCCTCGACCGGATGGCGTTATTTTTCAAAATGTTTATCGTCGGATCGACGATCCTTGTCCTCCTTGCCTCAATCGATTACATCCATCGATTCAAATTCTTTCGCGGAGAATATTATTTCCTGGTCATGATGTCTGCCCTCGGGATGATGTTTATGGCTTCCGCAAACGACCTGTTGTCGGTCTTCATCACCTTGGAATTTTCCACGCTTGGCTTCTATGTCCTTGTTGCATATCTCCGCGAAGACATGGCCTCAAACGAAGCGGGCATCAAGTTTTTCGTCCTGGGTATCTTCGCCGCCGCCCTTCTCGCCTATGGCATCAGTTTGGTTTATGGAGAAACTGGCAAGCTGGTGTTTTCCGATATGACAGCGGTACAGGCCACACCGGGACTGGCCATCGGGTTCCTGCTGATTTTCGCCGCGTTAGGATTCAAAATCGGCGCCGTGCCCTTCCACTCTTGGATTCCCGACACGTATCATGGATCGCCAACTCCGGTGACCGCGTTCCTCTCGATCGCACCCAAAGGAGCGGCCTTTGCCATTCTCCTGAGAATGTTCTTCGTTGCGTTGGCGACCTTTAAGCCGATCTGGATTCTGTTGCTTGTCGCTGCGTCCATCTTGTCTATGACCTACGGCAACATCGTGGCGATCGCCCAGAAGAACATGAAACGACTCTTGGCCTATTCTGGTATCGCTCAGATTGGCAATATACTGATTGGGCTCGCGGCCGGGACGAAAATGGGCAGCGACGCAATGCTGTTCTACCTCCTGACCTATCTGTTTGCCAACCTCGGAGCCTTCGCGGTTGTCATTGCCGTCAGCGAAGCCATCGGCAGTGAGGAAATCGACGACTACAGCGGCCTAGGGCGGCGGTCGCCATTTCTCGCTTTTTCCATGTTGATTTTCCTCTTGTCGCTGGCCGGGGTGCCCCCGCTGGCCGGCTTTATCGGCAAACTGTACATCTTTGTCTCAGCCGTGAAGGAAGGTCTCTACTTACTCATTACGGTCGGGCTCATCAACGTCGTCATTTCCATGTACTACTATCTCATCGTCGTGAAAAAGATGTATGTCAGCGAGCCCCATGACCGCTCGCCCCTGAGGGTCTCGGGCTCGATTAAAATGGTGGTCTACGTCTGTCTCGCAGGTACGCTCGCGATTGGTATCTATCCACAACCAGTCACCGACTGGGTTGTCTCTGCGATCTTAATGTTTTCAAACTTCCCTGATCCAACTGCAGCCCTTCCAGTTCCCCCTGCTGTCACCCCGTTTGGGGGCTAATTCCACCGTGGACGGGCCCCAGCGTGCATCGAGTATCCTGTAGGATATTTCTTGCAGGGTTTTCCGGGGGAGGGTACAGTTTCCACGACAGGGGCGTACATTCCCATGCAGAAGCACGCTTGAGTGATATGGAATCCATCACGCAGGAACGTCCAGTCGAACCCGAACCAGTTCAATCGGAACCGACTCCTGACATCAGTCCGGCACCGATTCCCAAGACGGGCGGGCTCATGGAGTGGTTTACCCATTGGTCGATTGAACGACGAGTCCTTGCCGGCTTTGGGCTTGTGTTTGCTGGGATTGTGGTTATCGCCGCGATTTCCTATCGCAACACCTCCGTCTTGATCGAGAACAGCCGGCTCGATACCAAGAGCCACGAATTGGTACAGCTACTCGGCTCAGTCGGACAAGCCCTCGACGCCGCTGAAAGTGGGCATCGGCGCTACCTGGTCACTGGCGATGAATCGTACCTCAGACCCTACCGGAACCTGGCCGAACAGATGCCTGAATATCTCCGGTTTCTCAGAGGTCTGACGAGCGAGGATCCCGAACAGCAGACCCGCGTGGGGACACTCGAGCGCCTCATCGCCAGGCAACTCGGAGCGGAGGCGGAAGCCATCACTCAACGTGAGAAACATGGCTATCAAGCCGTCCGCCATCTCGCACTCTCGGGGGCGGCTAAGACCGAGCTCGAGGGAATCCAACGCCTGATGATGGAGCTCGAGTCTGCCGAACAACGATCGCTCACGTTGCGAGTGACGCAGTCCGCTGGGAGCACGAGAAATACGATCGCCTTGCTCGGACTCGGCGCCGTCATGCAATTTTTCCTTTTAGCCTTCGTGTACATTCTGATCCATCACGATGTTACCGAACGTCGCCGCGTGGCCATGGAGCTACAAACCAGGGGCGAGTTGCTCCAGGCCGCCAATAAGGAATTGGAAGCGTTCAGCTATTCGGTGTCGCATGACCTGCGCGCCCCACTCCGCCATATCGACGGCTACGCGGCCCTGTTGTCCAAGTCGGCTGGTGAAGCGCTTAACGACAAAGCGCGCCGGTATCTGCAGACAATTTCGGATTCCGCCAAGCAGATGGGCCAACTGATCGACGACTTGCTCGTCTTTTCCCGTATGGGCCGCCAGGACATGCTCCGCACGACCGTCAACTTGGATCAACTCGTCACGACCGTTCTTCATGATTTACGTCTTGACTTGCAAGGGCGGACAATCTCCTGGACAATACAGCCACTACCTAATGTGTTAGGCGATCCGGCGATGTTGCGCCAAGTGTTCATGAATTTGATCTCCAATGCAGTGAAATTCACAGCGACCAGGACGAAGGCTGAGATCACAGTCGGTGCCACCAACCGAAGCGTCAGCGAAGCTGAAATCTTCGTACGTGATAATGGAGTAGGATTCGATATGCAGTATGTCAACAAGTTGTTCGGCGTCTTCCAGCGACTCCATCGGAACGATGAGTTTGAAGGCACCGGCATCGGTCTCGCAAACGTTCGTCGAATCATTCATCGCCATGGGGGAAAGACGTGGGCTGAAGGGGTGCCGGACCAAGGGGCTACCTTCTACTTTTCACTCCCACTCGCGAGGGCTCCCAGATGACCACTGTCAAACCCATTCTGCTCGCAGAAGATAACCCTCGTGATGCCGAGCTTGCGCTGGCCGCGATGGAAGAACATCACATTGCCGACAAAGTGGTGGTATGTCGTGACGGGGCTGAAGTCCTCGACTACCTCTACTGCCGGGGCATCTTTTCCTCCAGGCAGGAGGGGAATCCCGTGGTCGTGTTCCTTGACCTCAAGATGCCAAAAATTAATGGGCTGGAAGTCCTGAGAACGATTAAGAATGACGTCAATCTGAAACCGATTCCTGTCGTCATGCTCACATCCTCGCGCGAGGAGGACGATTTGGCCCAAAGCTATGCGTTGGGTGCCAACGCCTATGTGGTGAAACCGGTTGAGTTCCACCAGTTCATCACGGCCGTAAAAGAACTCGGTGTCTTTTGGGGTGTGATTAACGAACCGCCGCCCGAAGGCTCTTAGCCTCGAGTCACCTCCAAACAAAGGACCTGTGAAACCCCTGCTCCGCCTACTGCACCTCGAAGACGACCCAGTCGATGCTGACCTCATTGCGACCACCTTGATCGAGGGCGGGATTCCCTGCCAGTCGCAAGTCGTCGACACGAGGCAGGCATTCGTGTCGGCTCTCAAGGAATGCCGGATGGACCTCATCTTGGCGGACTATTCGATCCCGGGCTTTGACGGCATGACGGCGCTGACCTTAGCCCGTCAGCACTGTCCTGATGTGCCCTTTCTCTTCGTCTCGGCCACCATTGGAGAGGAACTGGCTATCGACGCCATGCATCATGGCGCGACGGACTATGTGCTCAAGCAACGGCTCGGACGGCTTGTGCCATCAGTCCAGCGAGCACTGCGTGAGCTCGATGACCGCGCCGAACGGAAACGGGCGGAAGAGGCGCTTCGACAAAGCGAGAAACAGTTTCGGCAGTCCCAGAAAATGGAAGCAGTTGGCCGGTTGGCCGGAGGTATCGCGCATGATTTCAATAATCTCCTGACCGTCATCATGGGCTACAGCCAAGTCCTCTTGACGGAGCTTGGCCCTCAACATCCCCTTCGCGGAAAGATCGAAGAAACACTGAAAGCCGGCGATCGTGCCGCGACACTGATCCGACAACTGCTGACGTTCAGCAGCAAACAGGCACTTGACCCCAAAGCTCTGTCGCTCAATACGGTTGTCACGAGCCTGGAAAGTTTGCTGCGACGCCTCATCGGCGAAGACATCCATTTCATCAGTAGGCTCGATCCGACCAACGCGCGGCTGCGCGCCGATCAATCTCAGCTTGAACAGGTCCTGGCCAATCTCGTCGTCAATGCGCGGGATGCCATGCCGAAGGGTGGCACGCTCACGATCGAAACTGCCCAAGTGGAATTGACCCGAAGTCCCGTCTACCATCTCGCCCCCTTACCGCCAGGTCAGTATGTCCGGTTGACCGTCAGCGATACCGGCTGTGGCATGGACCGCAAGACACAAGCCCATATCTTTGAACCGTTCTTCACCACAAAGGAGGAGGGGAAGGGCACGGGCCTAGGTCTGTCGACGGTATTTGGGATCGTCACCCAATGCGGTGGCGCTATTGATGTCAACAGCCGAGTAGGCCACGGTACGCGTTTTGATCTGTACTTCCCGAGCGTCGAGACCGACATCCTCACCACCGCGGTGCCTGAGGCCTTGGCACGGTCTCAGAGGGGCACGGAAACGATTCTTTTAGTGGAAGATGAAACAAGCGTCCGTACGCTCGTGCGAGACGAACTGCGGAAGCTGGGCTACCGGGTCGTAGAAGCCAAGAACGGAGTTGATGCCTGCTTGCTGGCGACGCAACAAGCCGGATCGTTCCAGCTTCTCCTGACCGATGTCGTCATGCCGGGCATGGGCGGACGGGAACTGGCACAACATCTCTCCGCCATCAAACCGGATTTACGAACCCTGTTCATATCCGGTTACATGGATGACATCGGTATTATGGCAGGACAAGAAGAGGGCATGAGCAGTTTCTTGCAAAAGCCCTTTACTCCTGAGGTGCTCGCCTGCGCGGTGCGCAACCTACTTGACTCCAGCGCAGTGTCCGCGACGAGCGATGCTTCCTCCCCATCGGCTTCCCCCGAAATACCGCGCTGACTGCAAGGGGAGGATCGAAGCTGTCGACCCTCTTCCTCCAATGATTTGACGCTCTGGACGGGCACTCTCTATACTTGATCGAAGCAGGATGCTGAAATATTCCTCCAGCAGCTAGATCGAACCCGTGAAGCGTCGTTCGTTTCCGGATTCGGACGTTTCACGAACGACGAGAGCGGCATTGTTGAGCTTCCTGCTGGAGGGTTCTCCTGTGTGCCGCCCGTACGGACCTTCGTATTTCAGCAGGCCGGAATAGTGTGTCCGCGACCTGCTCAGACACTATGGTACAAAACATACACTTCCAGAGGTCTCTCACTGTCGTCCGGTTTCTGTTAGGTATCATGTTTGTCGTGTTCAGTGAGCTTTCGACGACGACGGCGCAGACCCTTACCGAGGGTCAACTCGGAGATGGCTTATCCATTTCTGTCTGGAATCCTCCCACACAATGTCAGGATGTTGCGCCGCTGGTCGCTGTCGAGATCGACCCCGATCGCTATCGCTTTACCGTACACTATTACCAACAAGACGGTTTCTCAGGCCCGCTCGATATTCGCCAATGGCAGGAGCGAACCGGCCACGATCTAGTATTCAATGCGGGGCTCTTTCGTGAGAATTACGCGTATCTCGGGCTGCTCTATGGAAACGGCCGTTCGCTGGGGAGCAAGCGGCACCCCACCTGGCTAGGATTATTTGTGGCGGAACCATCGGTGGATCGCACACGCCGCGCACGGGTCTTAGACTTGACCTTCGACACGTTCGATGAAGGAGACCCTCCCTATCGAGAGGTTGCGCAATCCCTCATGCTCCTTGACCGGACAGGAAAAATCCGCGTGCGTCAAACAGGAAAACGCGCCCATCAGACTTTGGTCGCAGAAAAAGGCGACGGGCATCTCCTCGTATTTAAGACGACGAAAGCGACATCACTCCATGCCCTTGGGGAATGTCTGCGGGATGCCTTTCCACCCCTACGCCAGGTCATGGCTATGGATGGAGGATCCTCTTCTGACGTTGCTGTCAGCTCCGCGCTCCGACAAGCCACGTCTAAGATGGCCGGGTTACATAGCTGGCTCCCTCTGTTGGACGGTACCACCCTGACCCACATAGGACTTCCGGCTGTGATCGGAGTCAGCCCGCGCCGGGAACAAGGTGGCGCGAAGACCAGTGCCAGGTGAGTTCGTTGAAATGTGAGCTACCGACGCCTCGATTCAACCGGAAAGCCTGCCGCGAGCCAGGCATTCATGCTGCCGTTCACATTGTAGACATGCGTATAACCTAAATCGGCCAATGTTTCTGCTGCAATGTTGCTTCGATGGCCTGATTGGCAATAGACGACGAGATGGTCTATCAACTGGGCTCCGATTTCCCGATGCCGGGCCTGAATTTCCCTGAAGTCGATGTTCAAATCGGTTCCAGGAATGAAGCCCGTTGCATGTTCTTCCGGAGATCGGACATCGATCAAGATGAAACCCTTCTGTGGCGTCGAAGAGGCCTTGGTCAAACCGGCACGCAATTGCTGAACGGTGAGCAGGTAGGAATGATGGGCAGACACCGCACTGATCGAAATGGCAGACACAAGAAAGAGGCTGGCAATGGTTAGGAGTATACGCATGATCACGGTTGGCTCCTTCCATGAAACAAGGCGGTGAATCCTCTGACAGGGATGATGCCGACGAGTATGATAGGGGCCGCATGAAGGTTTGGTCAAGCCTCGCTGTCCTCTTTGTCATCGCCTTGGCTGGCTGTGCCGAGGGAGCAAAGCTGGTCCAGGAAAGTGAAGACGGAGGGGTTGTGACCTATCCCTTCAAGGGAGAGCAGGGATCGTTGCTCTCATCGTTTCGGCAAGAGGCCCTCATTCTCATGAAGGAGAAATGCGGCGGACTCTATACCATCGTGCAGGAAGGGGAGGCCAAAGGAAGAATACGCATGGTCAGTCCTATAGAAGGTTCGCAGGACATTGTCGAGGAGCGCCGGTGGGGCATTCGGTTTCGATGTAAATGATTCCTGAGAGGGCTCGCCTCGTCACGAAGGCAATGTCGGACAGGCTCCTAGGGTGTTCCAACCTGTTGTCGTGTGAGATCGTCGATCGTCAGAAGACTGATCAGCGACACTCCTTCCTGTTCGACCCGTGCGCGCCCGTCTTGCTCTTTCCGATCCACGATCACGAGTGCCTGACTTACCAGGAGGCCTGCCTGTCGGGCCGCGGCAATCGCTTTTAGGAGGGATCCACCACTGGTCAACACATCGTCTACGATCAACGCGCGATCTCCCGAGCATACCGCTCCTTCGATCAGCTTCCCCAATCCATGGTCTTTTGCTTGCTTGCGCACGACAAAGGTACGCCAGTTCCGTCGAGGAGTCGCACCGTAGCAATAGTCCGAGATGGTCGTGGCAATTGAGATTGCGCCGATTTCGAGCCCTCCAAGGCAGTCGATCGGCACCCCGGCCAATGCTTCATACGCGAGTTGCCCCACGAGCCGTCTGGACCCAGGGTGGGCCATGAGCGATCGACAATCGACATAGAAGGGACTCTTCTGGCCGGACGCCAGTGTAAATTGCTGGATGGGGTCCCACTTGAACGACCGCGTGTCGTGGAACGAGCGAGCGAGGTCATCCCGAATGGTCATGTACCTTGTTCTTCCTTACTCACGATGATCAAATGACCTCGGCCGTTGGTTGGACGGTGCCGGCGAGATGGATAGAAACCAAGGATCACCGACCCGATGAATGTACACTATTTCTGTCGGCCTTGTTTCGTTCGGCTCCACACCATCCCGGTCTGCTCCTTTGAGCTAAAGCCCAACTTTTCATAAAAGCCCGGCATGCGGGTACAGAGCCAGAAAAGCTCGACTTTCTTGAGACGTGGGTGGGTCAAGATCCGCTGGACGATATCGGTGCCGACACCCTGCCCCTGGTAGGCCTTATCGACGATTACATCCCAAATGGTCGCTCTGTAGACATAGTCTGTTAAGACCCGTCCAAATCCGATCAGCAGGTCACTGTCCCAGGCCGTGACTGCCACATCGGTGTGCCGCAACATCTCACGCGCCTCTTCAAGGGTCCGTCCTTTAGCCCAAGGCGCTTGCTGGTAGAGGCGGACGAGTTTGGATGGGTCGAGATGTTTCTTTTCAGAGAACGTGATGGCGGGCTTGAGGGTTAGAGGCATCTTGTACTAGATTATCTTCGAGTTCGATCAACCCAGATTACGTGGAGTGTACGAGGAACAACATGGCAACGCAAGTACGAACCTGTCCCAAGTGCAAGCAGCTCATGTGGCTGAAAGAAGACCAGTACGAACAGCTGGATTCGGAAACCATACGTGGCAAGTGTCCTCGATGCGGATCGACTGTTCGATTCAAGCTCGTATCACAAGGCGAAAATGCGGCAGGCCCAAAGATGGGGCACTGACCGCTTCGCGGAGTTCTGAGTCCTGAGTTCAGAGTTTTGAGTTGAGGCCAAACTCAGCACTTCTAACTCAGAAGTCCAGTCATATTCCCCGTCCTGCGCCATCCAGCTCCGGTTTGTTGCCTGGTAGAATCTTATTCAGGGCGGATCGATAGTCGGCTGTACGCTTCTCATCGAGCCGCCCGATTTCGATTTCTTTATCTCGTTGCATCCGTTCCATATGGTCGAGCACCGAGAGGAGTGGATGGACGGAACCGAACAATCTGCCAACCTCGAACGCTTCAAGCGATTCCACAAATAATCCGTTCAGGCCTTTATAGGGGGTCCCGGCACTCTGGCTCCGGAATCGGGAGACAATGTCCTCATACTCCTCAACCGCCTCAAACGTGGGCTTCACTCCCGTCGGCACCACAGCCAAATGAACAACCGGCGGCAATTTGGCCGCATAAAGCTTCAACTGAGCCACGAGCCCACCCATCACGTCCAGCACATCGCCAGTCTGCATGAACTCATCCTTTGAGGCGGCACTGCTGACGCCACGTTGAAAGGCCAGTCAAGATTGTCGAACGACAAGAGGAGGCGTAAGACCATCGAGGGCCTGAACGACCTGCTCCATGTCTGAGGGGAAAAACTTAGTATATTCCTGAAACTCACCGGTGGACGGATGATGGAAACCCAGGGTCCTCGCATGCAGCATCACGCGGGGAATTTCGATGCTCTCCACCCTGCAGACCTTTTTCCCGCCATAGGTCTGATCTCCCAGGATTGGATGGCCCAGGAATGTCAAATGGACACGAAGTTGGTGAGTCCTGCCGGTACGGGGGTACAAAAGCACATGGGCGGCGAGTTTCCCGAATCGATGGTCCACTTTGTATTCTGTCGCGGATTCCTTGGGTCGCGCCGTGTAGGCGGAGAATGTTTTTCGTTCCTTCCTGTCACGGCCTATGGCCAGCTGGATTAACCCATGTCCTTTTTTGGGCACGCCTGAGATCAGTGCCTCATAGATACGCGTGATCGTGTGCTGTTTGAATTGAGCCGAAAGTGCGCGGTGGGCCTCGTCTGTTTTGGCGATGACCATCACGCCGGACGTATCCTTGTCCAGCCGATGAACCAGCCCAGGCCGTTCTTTCCCGCCGATCGTCGAAACGGTGCCGCCGGATGTCTGAAAATGATGGAGGAGGGCATTCACCAACGTACCGCCCCAATGACCAGGTGCAGGATGGACGACCAGGCCGGCCGGTTTATTCAAGATCAACAAGACGTTGTCTTCGTAGAGAATCTCGAGAGGGATCGATTCCCCTTTGAGTGCCAGCGGCTCCGCTTTCGGAATGTCGAAGGCGATCCTGTCGCCCGGCCTGATTTTGTAGCTGGGTTTGACGGTCTGACCGTTGATCCGAACACGTCCCTGCTCTATCAGCCGTTGCAATGCTGATCGCGATAACTTGGGCTCACGATTGACCAGAAAGACATCCAGCCGTTTCGGCAGCTCGCCGGCCGTCACGACAAACTCAGTCACCATAGAAGAATCGATCTCATCAGTGCTTCCGAGCCCCTCGTCCCTTACCCCATGCCTATATTCGATACTCGGAACTGCCGGCCGATGGCGACAGATGAAGGAACGACTTGCCACCGGTTCATTCGAGAATCAGGCCTGCACGCAATCCCCCTGGGCGAAAATGATTCGGGAGTAGCATGATGCAGTTGGGGTTGAACCCCTGTGTTTTCAAGGTATCGATGCTGCCCAGGACTTTGTCATTCTTCAGGTCGATCACCGTGATGGACCCATCGCTCAAGCCTTCCAGGTTGAGCAGACTATTCTGAACGAACAGGTACCGTTCATCGGGCGACAGGACGCTATGATGGGCGCCTGGAGCGGCAGGAATGGCCTGAAGAAACGTCGGCTGTCGGGGATCGGTATTATCATACAGATTGACGAATCCCGGCTTGGCCGTCGTGACGTACAAGCGGTCCCCCTTCGCGTTATAGAGCATTTCCAGGGGCATCCCTTGTTCTCTGGCGCCGAAGTCATCAACCTGATGAAAGGAAAACGATTGGGTCTTGGGATCCCAGATCCCGGCCCACAGCGTGGCTTCGAACATATTTGTGATGTGCACCACAGGTGGATTCGAATTCGGGGCAAACATCACTTCGACTGGTGCAGCTTTGGCCGGAGACGGTTTCGATGAGACTTTGTGCGTCGACAGCACCTTCCCGGTACTGGCCTCCAATACCGTGACTGTCTCGCCGGCTTCTGCCATGTTATCCGGCTTGACGGTGCTGGTGATGAGGACCCGATCAATGCCGTTGTGAATCGCAATACCGTGCGGATAGAGGATAAAGGCCGTTGCCGGATCAGCCGTGCGGATGGTCTTGATGGGCACATCATTCAGTGCATCACCCATAATCACCGTGCTCGAGCCCATACAGGTCAGGTACCAGATCCGGTTATCTTCCGACACCACCAGGTCTTCCGAGACCTGACAATCTGGCACAGCAATCGCTCGCAACCGATAGGGGAAACGCGTCAGGTCCATGACGTGCAGCTCGCGTTTTCCCAGAGCCGTGATGTAGGCCTTGGTCCGATCGCGGTTAAAGAAGATGTGATGAGCGACGAGGTCCGGCGGAAGCGGAATATCCATCAAGATCTTCCCAAAGTCCGAAGACTCGGGGTCGATGTCCATAATCGCGATCCCCTCTCGTCTCGTGGCCTGACCCGGTTTACTCTCGTAGTTTAAGAGGGCAAGCAGTTCCGCCGATGCCAGCGAAGTGCATGAGAGCAGCAGCAAAAATGTCACGGAGAGGAGTCGGAAGGGTTTCATGGTTGGCCTCCTTTTGGATTGCGAACGCCAGAAAAGGTACTCCTTTCACAGGGTCTACGCAACGGGTCCTAGCAAGGTGTTGACACACTACTCAAGCACGACAGAAGCAGTAGGGTCGGATCCTCACAGATTCGCTCAGAAGCAACTGCAGGCTGTTCAGCAAGGCCGCAACGAATGAAGAAGGCTTAGGTCGAGGTTACCGTCGAACTGTTTGAACAGCCTGCTAGGTATATGGCGGCGCGTTGCCGGGCTTCCATTTGATGCTGCAGCCGATGCTGGCATTTTGGTTGGAATCGACTGGCTTGCCGGCGAGCACGGCTTCGATGGCTGCACGAAGATCGCGGCCTGTGACCGGCTTATCATTGCCGGGGCGACTGTCGTCGAGCTGGCCGCGATAGACGAGCCGCCGGCCATGATCGAACAGATAAAAGTCCGGAGTGCAAGCAGCCTTGTAGGCCTTGGCGACTTCTTGAGATTCGTCGAAACACAAGGGAAAACGAAGCTTGAGCCGTTGCGCCATCTCCTTCAGCCGCTCCGGCGCGTCATCTGGATAGTGTGCCGGGTCATTGCTACTGATACCGATGATGCCCAGCCCGCTGCCTTCGTACTCTTGGCCGATCCTGGCGATTTCGTCCTGGACATGCACGACATAGGGACAGTGCCGGCACATAAAGATGACCAGCAAGGCGGTCTTGCCGGCAAACGAGTCGAGCGAATAAGTTTGTCCGCTCACGACATCGCGTAAGGCAAAGGGGGGAGCTGCTGTTCGGAGCGGAAGCATCATCGATGCGACTGCCATAGGCACCTGATTGAGTCATGGTGAACGAAAGGGCGGAGATGTTCTACACGTCTGGACGCTGGCCGACTAGGGGGCCAGGCTTACATATACATAGCATGGAAGGAGAGGAAGACCATGATGTGTATGCATCCGCTACGTTGCATAGCGTTAGAGAATAACGGCATAATTCCAGACGATGTCTATGCAATATGTCCATCTCGGTCGCTCGGGAGTGAAAGTAAGCCGGCTCTGTCTGGGCACGATGAATTTTGGCCCTGAGACGAACGAGGCAGACAGTTTCGCCGTAATGGATCAGGCGTTGGAGTTAGGCATTAACTTTTTTGATACGGCGAATGTCTATGGATGGAAGGTCGGCGAAGGGTGGACGGAGCAGATCGTTGGCCGTTGGTTTGCCCAGGGGGGCGGGCGGCGAGAAAAAGTTGTCCTGGCGACGAAGGTATTCGGTCGGATGGGCGAGTGGCCTAATCAATCTCGCCTGTCGGCACTGCACATCAAGCGGGCTTGCGAGGATAGCCTCCGACGTCTTCAGGCGGACTGCATCGACCTCTATCAGATGCATCACGTCGATCGGGAGACGCCTTGGGAAGAAATTTGGCAGGCGATGGAGCAGTTGGTCAGGGAAGGCAAGGTTCTGTATGTGGGCAGCAGCAACTTCGCCGGCTGGCACCTGGTCCAGGCGCAAGAATCGGCGCGCAGCCGCCATTTCCTTGGACTCGTGTCCGAACAGAGTCTTTACAATTTGACCGAGCGAACGATCGAATTGGAAGTCATTCCGTCCTGCCAAGCCTATGGCATTGGCCTAATACCCTGGAGCCCACTCGCGCGTGGGCTGCTGGCTGGAGCATTAGAGCCAGCGAAAGTCGGTCGACGTGCTGACCAGGATCTACAGAAAGAGATCGAGAAACATCGTCCAAAACTGGAAGCCTATGACAGGCTGTGCACGCAACTCGGTGAGCGCCAGGCTGATGTGGCGCTGGCCTGGCTACTGCACCAAAAGTCCGTCACATCGCCAATTATCGGGCCGCGCACGATGGAGCAGTTGAACGACACGATGCGGGTGTTGAGTCTCACATTGAGCCAGGACACCTTGAGACGGCTCGATGACATCTTCCCAGGTCCAGGTGGGCCTGCCCCAGAGGCCTATGCCTGGTAAGAAGGCGCATACTGCACAGCTGCGTAGGTTGCGCTGCAAGGTCATGGCTTGACCTTGTCCCTTACGCTCCTTCCAATTCCTATTTCTTGTGGACTCGTTCGGCGATTCTCTTGCGGAGGCGGTCTTTTTCGAGGCTGATTTCGGCTTCTTTGAGTTCGGACGGCAGGCCTCCGGCCTTTAAGCGGTTTTCAGCTTTTTCCACGTTCGCTTGTGCGCGGTCTACGTCGATATCTTCAGCCTTCTCGGCGATCTCGGCCATGACCGTGACGCTCGTCGGAGTGACTTCTGCATAGCCCCAGAGGATCGCCATGTGGTTGGTCTGATCTCCGACGCGATAACGAAGCTCACCGATGCGCAACGTCGTAAGAAAATGACAATGTCCCGGCAACACGCCGAACTCTCCTTCTGAGCCAGGGGCGTTGACCTCATCCACCTGCTGGCTCAAGAGCAACTTCTCCGGCGTCACAACTTCTAATAATAACTTTCCAGCCATGTCCCTCCTACGTGCTCATCAAAAGGTATAAGCAGGCGGGATGCTTTGACGTGCGCGCATCGAACGAGCACCGTTTTATCGTGCGCGTTCTGCGAGCACAAGAGCGCCCGCCTGCTTATACCTTGACTCCCATCTTTTCGGCCTTCGCAATCACTTCTTCAATGGAGCCGACCATGTAGAACGCCTGTTCCGGGAGGTGGTCATACTTGCCATCGAGAATTTCCTTGAAGCTTCGCAC
>JACAFD010000252.1 GCA_013388555.1 Nitrospirota bacterium | reverse complement strand
ATGTCAAGCGAGGATCTGGCGGACCTGCGCTACGCAAAGAGCCTCCTTGAGAACCCGAGCCTAGCAGCCAGAATTGCCAACGTTGTTGGAATGCCGATCGAGATAATCATCGAACGCATGCCCGAGGGTGCACGTGAGATCATCAGGACCGCGACCACAAAGTCGCTTGAAACCGCGCTTGAATTCGCGACCTCCACGATGAAGGATCGTCGGCGGGACGCCGCAAATTGGGCGCACAAGATCATTGTTGCAGCTACGGGTGCGGCCGGCGGTGCGTTCGGCCTGCCGGCTTTGACCATCGAACTCCCGGTTTCTACGATTATCATGCTTCGCTCGATCGTTGACATCGCGCGAAGCGAGGGAGAACGCATCAAGTCGCCGGAGGCGAAGCTCGCCTGCCTTGAGGTGTTCGCGCTTGGGGGGCGTGCGCGCAGTGATGACGCCGCAGGGTCGAGTTACTTTGCCGTCCGAGGCGTCCTCGCGAAAGCCCTTGCGGAGGCGGCCGAGTACATCGTGGAGCGAGGTGTCGCACAAGAGACTGCGCCGCCGCTGATACGTTTCATCGCGCAGATCGCTGCGCGCTTCGGCGTTCCGGTTTCAGAGAAGGCTATGGCGCAATCGCTGCCCATCGTTGGTGCTGCCGGAGGGGCGCTGATCAACACGCTTTTTATCGATCACTTTCAAGATGTCGGTCGGGGCCATTTCATCGTGCGTCGCCTCGAGCGCACTTACGATCCCGAATTGGTACGGAGGGAGTATCTGAAGCTCCCACCGAGATGAGATGCGTGCTACCCTGCGCTTACAGCGAGCAGCGCGGTTGCGCATTTTTATCAACAGGGGCGTGGCATGAACGGGCCGACGGGTGTAAGAATACGATATGCAGAATAAATCTGCAATAATTTTGAACTGTTGAATACTCTAAATGCCATCCGACGTATCACCAACCTCCTCGATTTGTGATATGTCCCAAACTGATAGAGTGCTACCCGACGGTTTGCTTGTTAGATGAGCGCCTGCCGCAAATCCCGGCAAGATATACATGATTGACAGTATTTACCCCAATTGCCGGCAATGGTATAGGAGATTTTAAAAAAAACTCGGCTCTCGGCCAGCAGCTCTCTTCTTCCTATTCTGATCTGGTTCCTACTCAAGCGCAAAAAGTATTTTGTTGCTACTACTCAACAGAACGCCACATTTTTTTCCATTATTTGAAGTTTAAAGACCATCCAGAAACATGGTGTTGTAGTCTTGCTGTCAGCAGTGGCCCTGGCGGGCTGGGAATCGATCATAGAGATGACAAGGGAGGCGCTATGGAAGACATCGTGAAGATCACCCTCTGGTTGCCCGACCAGCAGGCACTCAACGAGGTGCTTTCGAAAGCACAGGTCTCGCTCGATTGCGGCGCTCCGAGGCGCGAGAGCGACGGTTCGTTCCGCATCATTCTCTATGCATCGCCTGAGGAAGCAAAGCGGGTCAGGGCGCTTGGCTATCGACAGGAAGAGGACGCAAACTACGGGAAGGTATTGGCTCAGCGTCAGAATGAGGTTTCGAAGACCGACCGCTTCGAGGGCGGAAAAGTCAAACCAACCGGAATCGGCGAGAAGAGGTAACTACTATGCCATACATGAATGTCACCGAGGTGGAGTCCGCCCTGATCGGACTCGGCGCCGCTCATCCGACGATTTGCGAACTGATCACGCTTCCACACACGACAGTTGAGGGCCGCGTCACCCACGCCGTCCGCCTGGGGGTGGCGGCGGCGAACACGGTCGATGCTTATTACTTATCGGGTGGAGTACACGCGCGCGAATGGGGAAGCTGCGAGATCCTAGTGAATCTCGCCACCGATTTGTGCGACGCCTATGCCGGCGGAACGGGCGTGGGTTATGGCGGCAAGTACTTTTCGGCCGCGGAAGTCAAGGCGCTCATGGAGCGGATCAATGTGATCATCTTTCCGTGCGTCAACCCGGACGGCCGCAACTATTCGCAAACGACGGCGGCCCTGTGGCGCAAGAATCGCAATCCGGCCAACAGCGGGGGCGTTGCGTCGAAAATCGGAGTGGACATCAACCGCAACCAGGATTTTCTGTGGGATTTCAATGCAGCATTCGCTCCTGCGGCCATCAACACTTACGTTGCGTCCTCCGATCCGGGGCAAGACACCTACCATGGGAACACCCCTCACAGCGAGGTCGAGACCAAGAACATCAACCACATCTTCGATACCTACACGCGGATCCGCTGGTATGTCGACGTTCACAGCTATTCGGAGGACATCCTCTACGTCTGGGGCAACGATGAGGTGCAGGTCGCCGATACCACAAGGAACTTCCAGAACCCAGCATTCAATCACCAACGCGGCCTCATTGGCGACGATTACGATGAATATATTCCGGGCAGCGATCTCTCGAACCTGATTGCGTTGTCCGAGGCGTTTACCCGCACACTCGGCGAGGTGCGGGGGAAATACTACGTAGCCAAGCCGAGCTTTTCCTTGTATCCGACGTCGGGGACAAACCAGGACTACGCCTACAGCCGCCATTTCACCAATCCCGGACTGTCGAAAGCCTTGTCCTTCACCGTCGAGTGGGGCACCGAATTCCAACCGGCGTGGGCAGAGATGCAGGAGATCATCAAGGATGTCTCCTCCGGTCTGATGGGCCTCGGCCTTGAGGCGATCGGCATCGACAGCTTTATCGTCACCAATCGCGACACCTTTTCGAAGGACGGAGTCGATTCGATCGCCGACTACGAGGAGGCGTTCTACGTAATCTACGACGGTTTTTCACCGACTGAGCTGGGTCTTCCCGCTGCCGAGCCAACCATTCGATTCCTCAGCTCCATCGGCGGGTCGCTGATCTCCACGATGACCGCCATCAAGACAAGCGTGGTGTTAGAGAACGCCGGCGCTCCTGCGACGCCGCAACGTATCCTGTTCACCTACCGCGTCCACTTCAACGGCACGTCGGCGTTCACGGCGGAGAAGCGCGACATCTTTGTAGAGGCGGCTTTTGGCGGCATAACGGATGTCGCGCTCATGCATCTGGTAAATCAACCGAGCCCATATATGCTCGATGGGCCGGTGACCTGGCTGAGCACCGATGTGCGAGTGTTTCAACTGCGGCCGGGCCAGAAGGTACACGGATCGAGTTCGATTACACTCCAAGATCCGAATGCTGTCGCTGACGCTCCGTACAACTACATACAGGCGCTGCTTGCGGAGCTGCGCGGGTATGGGAATGCGGATGCGCCTGCTTTCGAAAGTCTTTCGACGAATGAGCTCGAGCTTTCGCGCACGGTAGGCGGGGTGCGCGTTCTTAATTTCGCGCTGGCCAAGGTTCGCTATCGCGCGAACTCGCAGGATGCAGTCGACGTGCGGGCCTTCTTCCGAACGTTCAATACGATGGTATCGGATCTGAGCTACACGAGTGCCGTGGGTGCGCAGATGGAAAATTATCGCCGGACCTCCGGAGGAACGACGCCCCTGCTCGGCATCAACCATTTCTTCAGCGGCGTGGGAAATCAGATCGTATCGATTCCGTATTTCGCGGAGCGGCGGGTCAATACGGCGTCGCAGAGCATGACAGCGCAGCCTGACAACACGAACAAGCAGACGCTTGTCCACGCAGGAGGAGTTGAAGCGCACACCTATTTCGGCTGCTGGCTCGACTTCAATCAGACCGAGCCGCAGTTTCCGGTGAACGTTCCATCCGGAAGCGACGGTCCGTTTACGAACCGAATTCCGATCCTGCAGCTCGTGCGGGGAATTCACCAGTGTCTGGTTGCTGAAATTCGGTTTCAGCCGGGCGCGGCCGATCCGATCTCGAACGGCGCTACACCGTCATCGAGCGACCGGCTCGCACAGCGGAACCTGGCGATTCTTGAATCCGACAATCCCGGAATCGAGTCGACACACCGGGTACAGCACACGTTTCTGTTGAGGCCTTCGCTGTCGGCGCGTGGAGCGCAGCTCAAAGCGGTCGCTTCCACGTCGAATCAGCAGGCTCGTTATGACGAACTCGTGTTCCGCTGGAATGATCTGCCACGCGAGACGGTCGCGAATCTTTACCTGCCGGAGTGGAAAGCAGACGATGTGATTGCCTTAGCCGAGAGCCTTCGCCCAGGACCGCGAATCATTACCAAGGTGGATACGAACACGGTTTTATTTACGGTCGGTGACGTCGCGTACATCCCGATACCGGGCGAGATCCGGGATGCGATACCTGGCCTCCTGACGCTGCAGCTTCCACTAACGGTCCGAGACGGGCAGCGGTATTCCGTTGACGTGCAGCATCACACCGGACTGACCTTCTGGGCGGATGTCCGCGGTGAAAACAAGAGGACGAAGGTAAACCTGTCGCGCCGGCGCGTTCTTGGCGCCTTCGAGGTCAGGGTGGTGGTGGGATCGGGTGAGCCTCTACTTCGGAAGCTCGTGCGCAACCTCGCGGTTCTTCGCTACGTGTTCCAGGCGATTCCAGTCACGGACACCTGGCACCCGGTCTTCGTTCGGTATCTGTCTCAGTTCGGTGATCAGATCGCCGGACTGGGAGTCGCCCCCTCCCTGATTCCGGCATCGCCGGATGATCCTGGACTGCCAGGTGAAGTCCACCCTGAAGAACCCGAACAGCTTACCGGAAAAGTGCGTGAGGTGATTTTCGATTGCTTCGGTGATTTCAAGGGTTTTGTCCTTGAGTCCTGTTCCGATTGTCACCACATCAGATCGCAGGAGAAAGGGATAGCGGAGGTCGTGCTGCGTGCGTGTCGCGAGGGGTGCACGGTGACCGTCTGTCTCAGCGAACACGGCCTCCACAAGCTTATCGTTCGGTGTTGAGTCGCTCGGTTTGCGGACGCCGAAAAAAAAGCTTAACATGCAATCTTGGCAGAAGGCTTTCACTACGAATTCACTGATTATGTGGACATCGGCGATATCCAACCTCCGGCATTTTTTTAGTTTTTGATGGTGTTGGTTAGTTAATTTCAAACAAAGCGTATTCATAAAAAGTGTAGATATGATCTTGGCTGGAGAAGCCTGATTAGATTGTGCCGCGGGGGTTATACCCAACGAAAATTGGTTACCGCCATCCTATAGTACTGACAGCCATGGGCAGGATATTAGATTTCTGAAAGCGTGAGGTTGAAGGCCTCAATCACCGGCAATAAGGGGCGGCCCTGGAACAGGACCACCCCGTTTCATTAGGCGTACAGATTCTCAATCCATCTCATGGCCTCGGTGTCGGTGATCTTTCCAAGGTAGCGCTGGGTGGTCGAGAGATTTGAATGCCGGAGGATCACCTTGCTGACGGTTTCAATTGGAACGCCGGATCGGGAGCCATAGGTGGCAGCATATCGGCGCAAATCGTGAGGCCGGAGAGGAACGCCGACCAGTTTCCCAGCTTTGGCCACCATCATTCGGGCTGTCTCATAGAAAATCGGGAAAATCCTGTCTTCCCTGGTCTTGCATCGGTTGGCGGCATATTCCCGGAGGCGATCGTCAATCTTCTGAGGAATGAACACCACCTCACGCTCCCGGCCGCTTTTAGGCTCTCGCAACGTCAGCTTCCGGTCCTGGAGATCACTGGCGGTGAGCTTGAGCACCTCACCGATGCGCATACCCCCTCTGGCCATCAATTCAAGGATCAGACGATTTCGGATTTTCGCCGAACGGCAAATGATCTCATCGACAGCTTCCTTTTCGATAATGTTCCAGTTGGTGGTGATTTTCGGACGGAACAGCTTCCGTAGAATCGGTGAATTGCAGGGGTTCTGGAAATCCGGGCTCAGGTTGTTGTGGATGAAATTGAAAAATGATGTCAGATGGGCGAATCGAATTTTCCGGGTTTGGGGTTTACGACCGTTGGTGATGCTCTCCAAAAAAGTCTGGACCAGATCAACCGTGAGTTCCTCCAGCTCCCGATTGCCATGGTCCCGGCAGAAAGGGGTGATT
>JACAFD010000066.1 GCA_013388555.1 Nitrospirota bacterium | reverse complement strand
TCGTAAGCCTTCGCCCGGACTTTGAGCGGTTCTGATTCCAGGAACGCCACATCCTCGTCCATCGGTGCGGCAAACGGATTGTGCATGAAAATGTATCGCTTCTCTTCCGGCGAATAGTCGAGCAGAGGGAACTCGATGACCCATAGCGGCTTCCAGGCCTTGGTATCGATCAGCTTCAGTTCCTCACCCAGCTGCAGCCTGATGCGGCCCAGGACATCATGGACAATGGCGGCCTTATCGGCGCCGAAGAGGACTAAATCTCCTGGTTTGGCCTCAGGAAGGGCCGCCGCGAAGGCCTTGGCATCCAGAAATTTTGCGATCACGGATTCCAGCTGCCCTTCCGCCGTGATCTTGAGCCAGGCAAGTCCCTTGGCGCCAAAGCTTTTGGCCATCTCACCGAGCGCATCGATCCTGCTTCGCGGCGTAGCCGCTCCGCCCTTCACGATCAGCGCCTTTACGATCCCGCCCTTGGTGGCCGCTTCCTTGAACACCTTGAACTCGCTGGTCGCCGCAAAGGCGGTCACGTCATATAACGGCATCTCGAAACGCAGATCCGGCTTATCCGATCCGTAGCGGCCCAGTGCCTCGGCATAGGTCATACGCGGAAAGGGGGTCGGCAAGTGGACGCCCCCCGCCTCACGAAACACTGTGACGATCATCTGCTCCATCAAGGTCATCACTTGCTCGCGGTCGGCAAAGGACAGCTCCGCATCGATCTGTGTAAATTCAGGCTGCCGGTCATTGCGCAGATCCTCGTCGCGGAAGCAACGGGCGATCTGATAATAGCGATCGACGCCACTGACCATGAGGACCTGCTTAAAGAGCTGGGGCGACTGAGGCAGCGCATAAAATTGACCGGGATTCACCCGGCTCGGCACCAAATAGTCACGCGCGCCTTCGGGCGTGCTCTTGGTTAGAATCGGCGTTTCCACTTCAAGGAAACGTTCTGCATTCAGAAATCCACGAACGGCTTTCATGATGTCATGCCGGAGGCTCAAGAGCCGCTGCATTTTCGGACGACGAAGATCCAGATAGCGGTATTTCAACCGGATCGATTCCGTCACTTCTGCATCGTCTTCGATCACGAAGGGCGGGGTCTTCGACTCGTTCAGAATCTCGACGGCATCCACGAAGACTTCAACCTCACCTGTCGGCAGGTGGGGATTCTTCGACTCCTCGGGACGGGCCATGACCTGGCCCGTCACCGACACGACACACTCGCTTCGCAATGCGTGGGCCCCCTGATGGACCGTCGCATTCCGCTCGGCATTGAAGACCACCTGCGTGATCCCGGTGCGATCCCGAAGATCGATGAACATGACCATGCCATGATCGCGCCGCCGCTGGACCCAGCCGTTCAGGACGACAGTCTGCCCGACAGCAGCTTTCGTAAGTTCTCCGCACCGATGAGTTCTAACCTTCATACCACCTTCGCTTTCTTAGCCTGCATTATTCATGACGGTTCGTCGCGAAATCGCTGAGCCGCGTCGCGAGACCGGCGCGCGGAACCGTGAGGACCCGATGCGTACTCGTGCAGTACGGTGAGGGTCCGAGGGGCGAGCCCGTCGGCCGAAGGCTCGTCGTAGCAGCGGATCGGCGATTGTAGCAGAAGCGCTCATGAATAATGTGGCTTAGAACGTGCCCATCCTACCCGACTCACCCGCCTCTTCGGTCTTGGAACCTGTTTCTCTGTATCCCCTGCCGAGGCCAGCTTCTGTTCCGCCAGCTCGCGCAGCGCGTTCGCTTCACGATCCGTGAGATACCTGAACTCACCCGGCCCCAGATCGCCCAACGACAGAGGACCCATCTTGATCCTCGTCAACTTTAAGACCGGATGGCCGACCGCCTCCAACATCCGCCTGACTTGATGCTGCCGCCCTTCACGGATCGTAATCTCCAGCCAGGAATTGAGCTTGGCCTTCTTGACCTTCTTGACGATTGCCGGACCGGTCATGCCGTCATCCAGCTGGACCCCCTGCTCTAATTGCCGGATCTGTTCATTAGTCAAGACCTGCTTGATCTTGATGAGATAGGTCTTCGGCACATGGTAGCGCGGATGGAGTAACGTCTGAGCCAAGTCGCCGTGATTGGTCAGGAGCATCAACCCCTCGCTGTCGAAATCCAATCGCCCGACGGGAAATACCCGAACCGATATCCCACGGAGGTAGTCCTTCACCGTCGGCCTGCCTCCCGGATCGACCAACGTCGACATCACGTTCTTCGGTTTATTCAAGAGCAGATAGACAAAGGGCTGCGCGGAACTCAGGTGCTTACCGTCCACCTTGATGTGAACGCGATCAGGATCGACCTTGGTGCCGAGTTCCGTCACCACCTTGCCGTTGACCGTCACGCGCCCGGCGGCAATCCACTCCTCGGCCTTTCGCCGCGAAGCCAATCCCGTTCCGGCAATGACTTTTTGGAGTCTAATTTCCATAAGCAAATGATGTCATTGGTCAATCGTCAATAGTCAATGGAGAAGAAGTGCAATTCCTATTTACTATTGACCAGTGACCATTGAGCTGTGACCGCTTCACTCCCATTCTATAGTGGCTGGCGGCTTCGAGCTGATATCGTATACCACCCGGTTCACCCCTTTCACTTCGTTGATGATCCGGTTTGAGATCCTGCCCAGGACGTCATTGGGGATCTTAGCCCAATCGGCCGTCATACCGTCCAGGCTCGTCACGGCCCGAAGCGCCACGACATGTTCGTAGGTCCGTTGATCGCCCATGACGCCGACGGTCCTGATCGGCAACAGCACGGCAAGTGATTGCCAAATCTCCCGATATAAACCGGCCGCCCGAATCTCCTGGTCGAGAATGGTCTCGGCCGCTCGCAGGATCGCCAGTCGCTCCCTGGTAACAGCCCCCAATACGCGAATGGCCAGGCCAGGCCCAGGAAAGGGTTGCCGCCAGACTATCTCGTCCGGCAAGCCCAATTCCTTCCCCAATACCCGCACTTCGTCCTTGAACAGTTCCCTCAAGGGCTCGATCAATTTCAGCTTCATCCGCATCGGCAACCCTCCGACATTGTGGTGGGTCTTGATCGTGGCCGATGGCCCTTTGAAACTCACGCTCTCGATCACATCGGGATAGAGCGTGCCTTGAACCAAAAATTTCACGCCGCCGGATTTCTTTTTGGCCTCGGCTTCGAATTGTTCGATGAACTGTTTCCCGATAATTTTTCGCTTACGTTCCGGGTCAATCACTCCCTTGAGCTTGGCAAGAAACGACTCGGACGCATCGAGAAGCCGTACATTCAGATGAAGCTGTTGAGCAAAGGTCTGTTTGACCTGTTCTTTCTCTCCGCTCCGAAGCAGCCCGTTGTCGACGAAGATACAGGTCAGTTGGTCGCCAATGGCCCGATGGGTCAAGGCCGCCGCCACCGATGAATCCACGCCCCCGCTCAACGCACAGATCACCCGCTCCTTGCCGACCTGCTCGCGAATCTGCTGCACCGCGCTATCCACGTAGGACTGCATCGTCCAGGTCGGCTTACACCCACAAATGTCATAGACGAAGTTGCGGAGCAGCGTCGCCCCTTCCGGCGTATGGGCTACCTCCGGATGAAACTGAAGGCAATAGATCCGGCGTTTGTGATCGTCGCGCTTCATCGCGGCAATCGGAGAATTGGCTGTATGCGCGATCGAGCGGAAGCCCGGCGGCATCCGTTCGATACGGTCCCCGTGCGACATCCAGACAACCGTCGATCCACCTTTGCCGATGTCCTTGAAGAGGTCGCTCTTGTCATCGATCGTGAGATCGGCCCGGCCATACTCTCGATGCTTGGATTTCGCGACCTCCCCGCCGGAGAGGTGTGTCACCAGCTGCATGCCGTAGCAGATGCCAAGAATGGGAATGTGTTGATCGAAGAGTTCATTGGGAACCGTCGGCGACTTCTTCTCGTATACGCTGGAGGGACCACCGGAAAGCACAATGCCTTGCGGGCGATAGGCGAGAATCGTCGCCAAGGGAACGGTGCAGGGCAGAATCTGCGAGTAGACGTGGGCTTCGCGAATGCGGCGCGCAATCAGCTGTGTGTATTGGGACCCAAAGTCGAGAACCAGGATTCTATTGTGCCAGAGTTCCATCAGAATTCGTTAGGCGTAAGGGGTGAGGGGTAAGGAGTGTTGAATCACGGATCTGATCAGACTGCGTAGCCGGTCGCCTAACGTTTCACACCTGACGCCTAACGGCACCTACTCCCAATCCATCCGATAATTCGGCGCTTCCTTCGTGATAATCACATCGTGCACGTGACTTTCGCGGAGGCCTGCGACCGTCTGCCGAATAAATGTGGCCTTCTGCTGTAAGTCCGAGATCGTCTTGCATCCGCAGTAACCCATGCCGGACTTGACTCCGCCGACCAATTGGTAGATGACGGCTGCGAGTTTCCCCTTATAAGGCACGCGCCCCTCGATGCCTTCCGGAACCAGCTTCTGCAGCGGACGCCCGCCCTGCCCGTACCGATCTCCGCCGCCTCGCTCCATCGCGCCGATCGAGCCCATGCCGCGATACACCTTATAGGTCCTGGCCTGGTACAGCTCGGTT
>JACAFD010000084.1 GCA_013388555.1 Nitrospirota bacterium | reverse complement strand
TATCCAACAGGGCATCGCGCCGTTGCTCAAGTTCCAGGACAATCGAGGAGTCTACTGCAATCCGTGCTGACCGGCCAACCTCATCCGACATCAAGAGATCGACTTTTCGCGCCGTTTCTTCAGCCAAGGCCTTGAAGCTTTCGCCGCTAACGACCTGGATTTCGCGAGAGCCCTGCCAAAAAGCAAGACCGAGCCCCACCATAAGGGGAACCATCCCGACAAGCAACATGGACAGAATCAGCTTGGGTTGGAGTCCCCATCTCCTGTCGGGGCGAGTGGGGGGAGTTGATGGATTCATGACAGGCCCCCCTGTCCGGCCGGCTCCCCGTTGGGAAAGATCAAGGTAAAGGTCGTGCCCTTTTCGATCTGGCTGTCGACTGCGATCACTCCATGCATTTTATTGACGATGGTTTTGACGTTATAGAGTCCAAGCCCCGTGCCTTTGCCCGGGGCCTTCGTCGTGAAAAATGGCTCGAAAATCTCGGGGATCTTGTCCGGAGCGATGCCGCATCCAGTATCGGAAATCCGGACGTTGACCTCTCCGTGAAGGACCGCTGTCTCGAGCGTCAGTGTCCCCCTGGTGTGTTCCATTGCATGGACCGCATTGGTAATGAGGTTGACGAAGACGTGCAGTAACTCATCGGGATTGCCTAATACCGCGGCACCGGGCTGGTAGTGTTTGATCATTTCTATATCGTGAAAGCTCGAAGCATAGCGAGCGATTCTCAGTGCCTCGTCCAGCTTGCCGTTGACAGACACCGGCACATCCTCGCGGGGGGATGCGCGCCGTGAGTAGCGGGTAAGGTCCCGACAAATGGCGCTTGTCCGTTTGACCGCTTCAATAATCTCACGCGCTTGTTCGTGGACAACGGTCAGGTCTCGTTCCTCTGCGAGGTTTTCCGCCAGGCCCAAAATAAGTTGCAGGGGGTTGTTAATATCATGGGCGATTCCCGCAGCAAATGAGCCGATTCCCGCAAGCTTTTCTGATTGGAGGAGTTCGGCTTCCAGCTTGAATTCATGCTGGACCAGTTCCCATAGCAACCGGGAGGACGATCCGCTGAGGATATCCGCGGTCGGAGGTCTGTGGGCATGAAGATAGGTTTCCATTTCCGGATCGTCCGTGACATCCATGATCAGGCTCGCGCCATGGTTACAGATCAGGTCCAGCACATCGGTGACGACGGGAATCCGAAGCTCATGTGCTCGTTGCAGACCCAATGCCGCAGGGTTCCGGTCTGCAATACCGATGATTTCAATCGACGGGACCCGGTGCAGCAGATCTAGCAATGCATGGCCGCCGCGACCCGCTCCGACGATGGCGACCTTTGTATGGCGGGGCCGTTCCATTCAGGCGGTCTCCCTATGGCGGGGTAGTGCCGTTCTGTCCCGAAGAGAGCGACGAAAAACGGTTTCTCATCGGTACAGAGGGGATTGGCGTTTCATGATCACAGCCGTGCAAGTTCTCGCTGATCCATGGCCCGTGCAACCGCTGCTCTCAATTTCTCTCCTTCGACCGGCTTGACGAGATAATCGACCACTCCTTGCCGGAGGAAAGATGTCGCCATATCGGTGTCTGGGAAGCCGGTCAGCACGATCAATGGGACTCGGGGGTAGTTCGTTCTAAAGTAGGCGATGGCTTCGGCTCCATTGATTTTCGGCATCCGGATGTCACAGATCACGACGTCGAGGAGAAGCCGGTTTTCGCCGGAATTGATGACCTCGATTGCCTTCTCACCGTTTTCCGCTTCAAGGACTTCATAGCCGGCCTTCTGCAGAGTCATCTTCACGACTTTGCGAATGTCGGGCTCGTCATCTACCACAAGAACCCGTCCCTCGCAGGCTTCTCCTCCGATAAAGGTTCCGGATTTAAACTCACTCATGGCACCCTCCTTTGGTGATAGGTACATGTGGAGGCATCATGATCGGCTCCCATGTGTTTGTCCGACCGAAACGCAATGTGCGTGCCAGCATTGCCATGCAGAAACGGTTCAGATTTCCTCGCAAAGTGAAGTCTAATGGGAAGGAATAGACGCAGTCGTTGTTGATATCCACCATCATGTGCTGAAATCCACCACCAGTATCTGGTCTATCTGATTAACCGGGTCTGTCTGGTTTGTTTGGTTGAACCTGACTAACCAAATGAACCAGAGAGACCTGACAGACCGAATAGACCAGATAGGCCTTTGAATTGCCTTTCGGCCTGGCGCTGAGGTATTCTGATACGCAGTGAATTGGAGAGGTCATGATTACACCTGATGTTGTGACGGAATATGTGCGGAAGATGATGCCGGATGCTGTCGTCACGGTGTCGGACCGGACTGGTACGATGAATCATCTCAAAGTGGTGGTGGTTTCGTCGGCCTTCGCAGGGAAGAATCTGCTGGATCGGCATCGTCTGGTCTATCAATCCTTGGATGTCCCGATGAAAGATGGGCGAATTCATGCTCTCGAAATAACAGCTCGAACAACAGAAGAATCGTAGGAGGCCGACCTATGGCAGATCCCATTCAAGAAGAAATCAACAAGGAAGTCGCGACGCACAAGATTTTGATCTATGGCAAGGGCACCAAATCGATGCCGATGTGCGGGTTCACAAGGGAAACGATTCAGTTCTTCGACAAGTACGGGTATCCGTTTGAACTCATCGACGTGCTCTCTCAACCGGCCAAGCGAGAGGCGCTGGTCAAGATGACTAACTGGCCGACGCTTCCCAAGGTGTTCATCGACGGACAGTTCTACGGCGATACTGATATTCTAGATCCGATGGCGGCCAAAGGGGAGATAGAGCCGCTGCTGAAAAAAGCGTTCGGAAAATAGAGCAGTCGAAAAGAAAGAGTAGGAAGGGCGTCTGCCAAACTCTCCTGCTCGCGCAACGCGCGGCCTCTGAAGGCCCTCGTTGGACGCGCGCAATCGAGAGTTCGACAGACGCCCTTCCTATTTGAGTTCAGGCAGCGGGTGAGGGACAGGTAACAGAAGAATGGTGACAGTTTCTTTAACGAGAGGTGAAGGAAATTCGTAGGCCCTCGCTCGGGCTAATGGCACGTCTCGGCGTGCCAGTGGGTGGGGGTAAGAAAGCTGCGCGCAGTGAAGGACGATCTGGCTGCCCCCTCCCCCCCCCTCCCCTGAAAAATGAGCAGACTTGCCAGGGCCGTGTAGTGAATAAAGGGTGTCAGGAATCAAGGGCTAAATGAAGCGCGGCATACGAGCCCATACATATAAATGGTGAATTGAAGTCGTTGCTTGATTTGTTGTTCTGCTGTGACGTCAGGGGGAGGCCTTGAAACTCCAGATCTGGTTAGGCGGCCTCCTTCACGCGACCTTTGGCGTGATGGCCAGACGCAGCGAAAACCTTTCCGGTCTCCATTGAGAGCCACTTGTCGATTTCTCGCGGTTCGTGAAGGTTAGTTAGCTTGGCGGCATCAAGGAGGGGAGGAAGGCTAGATCTGTTCCACATCCGCTATAATGGTGTGGAGCCCGCTTGCCCCTGCCGGCTGGGGCCTCACGATATCAGCGATCTGCAGCTGGCCCTTCGTATCTGTTGCCCGCACAACCGTTTGGAATTTGCCGCGTTGGGGCAGTTTCCAGGTATACGTCCAGATCACCCAGGAGTAGGGTGACATGGGCGGTTCGATCTGGCACTCATTCCATGTCCGACCGGCGTCGAAGCTCAATTCAACTTTGCTGATGCTGTTTGGCCCGCCGAAGGCGATGCCCCGGAACAGTTGTTCTTGTCCGCGGAGTGTTTGGTAATGGCCGGGGCTGTCGATGCGTGAAAAGATTTTAATGGTGCCGTCGTCGGTCCAGCCTTTGCGCTGCCAGTAGCCCTGGTAGTCACCGGGATAGACTTCGATCTCGGCGATCCATTTGACATTCTTAATACCATAGAGACCCGGGACGATGAGGCGAATTGGGAAACCGTGCTCCCTTGGAAGTTTTTCGCCGTTCATGAGGAAGGCGAGCATCACATCGTCTTGCATGGCCCGCGTGAACGGAATGCTGTCATCGTAGCCATCGATGCCGCGGAATACCACATCGCGCGCGGTTTCTTCATCGGCGCCGGCATCTTTGAGCAGCTTCTTGAGCGAAATGCCGCGCCACGTCGCGTTACCCATGCTGTCCCCGCCTGGTAACGTGTCGATGCACATGAGTGTTGAGACTTGATCATAGGAGTCGCGATTGAGAATATCGCGCCAGCCGAGTGACATGGGGCTGTTCACGGCCCCTTTGATGTGCAATTTCCATTGTTCGATGTTCACGTCGCGGGTCATGGAGACGGCGCCATCGGCGTAATTCACGACGTAGAATTTTGACGTCGGTGTGAAGTAGGTGGTTTCGCGCGGTGGCACCGCGAACATGCGCCCGAATACTCCGCCGACCGCGTCGCAACCTCCAGTCATACTGGCCATTGCGCCGAGACCCAGGGCCTTTAGAATCGTCCGTCGCCGCAGTGCCAATCGCGTTTCGTGATTCGACATGACGATAAATTATACACGGAAATGGACCTTGACTCTTGCAAAAAGCCTTGTTATCGTACCTCTCGTCAGTGTGAGTGGGTTGTTGTGTCCTACCTGTTGACCGCGCCTGACGGCGAGTCACGGTGCGGTATCAAAGGGAAAATACCCGAAGCAGTGTGCCTCGATCGGGTCCCTTGACATGCTTTCTGTGCACGGCGTATAGTGCACGGCTCGCGTGACGAGTTCTTTCGTTCTTTGACAACTGAATAGAGAATGTTGAGCAATGGTGTAAGTGTATTGAAGTGGTGGCCCTTGGTCCAAATTCTAAGAACACCTTTATGAGAGTTTGATCCTGGCTCAGAACGAACGCTGGCGGCGCGCCTAATACATGCAAGTCGAGCGAGAAGACGTAGCAATACGTTTGTAAAGCGGCGAACGGGTGAGGAATACATGGGTAACCTACCCTCGAGTGGGGAATAACTAGCCGAAAGGTTAGCTAATACCGCGTACGCTCCTTGGACTTCGGTTCAGGGAGGAAAGCGATACCGTGGGTATCGCGCTCTTGGATGGGCTCATGTCCTATCAGCTTGTTGGTGAGGTAACGGCTCACCAAGGCTTCGACGGGTAGCTGGTCTGAGAGGACGATCAGCCACACTGGCACTGCGACACGGGCC
>JACAFD010000202.1 GCA_013388555.1 Nitrospirota bacterium | reverse complement strand
GCGCGTGAACGCGTCGATCAGCTCATCGCCCGCGATCCCGGCAACGTGAGGCTCCTGGGCTTGCTGTTTCAGCTGCAGACCCACGAGAGAGATTGGGGGCACAGCCAGGAAACGTTGAGAAAGCTGCGGACCGCGGGAGCGGACCAGGTTGCAGCGGATCTGGCCGAAGGGCATGTGTTCTTGGCGCAACAGCAATGGGACAAAGCGGAAGCGGCCTATGTGCGAGCTGCCGAGCGGCGTCCCATGGCGCCGGAACCGCTCCTGGCGCTGGTGCAGCTTGAGGTGAAACGAGGCCAGATCGCTCCGGCCCAGTCCCGGCTTGAAGCCCTGTTGAGAGCGCATCCAGACCATCCCTACGCAGACGGATTTCTCGGTGAATTGCTGTTGATGCGAGGCGATGTGAGCGGAGCCATCCCCCATTTTGAAACGGCGGCCCGCTTGAATCCGAAATGGAGCACCCCATGGGTCCATCTCGCTCGGGCTTACTATGGAGAGAAGCGGCAGGCTGAAGGGGATGGGGCGCTCCAGAAGGGGCTTGAATCGAATCCGGAGGATGAGCAGATGCGGCTGTTGCTGGCGGTGAGCCTTGGCGCCCAGCGTCGATTCGACGAGGCCCTCGGGCACTATGAAAAAGTCCTGCGAAAGAATCCGAAGTCGATGCTGGCGGCGAACAATCTGGCGGCAACACTGGTTGACCACAAGAGCGATCGACAGAGTCTTGAGCGAGCCCTGGCGCTGAGCAAGGCATTTGAATCGCAAACACCGAATCCCTACCTGCTCGATACCCTGGGATGGGCGCATTTTAAGTTAGATCACGGGAGCGATGCAGTCCGCTTGCTCAAGCAAGCCACGGCCTTGGCGCCGGACCACCCGGTGCTGAACTATCATCTTGGGGCGGCGCTCTCGAAGGCTGGACAGCATGCCGATGCGCGGACACATTTGAAGAAAGCGTTGGCGGCAGAGGCGCCCTTCGAAGGGTTGGAAGAAGCTAAGGCGCTCCTGGCGGAGATGGCGGGTTGAGAACTCTTCTGCAGAAGAATTTGGGTCAGGGGGCCTCTCACGTTTCACGTTTCACGGTTCACGTTTTACGCAGTTTCATCTGTGCGGCGATCACATGGGCAGGACTGTGTTTTTTCGGACAGAGCCTCTCCATGGCGGCAGAGACGGCGGCCGCCGATCCCGCTTACCTGCTTGGCCCTGAAGACGTGCTGAAAGTGGCGGTCTGGAAAGATGAGCACCTCACGCAGGACACGGTGGTGCGGCCGGACGGGATGATTACGTTTCCTCTCATTGGAGACGTGGCTGCGGCGGGCCGCACGGCAGAGGATGTCCGGAATGAAATCGCGAAGCGGCTGGGCAAGTATCTCCCGAACCCGAACGTCACAGTCACGGTGCTCAAGGTTTTGAGCTATCGTATCTATGTCCTCGGACGTGTAAACAAGCCCGGAGAGTTTCTGGTCGGCCACCATACCGATGTGTTGCAGGCGTTGAGCATGGCGGGGGGCCTCACGCCCTATGCATCTGAGAACGACATCAAGATTATGCGTCGCAGCGGAGGCGATCAGCAGGTCTTTACTTTCCGATATGGAGATATGCAGAAGGAGAGAGACCTGAAGCAGAATATCTTGTTACAGCGTGGCGACGTGGTGATGGTGCCGTGACCGAATGGGATCTTCGAATGGCGTTCTCAATCGGTTGCCTGTGGGGGCCAAGCTGCGGTTGGGCGTTCTGGCGAGCTTCTGCAGCATGATTATGATGATGTCGGGCATTGTGAGGGGAGAGGCCGTGGCCGCCGAATGGTCGGCTGAGCCGTCGTTGAGCGTGAGAGGCGTGTACAACAGCAACCTGCTCTTGACGAACGGCAACAATGAAGTGTGGGGGAATTGGGTGAGTCCTAATATGAAATTTAAGGGCGCGACGGAATCCCTTCAAATCGACGGCACTGCCAGGGGAGAGTTCGTTCAGTACTATGGTAGCACGGACCGGGGCTTGACGAACCTGTACTTCCCGGTCCGTGCATCCTACCGGTGGGATCGATTCACATTCGGCTTTGAGGGTGGGTTTACCCGTGACAATACCTTGATGAGTGAGTTGCAACAGACCGGTCTGGTGCTCAATTTTACCCAACGGAATCTCTGGACTGCGACACCCAGCCTGACGATCGGGCTCACGGAACGGCTGCGTTTGCAACTCGACTACCGCTTCTCGGACGCCAGCTATCAGAATGGGCTCAGCCTCGGGCTCGTGAACTATCAAATCAACGGTGGATCGTCGAAGCTTTCCTACAACCTGCGCGACCGCACGCAGGTCCAGATCACAGGAGACCTGGTGAATTTCGTGGCACCCGATATCGATCAAACCTGGACGTACTACGGTGCCGGGGCAGGCCTATCACATAATTTGTCTCAGTCCATTATCGCGACCGTCTCAGGAGGCGTGCGATTCATCAACTCCAACCAGGGTCTTTCGAGTGGCTCCTTGAGCCAGAACGATGTGGTCTGGCTCTATCACGCGAGTATTAGGAAGGAGTTCGAACGGTCGGCGATCTCGTTGGACGGAAGCAGAGAAATCAATCCCAGCGGGTTTGGCCGGTTGTTCCAGACTGATCGGGTCAGCGGCGCGATCTCTCATAATCTCACCGAAAACCTGACCGCCTCGCTGACCGGTGCCTTGAATTTCGTGTCGGTCATCGCTACGGTAGGAGATCAGTCATTTCCAGATAGCCGCTATAACAGCGTGAGTCCGAACTTGTCCTGGAGATTTGCTCAATGGTGGGCCCTTGATGTTAATTACACCTATGCGGAGCGGATAGTGGACAATGCCAATCAATGGAATTTCGCCAATTCGACATTCGTCATGCTGACGTATGGAGGTCCGAAGTGGTCGGTGTCCCGATGATCGACGCAGGCATCCCGGAGGGGACAGGATCTCTGGAAGAGCCTACAAGAGATCTCTACGACTATCTCGGCCTTTTACGCCGCCGCAGGACCATCATTCTCGCAGTCTTAGCGTGCCTCCTGGCGGCCACGGTCGCAGTGGCCTTTTTGTTGCCGGTCGTGTATCGCTCGACGGCGACGATTCTCATTGAAGAGCAGGAGATTCCGCCCGATCTCGTGCGATCCGCGATTGCAAGTTATGCCGATCAGCGGATCGAGACGATCAAACAGCAAGTGTTAAGCCGTGCGACCCTCTGGCACATCGTCGAGCAATATGACCTCTACAAGAATCTTCGCAACCGTAACCCGACCGAGGAGATTCTTGAGCGTTTCATTCAGGACATTCAGATCAACGTGATGAATGTAAAAGTCATCGACAAGCGGACCCAGACTCCTACCCAGGCGACGATTGCTTTTACATTGGCGTACGACGGCGAGAGTCCGGAACTGGCGCAGAAGGTCGCGAATGAACTTACGAGCCTGTTCCTGCAGGAAAATCTTAAGACCCGTGAGAGGCACGCGCAGGAGACCACTGCCTTCTTGAAACGAGAATCTGAGAACCTGTCCCGGCACATTCACGAGCTGGAGGAGAAACTTGCCGCGGTCAAACGACGAGCGGATGGGGCATTGCCAGAACTGGTCGCGTTGAATATGCAGCTGCTGAATCAGGTGCAACGGGAAATCCTGGACAGTGACCGGGATATCAGGAGTTTGAGAGAACGCAAAACCTATCTGGAAGGGGAGTTGGCCGTACTCAAACCTCATACGCCTCTTATCAGCGCAAGCGGGGAGCGATTGCTTGACACCAGCGAGCGATTGAAGTCCTTGCGTGCTCACTATGCCAGTGTATCGGCCTATCTCGAGCCCGACCATCCCGATCTCATCAAGGTGAAACAGGAATTGTCGTCGCTTGAGAAGGAAGCAGGAGCGACGGACGGGCGTGAGGAGCTGTCGAAGCGTCTCACGGCAGAGCGAGCCTCACTCGCGGCGCTGCGGGAACGGATGGAGGCATCGCATCCTGATATCATACGGGCTCAGGGTGTCGTGGCTTCCCTCGAGCGAGAATTGGCGGCCGTGATGGCCCGGCGGCCCAAACTCTCCACCGTTAAGCCGGAAAACCCTGCCTACATTAATATTCAGTCACAGCTGGCGTCGACCTCGGCTACGCTCCAGTCTCTGGAAACTGCGCGCATAGAGCTCAAACACCGCTTGGCGGAATATGCCAAGCGATTGGAAGCGACACCGACTGTCGAACCGGAGTATCTGGATCTACTGCGTGATCGGGAAAATTCCGTGCGCAAGCATCAGGAGATCACCTCCCGGCTGATGGAAGCGCAGGTCTCCGGTGAGCTGGAAGTGCAGCGGAAGGGCGAGCGGTTCTCGCTGATCAATCCGCCGGAGTTACCGGAGAGACCAGACCGGCCGAATCGCAAAGCGATTCTCTTTATGGGGGCATTCCTCGCCTTGGCTGGAGGATTGGGAACAGGTGTGGTTACGGATAAAGTGGATAGGAGAATCCATACCTCCGGACAGCTCGCCCGCGCTATGGGCAGTATTCCGTTAGGCGTGATTCCTTATCTACCCACTGAAAAAGAAATGGCGCAGCTGGGCCGTCGCCGCGCGACAGTCAGCCTTGCAGGATTAGGTATCATGATAGTCGGCGCGGTTGTGCTGCATTTGACCTGGATGCCTCTGGACGTACTATGGTTCACGATCTTGAGAAAGCTTGGTTAAGTCTGAAACAAGAGGAGATGCTTCGTGGATTACCTACAACGGGGACTTGAACGATTCAGGCAAGACCACACATCGGAAGCGAAGCCCCGGGGACACCAAGCTGGGTCGCAGCGGACGGTGCCTCCGCCCATCGTCTATACGTCGACGAAGACCGTCGAGCTCACCGATCAGACTATGCGCGCCCGTCATCTGATCGCCGGGTACGAAGGGGGCGCATTCGTCGATGCATACAAGATGTTGAGGGCGCAGGTCGTTCAACAGTGTCGTCAGAATGGATGGAATGTGGTGGGCGTCACGAGTCCAACGGCGCACGCAGGGAAAACACTGACATCGGTGAATCTGTCGCTTGCCTTGGCGATGGATCTGGCCCACACGGTTCTGCTCGTCGATGCAGACTTGCATCGGCCAGGTGTCCACAAAGCCTTTGGCCTGGAGAGCTGTCCAGGCTTGACCGAATATCTCTTTGACGACGTCCCTCTCGAGCAGCTGCTGATCCACCCCGGTATCGGCCGATTCGTATTTCTTCCCGCCGGACGCACTATCGCGAATTCCGCAGAGGCGCTTGTTTCGCCCAAGATGGCCTTGCTGGTCGAGGAGCTGAAGCACCGGTATCCCGCCCGGTTTTTGCTGTTCGACTTGCCTCCTTTGTTGTCGCGTGCCGATGTCCTTGGGTTTGTCCCACACATTGATGCCCTTCTGTTGGTGGTGGAAGAGGGCCGCACGACCTCGACGGAGGTAGAGCAGGCAATGGGGTTGCTGAAAGACCGCGTGCCGATTCTTGGCGGCATCTTGAATAAATCCGGCCGAGGAACACGGACGCATCGTCACGCGAAAGACCTTCTGATGTCCCATTCAGGCTAGCAGGATGCTGTGGATACATGTACGAAACCTATTATCAACTGAAGACAAGTCCTTTCACGCTGCTGCCGGATCCCGAGTTTCTCTTTCTGGGAAGCAAGCACAAAATGGCGTTGAGCCTGTTGGAGTATGGCCTGTTGAACGGGTCCGCCTTCATTGTGATTACCGGTGAACCTGGCACAGGAAAGACCACGCTCTTGAACCGCTTGTTGAATCAATCGGGCCATCAATGGACGATCGGCATGCTATCGAATACGCATGCTGGGTTGGCGGGACTGATGCCATGGATTGCGGCGTCTTTTAGCTTGGAGACCACAGGAAAGAGTGAAGTGGAACTCTTTCATGAATTTGCGCGATTTCTCGAGAGTCAACACGCGTCCGGCCAGCGCGTGCTTTTGGTCCTCGACGAGGCGCAGAATGTCGGATCGGCGATGTTGGAGGAACTCCGGCTCTTGTCCAATCTCAACGATGGGCTCCGCCGCTCGTTGCAGATTCTATTGTCGGGGCAACCTGGTCTTCGAAGTCTCCTGGGAGGGCCCGGGATGGAGCAGTTTGCCCAGCGCATTTCAGTGGAGTATGCGCTCGATCCTTTGACCGAAGAAGAGACTGTCGCATACATCAGCCATCGTATACGAGTCGCCGGAGGGCTGAGACCGTTGTTTTCGACACTCGCCTGTCGAACGATCTACGCGTTAACTGCTGGAGTCCCTCGATTGATCAATCAGCTGTGCGACCATGCATTGGTCTACGGGTATGCTGCGCAAGATGAGACGATTACGGCGCGCGTGATCCTCGATGCAGCGCGCATCAGGGAGAAGAACGGCTTTTTCTCCTTTCGGACAAATCCTCACACGATCGAACCGAGTCACAGCGATCTCGAAGGGGAAACAGATGAAATAGCTGCGAACATTCCATTGAAGCCGGAGCCGGACACTGCCCGACCGGCAGCTGTCTCTCCGTCTGCGGGAACCCCTGTTGCCTTATACCAGGAAGCTCTTTCGTTGAAACAGGCCGGCGAGTTCTCGAAGGCCATCCCACTCTTCGACCGGGTAATTGACGACAGGGTGTGGGGGGTCAAGGCGCTTGGGCAGAAGGGACTCTGTATGAAGGCGATCGGTCGATATGAAGAAGCTTTGGCCACCTTTCGTATCGCGTTCGACCGGCCGTCGGTGCCGCCACAGGAACTGGAACCGATTCGGTACCTCTTTGCCAGGACGCTGGAATCGATGGGGCGGTCTGACGAAGCAATCGAATGCTATCGCTCGATCAAGCGTGATGGGCGGAATTATCGGGATGTGACTCTGCGAATCGACCAATTACAACTCACTCAGACGCTCGGGCCTGAGGGGTCCAAAAGCTGGTTGCAGTCGTTTGCCAAGAGCTGTAGCCAGCTCCTCCGCAGCACCAACTGACCCGCAACCCGGCACTGCACAGCCAACAGACAAAGTCGTTCCTTGTGTACAAGCCGACAGTGCAGTTATTACACGAACTTCTGGGAGAGTTAACTGTTATCGGAGATAGCCGTAACGTGGCTGTAACGGTCTCTTCATAATCTCCTTCGATGCCGATATGGAAAGAGATTCAATGAAGACGGCTTCCCGAGGATTGGCACGGATAGGGATATTGGCTCTGGGGGCGTTGTTTGCCTCCTGGGCGCCGGCCCTGGCTGGGCAACTTGAGGATCTCTTGCTGGAAAACAAGCAAATCACCACCGAGCAGTGGGTCAAGCTGAAGGCAGAAGAAGAAAAGCGGGAAGCAAAAATCATGCAAGAAAACCGGGGGATCGGCGATGTCCCCCTGCGTGAACGATGGTATGAAAAGATCAGCGTCAGGGGCTACACCCAGTTCCGTTATAACAACTCTCCGGACAATGAATTCCTGACTGCTCCCGGGGACCGCTCCATCGTCAAGAATAACGAGTTTTTTATGCGCCGCGCCCGCCTCATTGTGAGCGGCCAGCCTCACGATCGTGTATTTGTCTATCTGCAGAGTGAATTCGCGGGCGTCGTCAACAATCAGGGAGACAACATTAATAATAATGAAGGCACCGTGGTCCTGCGAGATGCCTATGCAGATCTCTTTCTCACAGAGAATAAAGAATGGCGGATCCGGCCCGGGCAGTCGAAGATCCCCTTCGGATTCGAGACCCTGCAGTCAAGCCAAAACCGGCTGGCATTCGACCGCAATGATGCGACTTTTAGTGCAGTCCCGAATGAGCGCAATTTGGGTGTCTTTCTCTACTACGCGCCGACCGTGGTGCGCGAGCGATTCCGTCGGTTGGTCGAGAGCGGCCTCAAAGGATCTGGTGACTATGGCATGCTCGGCATCGGGGTCTACAACGGTCAGGGAATCGATCAGCAAGATGTGAACAAAAATAAGCACGTGATATTCCATTCGGCCTATCCCCATGAGTTTTCCAACGGTCAAATCGTCCAGGTCGGGATGGACGCCTACACGGGACAAGTCGGCGTATCGACATCTCCCGTCGTGCCTACCAATATAACGTCGTCGAACGGACTTCCGGCCTCTCCGCTTGTTACGAACGATGGGGACTATCTCGACGAACGGGTCTTGTGGAATCTGATCGTCTTCCCGCAACCGTTCGGCCTTCAGGCGGAGTACATGATCGGGCGAGGGCCTCAGCTGAATAACGCTCGGACGGAGGTGGAACTCGGTTCCGTGCGCGGAGGCTATGTGCAACTGTATTACAATTATAAATGCGATACCTATTGCCAGAACGTCTTCCCCTATGTACGCTGGCAGGAATATTTTGGCGGCCAGAAGCTTCAGAGTAATGCACCCCAACAGTCGGTGCGGGAAACAGAACTGGGACTCGAGTATCAGTTCAATCGCGCCCTTGAGTTGACCGTTGCCTATGCATGGACACAGCGAACCTCGTCGAACTCCTCTTTTAGCCCGGCCACCTGTACTGATCCCATTGCCATCGGTGTCTCCTGCCTCCAGACTCCTTACCAACTTCAAACCGGCAACCTAATTCGTTTCCAGCTTCAGTGGAGTTTCTAGAACCGTAAAACGTTAGACGTGAAACGTGAAACGTAGGATTACCGGGCGCTTTTCCGTCGAAACGTTTAACGATTCACGCTTCACGGACTGGGGCGGGGAGGCAGTTGCTTGTACAACACCGCTAGTTCACGACGATCCCGGTGAAAGAGTTTTCCGAGGACTCCGACTGAGAGGTCCCGTTTGGCTGAGTCCGGCTCAAAATCAAGGCGGCCATCTTGGGGGGCCAGCGATTGCATCGGCGTGAGCCGGTCGTCCTGGGTTTCGGCGACACCGAAGTCGGCCATATAGCGGGTATGCGACCTGTAGTTCGCCAGAATCAGATGCAGCTCATCGCCTTGGACGAACAGCCCTCCGGATGTGACTTCTCGCGTGAGGGCTGAGATTTTTCGAGTTTGATAGAAGGTGACGACTTCTTCCGGCGTTGCTTTGCTGAGAGCCACTGCGAACAGCGGGGCGAAGAGCGTGATGTCCGTATCAGTGAAGGCTGGATGGACGCGGGGAACAGGGTCCCGCTCTAAGATGTCACCTCGAACAAGGGCAATGGGCTCATGGATCCTCACCCCGCCCAGAACTGCGGCGATGTGTTCTGGTTTGAGCGAGATCGGATGCGAGTGTTCTGCCCCCTTGGTCACCGTTCGATCAAACTCCAAGCGGACGTAGGCAGCTGAATCGTCATAGATCGTGACCGTGGTGAATTGTCTGGGGCCACAGGCGCTGATCAGTCCGGCGCCGACGAAGGCAAGGATAACGAAACAAAACTTGTTCATCTGGTTTATTTGGCTTGTTTGGTTCATTTGGTGTGTTTCGTTTAACCAAATAAACTAAACAGACCAAACAATAAAACAAACTGGTTTTTCAGGCTAGTTGAGGGCTTTGCCTGGTTCTTCAGCAGCCGACGTTCGGAGAGGAGTCTTCCACATCATGGCTAGTCGATTCAGCTCGGTGGTCGGGAGGGGATAGTAGCCGTGATTTAATACAATCTGTTGGCCCTGTCGGCTGAGCGCAAACTTGACATACTCAGCCAGAGGAGAGGAGGCGCCCATTTGGGGAGGTTTATTCAGATACAGATAGATATTGCGCCTCAAAGGGTATGAGCCATCCATGGCGGTCTGGAAGTTCGGTTGGATATACCGGCCCCCTTCGACCGAGGCGAGAGGAACAGGCCGGATCTCCGATGTTTGATAGCCGATTCTGCTAAATCCAACCCCGAACCGGTCAATGGTCACCTCCAGGGCCGCTGTTGCAGAGCCGGGCACGGCCGTCATGGTGTTCTTGAGGGCTGCTCCATTCAACACATGCTCTTTGAAGAACGATGCTGTGGCGGAATTGCTATTCCTGCCATAGAGATGAATAGGAGCGTCGGTCCATCCTTCCTCAAGGACAGGTACATCTCCCCATGTGTTGACGGGGTAGGGCCATCCTCGGCGGCGCTCTTTAGAGAACATCGCATCTAGCTGGGCGAGAGTCAGCCCTTCGATGGGATTATCTTTGTGCACGACGACAGCGAGTGCGTCTACGGCAACGGGAACCTCAGTTGGTTCATACCCGAATTCCCGCTTGAATTCAACGACCTCCTGCTGCGTCATGCGCCGGGGCAACGCAACAATCTGGGCTTTTCCCTCGAGCAGTGCAGCCATTCCTGCCTCGGAACCGGAGCTTTCCACTTTGATTTTAAGACCGGGATACCTCTGTTGGAGGCCGGCTGACCAGGATTCTGTCAAGGGCTTCATGGTTTCCGACCCGGCGACGGAAAGTGGGCCGCTCAGGTCATTGACGCGCTGATAGGGAGAAATCCCGTGATCGAGTTCAGGCTTGACCTGGGCCTGAGCAGGAACTGTCAAAGCAAGGGCGATGAGGAGCGGAATGAGGGTTCGAAAGAGAATTGCTTGAAGTGATTGACGGAGTTGCACGCGTATCTCAATGGCTAGGGGCTCAAGGTTTTTGACAGGGTCTCTACTCAGAACTACGGTAAGCGTACGGGCTCCATGTTTCTTGTAGGTTAATGGACTGTTAACCCTGTGTTAACTCCCTGCTTGCCTAGCTGGATAGAAGTTTACTGGCATTTAACACCAGCATAACTACCAGTTTTTCTTGTCGGGTTTACTATCACGCCGCGATGTTGGACACTCCATCTACGATGACAGGACTGCGTAATACTATTCTCATCTTCATGCAGGCTGAGCTGTTCGCGCAATCGCTCAAAAAGACGTTCGAGGCGAACGGTTATCAGGGCACGGTCGTGACGACCGAATCGGCTGCCTATTCGGCGGCAAAGACGTCAATGCCTGCGCTGATCATCGTCGATCGTGAACAGAGCACCTTTATCGATCTCCGCCGGCTGCGTACGATGATCGCTGCTCCTATCGTTGCGGTGCAGGACCGAGCCATCGCCTGCTCGGATGACGACTGTATTCAAGATTACGATCGGGACATCGATCTCGTCGTCTGCAACCCGAGTCCTCGTGAGTTGTTGGCCCGCGCGCGGGCCATATTGCGGCGACGGGAACCCCGTCGCGAATCAACTCATTACTACAGTGCCGGGTCGCTGCGCATGGACCTGGACCGTCACGAAGTTTCCGTCAACGGCAGAATTGTCAACCTCACGCCAAAAGAATTTCAGATCCTCCGCCAGTTTCTCGAATCACCCAGCCGGGCCTTCACTCGTCAAGAAATGCTCAACAGGGTCTGGGGTGACGGCTTTGCCTTAGAAGAGCATGCCCTCGATGTCCATATCCATTCCCTCCGACAAAAGATCGAACTCAACCCTGCCATGCCAAAAATCATCGTGACGGTGCGCGGCGTGGGCTACAAGCTGCGAGCATAAGCTGCTGCCAGCCAGCGAGACTAGCAATGTCGGGATTCACACGTCACGCGAGTCGCGCATCTCGCGCACAAAAGTTTGGGGGTTAGAATTCGTCGGTGGAGACTGGGTGGAGCAGGTCGCGGACGGAGAGGATTCCCACCACAGCGCCACCCTTGGTCACACCCAGGTGGTGCGTCTGGTGTTTATTCATGAGGTCTGCTGCTTCAGTCAGAGGGCGGCGCTCTTCGATCCCGACGAGCGGACAGCTCATGATCTCTTCGACGGGCATAAAGTAGGATGCCTTATCAGCCCCCACGAATTTCCTCACCACATCCGATTCCGTGACGATACCGATGATCTGGTGGTCGTGGAATACCAACACACTTCCCACATCGCAGGCTTTCATCAACTTGGCAGCCTCGATGACCGAGGTGCCGGAGTCCACCGTCACGAGATCCCGCTTCATCAGTTGACTGACTGTAACCATTGTTCCCCTCCTTTACATATTGATGATATATATTGGCAATACTTACCAGGCCGGCGTTGCGCCACAGTTAGAGGGGTGTTAGGGATGTGTAAATTTACACCCAACCGATGTGAACATCAGTGGCAATGCCCCCAGCTCAGTGCCCGTTCACCTAGTAACTTACCTAGTGGTGTTTGCCGGCATCCTTCCGTATCCTTCGTACTATAAATAAGGAGGATGCTATGCCGAATTTACGAACGACACCGATCCATCCGGGCGAGGTTCTTCTGGAAGTCTACATGAAGGCGTCCGAGCCGCCATTCAGTGTAGCTGGGCTGTCACTCTGCACTCGAGTACCCTGGCGACACATTCGAGACCTGATTCATGGAAACCGCATGATCACGCGCCCCATTGCAGCGCGTCTTGGAGAGATCCGCCATACGACGCCTGATTACTGGATGGGTCTGCAGAAAACGTATGATACTCAGGTGCAAAAGCGAGGCATGACTCGAGCCCGTCGCCCACGAAAAGGGCAGATCAGCGAAACAATTGCCGCGTAATTTCCCGGCACGAAGAGTCGTTCCAACGTTGCCTTCTCACCCGCCCTGTCCTCAATCTGCCGAGACAGCTTCTTTGCCCGGAGACGCGCCTGTTTCCGCTCGCGCGTTACCAGCCTGAATCCAAACGGTTAATTCTTCGTAAACTGTGTGAATGAGCCACGGTCTTCGCTGTACCCCGCATCGTGATGCGCTACAGTAGAAAGAGCCGCAGACGGACGGTCGTTCGGGAGCTTGAACGGTATGAGGAGACAGCTCAAAGCGGTCATCTTCGATTTTGACGGTGTGCTCGCCGACACGGAGCCGACGCACATGCGCATGATTCAGCATGTGCTGGCTGAAGAGGGGCTTCACCTGGGCGGGGATGACTATTTCCGGCGTTACATCGGCTTGACTGATCATGCCTGCTTTTCGGCAGTGTATCAGGCTCACGGCCGATCGGTCTCCTCAGAGCACCTTGAGGCGCTGGTCGCTCGAAAGTCCCGATGTATGCTGAGGGCGTTCAAAACGGACAGCATGATTCCTGAAGCTGTGAAGCAGTTCGTGCTGGATGCGGCGGAGCGCTATCGCCTGGCGATCGCGTCCTGTGCTCTACGGGAGGAAATCGAGTTCTGTCTCGATCAGGCCGGGCTGCTCGATGTGTTCGAACATGTGACTGCCGCACAGGATGTTGTAAGAGGAAAGCCGTTTCCGGATCCCTACGTGCACTGTCTTGCCGCATTGATGAGACGCCAGATGATTGCGACAGATGATTGTATCGCCATCGAAGATACGCCTAAAGGAATTCAGGCAGCCAAAGCTGCAGGACTGGTCTGTCTGGGCGTGGCGACGACAGTAGCGCCAGACGCGCTGGCGCTGGCCGATCTTGTCGCTCCGTCTTTGGACAGGATCGATCTAGGGCTCGTGGCAGAACGTTTGATGGGAAGAGCCGGTCGCGTTGCCGAGGCGGTTGTTCAAGGACCGGCACGCGGCGTCCCGTCGTCCACGGAATGGGAGATGGACAGGCTGGATTCGGAGGCACAATGTCGCAACTCTTGGCAGGTCATCTAGCGCTCGTACCGCCTCAAATTGTGGTGAGGAGACCGGATCATGACGAGGCTCATTTGCTTCACCGGTTCTTTCCCACCGCCCTGCCGTTTTCCGCCCACGATATCACAGCGGGTTCGGAGACGGAACTCCAAGCCTCCGTTGAAGGACAACCGGACGCAGTCGATCTGCCATTGGTCATCCAGCAGTCGAACTACCTTCGGAATCTCCAACGTCGCGCTGCCGCCGGCGAGAGCCCGGCGCGTCTCGTTGACGCGTTGGGAGATCTGCTGCGAAACAACCCGACGGGGATCTGGGAAAACTCCTGGGTCCGGATTCCTGTCAGACTGCTGTCGAACGATGTACGGGAGATCCTCAAACGGGATTTATCGGCAGACAAGGGAAATCTGCAGGGTGAAGCGCGCAGGGATTCGGCAGAGTTCTTCGTGGAGCATCGAGGAGAATCCTGTCTTCGCGTGCCGATCAGCTACCTCTTAAAGCTCTCTCTGATTCAGGCGGTCAGCGCGGGATTATGCCCATCGCAATCGGTCAGGGCCACAGGCCGCCGCTTCTCAGACCATTTCTTAAACGACAACAGTTCGCCTGAAACGTTTTCTTTTTATGTCTCCGCGCTTCAGCCTGCCACAGGAATGGGGAAGGTGTTGGCCGGCGAGATGGTCAAACGTTATCTGCTCTCCCACCTGCTCATCCTGTATGCCAACGAGTCGTTCGGGTTGCGGGCTATGGGGCAACGGGCGATGATCTATTTCGCCCCGCACCCGCCTCTCAGGCAAAAGCGACTCAACAGCCTGCTTTCCGACAGCTTCTATCGGGACATGTTCATGAATCCCTGCCTGTCCGGCTGGAAGCGGGGAGAGGAGAAGCATCGATATATGCATCTCTGCCATCAAGTATTGTCTCGAAGCCAGCTCAACGCCATGATCAAGTTGCGCGAGGCTGGAATCATTACGCGCAACCTCGTCGTGCTGCCGAGTACCTCGAATATCAGCCTCGCCAATAACGGGACGCATGTGAGCCTGGGCAGCAGGGTGATGACCCGGCTGCTGGCGGACCCGGAGTCGCAGTTCACCGCCGCGCATGAGAAGGTGCTCGGCGATCTTGTCATGAAAATCTTGGAGCATTTCCTGCCGCTGTTTGTCGGCACGTACAGCGCGGCGCCCTATCGACTCGATTTCTGCGATTTCCATCCTGAAAAGGCATTGGGATTCCTGCCGCACGAACTCGACGACGGCCATCTGCGGATGATCTGGAGGCGGTGGAAACAGAAGGCCGACCTGTCTGTTTTCGGCCGGCCAATGACCCCCCTCGGACCATTATGGCTGGATAAGCTGACCAGCCGCGTCTTTCGGCTGAGGGGAGATTTCGTGCCGGATTTCCGATTGATCGACTATCTCGTCGCCATATTGAGCACAGACCAGAGCCCCGCACTCGACGGGTGTCTGGGCAATGAACAGAGACTCAAGCGGGATCTGGCCCAATTGGGGATCTTCGACGAGTCGATGTCGCTATATCTGCTCTTGAAACTTCGGAGCCAGAGCGTGATCGGTTTTTCCGGGTTCGAAGGCCGGCACTATAGCCTATTCGCCGATCCGTTCATCGATATGGCCGAGGCGGCGACGTTGCAAGCGCTCCTCACCGGGCTGGCGTTCAAGTATGTCGCGGAGGGGGTCGTACGGCACGTCGACATCCCGGATGACCCGACTACCGAAAGCGAGCGCCGGCAATTCATATTCTCGTCCGCTCTCGGATTGAATACCTGCAACGTGCGGATAGACGGTCCCAATCGGTTGCTTGCCCGGATCCTGACAAAAACAGCGAAGACCAGGCCGAGTCGCCGCTATGGGGAGCACCTGCGTGTTCGGCTGGTGGAATACCGGCAGGCGTTGTTGGACATCCTTCGGGAGGATGCGGCGGATCTGGTGGAGGCCTTCGGCGCAGGACCGTTGATCGAGAGCGTACAGCGCCGTCTGGCGGAGCCGGAAGCGCACGGAGTCGCCGGCAAACTTACCGCCGGCGTTCTCGGATTGAGCGGAGCCCGTTCCCCGATGGATCTGTCTGCGGAGGAGTTCAATGAGTCCGCCGAGGAATATTATCGAGGCGCGCTACGGCGGCGTCACGTCACAGAGGCGATAGATGTATTGCTGGAAGACCTCTCCCGGCTCGACAATGAACATGCCGAGGGGAACTCGGCCTCTCGCCAGCGGGTCACTGAAATCATCGGACAACGGAGCGCGAGTGAGTTTTTCCGGTCGATGCGCGACGGTATTCTGTCGGAGACCCTCAATGAAGCGCAGCTCCGCCAATGCATCCACATGGCGCTCATTGTGCTCCAGCGGGATCTTGACGAGGTGGCGCCCGTCGAATGCCTGGAGGTCTCGTGAAGACGATGGTGTCCCATCAATACATCGATCGGGTGTCGGGCCGTGTCTTTACCGAACCGCTTTATGCGGATCAGCTGTTGCGCCTGGTCTATGCTGCTCCCTGGGAAGACCGCTCCTGGATTTTGCGCACGGTCACGTCGGCCCGCGCCTCACAGCTTCTGGGCTTCTTGAACTATGACCTTCCCTTCGGGTCGATGTTGTGGGGGATCGACCGCTTTGTTCGCCAGCTCGGGGTCGATCTCGGCGAATGTATCGAGTCGGCGGAACGCCTGGACAGCCCGCGCAAGCTGTTCCAGCGCCAGATTCGATACTGGGAGACGAGGCCGATGGACCACGAACCGGACCGGGTCGTCGCTCCTGCCGACGCACGCATGCTCGTGGGGTCGTTTGCTCCGCAGTCGTCGCTCTTTTTAAAGGGGAAATTCTTCGACTTCGAAGAATTGTTCGGTTCGGACCACCCTGCGTGGCTCACGGCGTTTCAGGGAGGGGACTACGCCATTTGCCGGCTGACTCCCGACAAATATCACTATAACCACATGCCCGTGTCGGGAGTGGTGCGCGACATCTATGAACTGCACGGACGCTACCATTCGTGCAATCCGGGTTCCGTGGTGGCGATCGGGACGCCCTATTCTAAGAACGTCCGCACGGTGACGGTGGTGGACACGGATGTGCCGGAAGGCACGGGTGTAGGCCTGGTGGCCTTCATCGAGATCGTGGCGTTGATGATCGGCAGGATCGATCAATGTTACAGCGCGCGGCGGTATGAGCAACCGCTCCCCGTTACGGCCGGGATGTTTCTGAGGAGGGGACAACCCAAGAGCCTCTATCGGCCCGGCAGTTCCACCACCGTCGCTGTGTTTCAATCAGGTCGAGTCGGTTTTTGTGAAGACCTCATGCAGAACATGGCTCGCGCGGATGTGGAAAGCCGATTCTCCAACGGATTCGGCCGATCGCTGGTCGAGACCGACGTCAAGGTCCGCTCGACGATCGGTTTCCGTCGGGACTGTGTCATGGCTCAGGAGGACCGATGACGAATCTGCTCGCCGTCAGCCTGCTCGGCGCGGTCTATGCCGGGTTATTCGCCTGGGCATTCCGGACATTGCCCCGGGAGGAATGGCAGATCCTCGCGGCAATTCCCCGCTCTCGCCAGTCGAACGGCTGGTGGACGGGGTTCAATCTGACATACTACGGCCTGTTCACCGCCACCGGCGTCACCGTGGCGGTGGCGACAGTGTTCGTGTTGATGGCCGCGCTGAAGGTGCCGCTCGCGATCACGAGCTGGGTCGTGCTGCTGCTGCTGGTCTGCGCCGTGCCAGCCGCGAAAATCGTTGCCCGTCTTGTCGAGGGCAAGCCCAACACCTTTACCGTCGGCGGGGCGGTCTTCGTCGGTGTCGTGCTCGCCCCGTGGGTCATGTTCGGTATCAATTCCGTGTACGCGGCAGCGGAGCAGCCTGTGGTGCTCGGAATTCCGATCGTTCCGGCGATGGCGATTTTGGCGATCGCCTATGCGTTGGGAGAAGGAACCGGACGCCTTGGCTGCATCAGCTTCGGCTGTTGTTACGGCAAACCGCTTGCGGAATTACCTTCGTGGATTTCGCGACTCTTCGGCACCTATCATTTTTCTTTTGCGGGGTCGACGAAGAAAGCGGCGTACGAAGGGCGCCTGGAGAAGATGCCGGTCATTCCCATACAGGGGATTACCGCTGTGCTCTTTGTCGCGGCCGGCCTGCTCGGGCTGTCGCTGTTTCTCGAAGGCCGTGCCGTGGCAGCCTTTGTCGTCGTCTGGCCGTTCACGCAAGTGTGGCGGGCAGTCTCAGAAATGCTACGGGCTGATTTTCGCGGCGGGGGGTGGATGTCGTCGTATCAGATCTTGGCGCTGGTCGGAGCCATCTACGGTCTCGGCATCGTGCTGTTTGTTTCCGAACACGAATCCTCCGTTCCGGAACTTGCACTCGGCCTGCATACGCTTTGGCATCCCGGCGTCATCCTGTCGCTGCAATTAATCTGGGTCGCGATGTTCCTCTATACGGGACGGAGCAAAGTGACGGCCTCACACCTCGCCATCTCCGTGGCTCGGGATCAAATCTGATGGCGAGCGCGACGTCGCGGGGGCTTCTCGCCGGCCTATTCCTGTTCGGGCTTGTCGGCCTGCCGGTTTCGCACGCCGCAGGGGCGCGGGATGCGATTCCTCCCAATTATCCTCAGTCTCTCGAATCGGACCTGCAACGTTTGCTCTCTGTCATAGCCGGAGGACACGTGAGCGCAGATGTGTTTGTCGAACTGGCCGAGGTCTACATGGACTTGGCAGACGATCTGTTTACGGATGATGGCAACCGCCGGTCGGCTTACGAGGAAGGGGCCAAGGCCGCAGAGAGGGCGATAGGGTTGCAAGATTCCAATGCGCAGGCGCATTTCCTCTACGCAGCCAATCTCGGCAGCGCGGAACGGATCAAGGGACTGACAAAGGCTGCCTTTACGGTGAAGGAAATCAAACAGCACGTGGCTCGCGCCATCGAACTCGACCCGACACATGCTCAGGCATTACAGATGATGGGTGGGCTCTTGATGGAATTGCCATGGTTCCTCGGCGGGGACAAGAAAAAAGCCGAAGAATATCTCGAACGGGCGATCGCTGCCGACGGGAACTTCACCAACGCGCGTCTCCTCTTGGCCAAGTTGTACAAGAACCAGAATCGAATCGAGGACGCGAAGAAGCAACTCGAAGCCGTGATCCACGCGGAGCATCCGCACTATCCCTACACCTGGGCGCGTAAGTTCAAACCGGAAGCGGAACGGTTGTTAAAAGAGCTGCCTATGTCCGGCCCGCCGCGCAATAACTTCTCTCCACAATCGCTTCTCCGTTAACACAATCTTTACTTGACCGCATCGCTTTCCTCAATTCACAGTCTCACGCGGATTCCAGTTCGAATCGTGGAACGAGTGGAGGGAATTATAGCCCGAGTCGCAGTCGCCGCCTCTCGGCTGAAACTCAAGTCGCGTTCTCCTAAGTCAGATTCGAGAAACGTTCCGTCATCGGTTCGAGATCATACTCATCGGCATCGGAGTCCTGGTCCCAGCCATCCTGTTCTTCTTCGATCGGAGACGTTATCGACGGCATCGCCCGATTGTGCAGGATCACACCGTCGACTATTTCTCCACAGAGCAGACAGTGCCAGCCAAGGGAGACTAGGCCGACATCCCGGAAAGCTTCAGGGATAATCAATCCGCCGCATCTTGTGCAACCTGTCAATGGCTCCACTGAGCACCTCCCTACATGAGGTTATGAAGAATTCCTCCATGCCGGTGGCAGCTCTTTCACCCGGTAGGAGACGATCACACGACTGCTGACGTTTATAACGGGAAGACGTTACAAGCTGTGAAGCCTCTCGTTAAGAGACGGCAAACATTCTTGACGAGGCAGGGAGCATATAAAACAGAAAAAAACCTCATTGCAGGCAGGCGGCAATGTAACGGAGTGAAGCGATACGGTCTCTTCTTTTCGATGCCCGCATGAAAGCCGTTGTAACGTTCTTTGTTGCGTGTCTCGTCTCCTTGAGCGTCCCCATTCATCGAGAACGTTACGCCAAATATATGATCTCAGAACATAGTCGTAATCGAAAATTGGTATCGTGTCCTCCTTCAATCGTCCCTAATCCGATGCCGGTTCATTCCACAAGAGCCCGAGAGGAAGCTGCATGCTGCCGATCAGATCATGGGTCTGCAGGACCGTTTCCGCAATGACGCTCGTTGGGAGCGCCGCTACCCTTGCTTCGGCCGGCGACAGCGCAGGCGTTCAATACTACGCGGTGAAAGAAGCGCAGATCACCTACGCGTTGAGCGGGATGAGAGTCGGCACAAAGTCGCTGGCATTTACCGATTATGGCAGCCGAACCCGGCAGGAAATTCACGCGACCACGACGGTCATGGGCATAGCTCAGCAAGACGATTCTATCGTCTACACAGACGGGGCATGGATCTATACCCTTGACCCGAAAACCAAACGAGCCACGAAACAACACAACGCTCTCGCAAAGGATTTCACCAAGGAATCCAACCGGGAGAAGATCTTGAAAACTCCCGACGACTACGTGAGAGCGTTGGGCGGAGAAAAGGTTGGGATCGACAAGTTGATCGGATATGCCTGCGACATCTGGGACATCAAGTCCTTCTCAACGAAGACCTGCCTCACCAAGGAGGGAGTGGCTCTGTGGACTGAGGCCAAGATAGGGGCAATGGTCGTGAAAGAGACCGCCACTGAGGTTAAGATCGGGTCGCTTCCTTCAGGATTCGTCTCACTTCCGCCCGGCATCACAGTCGTGGAAACGGAGGATCCGTTGGAAAAGCTGCGACAGATGCGGGGGCAGACAGGCGATCGCCCCATGAAGAAGAAGAAAGGCAAGCCCCTCACTCCCGAAGAAATGCAGGAAGCAGAGAAAATGCGCGAAGTGTTTCAAGGCAAGGATACAAGCCAGATTCAAGCGCAGATCCGGAAGATGCAGGAACAGCTCAAGCCCGGCGCCCGGCCAGGCCAGTAGGACAGAGAGGGAGGAGTCGACTGGAGGCTAGATCCATATGCCAACTATCAACAAGAGTGTGTGCCTGGGAGTCTTTCAAGTTCGCACAGGCCTCATGAGGGTCGTTTTTCACAAAAAGAGGAGGATGCACTGTTATGAGCTATCGCGTGGTGCGCGGCGAGTTCCATCTCTTCTACCAGGGCGATACGCGACGAGTGAGCGCTCAACCGGATGGAGACTCCATCTGGTTCAAGCCTCAGAGCAAGCGAGATCTGGCCAATCTCGGCGTTCGTGCCGTGAAATACAACGGCGGTGGGTTCGCGCAACTCCGTTTCGAAGGGATCGATGCTCTTGAGCTTCATTTCGGGACGGCTCATCAAGTACTCCAACTCGCAGAAGAGGCCCGCGACCTCGCGCTTGACCGGGCTGGTTTCAACGAAGTGACGTACACGGAAAAAGGTCTCCATGTGAAAACCGCTACGCCCCATCCTATCCCCGGCTATATTCTGACGCGTTCCGTTGATCCCTACGGCCGTCCGGTCTCATTCGTGTATGAAGGGCAGACCAATCGACAGAGTGGAACTGAAATATTTTTGGATGTCGCGCTGCTGAACCGGAGTATCAATGCCAAGCTCGTCCAGGCAGGGCATGCCTATCCCACATTTTATACAGGTTTGCCGGCGGACCTACGCGCTCGAATCAAGCAGCTCGCGCGCGGGGCGAGTCGAACAGGCCTCTGGCGAAGTGATGTCAGCATGCGAGGGGCCGGCATTCCCGGTCTGGCCAGACTCCAGCAGCTGGCTTTGTGGCCCAAGCTGTTTCGCCGTCTCGTAAGCTATTTCAAGGACCATCCCAACTCAGGACTGTCGAAATTCTTCACCTGGCTACGAGCAGATGAGGATCGTGACGATGCGATCTGGATCGGTTCACGATCGGAACTTGGCAATCTGCATGATGTGGTGACCATCCAAGGTAATCGAATCAGGATGCAATTTTCGCCAGACGATCTCATCATCACTCCACGGTAAGAGACGCCACCGCCTCAGTTTCTCATGCCCGCCGGTTTTTCCGCGTCGAGTTGCGTCCTCGTCAATCCGCATGCCGACTCGTTCTTAGTTGAGGCGCGTAATCCGTCCTTCGATGGCGGCGGAGAACGGTTGCGGGAGACTCTGGATATAGGCAATCAAGGCACCCAGGTCGATCGGCCCACCCATCTGATTCTGTCCCTGGGTCAACACCGTGAAGTTGTCGCCTCCCGCCGCCATGAAATTGTTGACCGTCACGGAGAAGCGTGCTTGCCGGTCGATCGGGGCGCCATGACGACGCACTTCGACGATACGATCCCCGATCGGCCGGTTGTTGTCCCATGTATAGGTCAGGCCGGATGTTTTTAAGGTGCGAGGGAACGGCTGATTGACCCACTGTTGATTCAGCAGATCGTAAATTTGCTGGCCAGTTAACGTCATCTGGACCAGGCTGTTGCCGAACGGTTGTACCGTGAATAGTGCGCCGTACGTGATGGGACCTGCCAAGAGATCGGCCCGGATGCCGCCGGGATTCATGAAGGCGAAGTCCGTGCCGAGGGCCGCTCGTTGGGCATCGGCGATCACATTACCCAGGGCCGATTCGCCGGCGGGACTTTCCGAGCGCAGCAGGGCGGCGGCGGCTTCGCCGATCACCCGATTGACGAGCGGGGCGACTTTGGCTTCCGTCTGCGCGACCACCGCCGCCACCTCCGGGTCCGGCGTGAGGCCAGGACCGGCATCGGCGAACGTCGTGACGATCGCGGCGCTCTTGGCGACGACGTCGTTGGTTTTCCGGTCGATTGTGAGGTCGATGTCTCCATAAGCCGTGCTTGAAGAGAAGGCCTGGGTGACGAGGATCTCCGCGCCGTTCTGGTTCTTGAGCAAGGTGTTTGTGAACGAATGGGCATGGCCGGAGACGACCACATCCACATCGTCGTCCAAGCGCGAGACGATGTTGACGATATCCTGGCCGTTGATCAATCCGCCAGGCTGAGTCGGGCCTTGATAGGATGTCTGAGTTCCACCTTGATGAATCAACACGATGAACGTGTGGATGCGCTCTTTCCGGCGCAGCCACCTTACATAGCGATTGATGCTGTCCGCTTCATCCAGGAATTTCAAGCCGGCCACACCTGTAGGCGTGACGATCGTCGGGGTCTGCTTGAGCACCGCCCCGATGAACGCGAGCCGAACTCCATTGACCTGTTTGATGACGAAAGGGGGAAGGATCGGTTTACCGGTCCTCTCGACGACGACGTTAGCCGAGACATACGGGAACCGCGCGCCTCGATAGGGATTCTCTAAGAATGGTCCTGTCGAGTGGTTGCCGCCATTCAGCAGGCGCATCAGTTCGTCTTTGCCCTCATCGAACTCGTGGTTGCCCGGCGTGCCGACCAGATTGCATTTCGGATCCATCCTGCGGTCGCGGCGGTCGTCCCTCGATTCTTCGACCTCCCAAGCGCGCAACCGATCCCGCCGGTCTGTTCGGTCATTGAAGCGGCAATAGCGGTTGGCCAGCAGGTTGAGGAAACCGATGGAAGGCTCATCCTGCAGTAGGGCCGACTCGGGCGGGGTCGCGCCGACGTGATCGCCTGCATGGATGATAAACGTGCGGTCGGATAGTTCGGGGTCATTCGGATCCTGCTGCGCGGCCTGGAGATAGGCGGCCAGGACCGCCGCGCCTCCCACCGGACGGTTCGCCACCAGCCGGCCTACCGAGAGCTGCCCGTGGAAATCGTTGATGCTGAGCAACTGCACATGGAGGAGCGAGTCTTTCTCGCGCTTGTGAAATTCGAGGGTCCGCCATTCCACCCGCCGTCCAACGTCCTGGTGCATCTCAATGGTATCGTCGTCCTCGTCGCCGCGGTCCCACTCGTGGGAGTGATGCTCGGCCGATGCTCCGGCCAAGGCCGGTTGAAGGAGGCAGGCGCCGTTCATATACAGTGTGCCTAAGACGGCGAGCAGGGCAAAGGGCTTCGGGATGATACCGTCGATGCTCATGCGCGAACTCATTTCGTCCGGCTCGTCTCATCAATGGCGACGGCTGCGATTGCAGAACGATGCGTTTTGGTTTGAGCGCCCGGTACTTGGGCCGAATAGCCGGCACCAACAAGCGATGGAATAAAGGATACGGCAGGTGTGTTACGAATCGGTTGGGAACAGGTCAAGCAGAAGTAACGTCTAGATCAAGACATATATAGTTCGGATGTGTTGCATGATCAACCATGCTTCACGTACAAGGGGTTAGCTGCTGGGAGAAGAGAGGGACGCGAGGATGGTTACCACCCGGGTTTCGGTTACACGTTCGGCTATAGGGGTCGTCCTTTTCGTCGCCGCCTTTATGGGGAACGCTCATCCAGTCCAAGCTGAACTCTCGGCTAATCAAGTGATGATTGTGGCCAACGCCAACAGCAGGGAGAGCCTCCTGGTCGCGGAACATTATGCGATCAGCCGGGCAATCCCTCTAGAACACATTGCCAAGCTGGATCTTCCGTCCGATGAAACGATCACCCGGGACGACTATATACAGCGACTCGTCTTGCCCCTTCGTCAGACATTGCAAGCGCAGGGGCTACACCGGACGATCCGTGTTCTGGTCACGGTTTATGGCGTGCCGATTCGGGTAGGATCTCCAACTTTCACGTTGGAGGAACAGGGCCCGCTCCGCGATGCAAGCGCCAGGTTGGATGCGGCAAGATCGCAGCTGTTCGACCTCGAACGCCAGGCGCGCACAATCGCGTCACCATCCGCTTCCGAGCCACAGAACGAACAAGAGCAGGGGGTTACAGCGTATGAACGGAATGTCGTGTTCCTCTTCCACGTAGACCAATCAGTGCAGGAAGCGGTCAAGCGGACCCAGCAACATCAACCTGCGGCACATATTCAGGACTACACGCAACTGGAATCGATCATCCGGCGTCATCAAGGACTGGCCGGACTTGCGCAGCTGCAACATGAATTACCCCAACCGGGCCTCGCTTCAGGCCCTGACGCAGAAGCACAACTGCGGGCTCAGCAGATGGAAGGATTACAATTGTTGGGATCGTTGGAGTTTCCTCTCCGCCAGAGGCGGGCTGAACTCTATCGACAGGTCGAACTGGTCTACGGACTCTACGGTGTCTTCGCGCTTGCCGCAATGGAGTTACATCTCCTCTCGGACGAGCAGGCCGACGCGAGTGTGGATAGCGAACTGAGCCTGATTTGGTGGGATCAACGTGACTATCCCGTATCCTGGCGCAGCCTCAATCCGTTCCACCATGCGTTTAAACGTACTGAAAGGCCAGCCCAGCGCGAACTCCCGGTCCTCATGGTAAGCCGCCTCGATGCTCCGACAGCCAAGTCGGCCATGCGCTTGGTGGACCGCGCAATAGAGGTGGAACGGCAGGGGCTTGCTGGGACAGTGTACCTGGATGCGCGGGGGTTGCAGGCTAAATCCCCATCCGATACTTACGGCCGCTACGACCAGAGCCTGCGGGATTTGCACGCGTTCATCACGCAGCATAGTTCCTACAAAGTGGTCTTGGAAAATACCGAAGCGCGATTCCATCGCCCGGGCGAGGCGCCGGACGTAGGGCTCTATATCGGCTGGTATCGACTCAGGCAATACGAGGACGCATTTACCTTCCAGCCAGGCGCAATCGGCTACCACATGGCTTCCGCCGAAGCTGTGAGTCTCCACAGGACAGGGGAATCGGGCTGGTGCAAGAATGCGTTGGAACGTGGAATTACCGCCACACTCGGATCTGTCGGAGAACCGTACCTGGATACCTTTCCCGAACCACTTGAGTTCACGGCGCTGTTGATGACCGGCCAGTATTCGCTCGTCGAATCCTACTATCTGACCAGCCGATGGGTGAGTTGGCGCATGCTGCTCGTCGGCGATCCCCTCTACAATCCCTGGAGAAACAAGCCGGCCGCCAAACGCTCTGCCTTATCCATGTTTCCCCTCGCGCCGATCGCGCCATCCGATCAGACCTTCGCCGACCCACTCCGTACCAGAGATGACCGGCAGCTTGTCCGGGAGCGATCACGAATCAGGCTGGATGAAATTCTTCGCCAGCAGTCCTCTAGGCAGACTTCGCCATGAGGACGCTCACTGCATAACGGCATATCCGCATTATGATTTATTGTCCTTCCATTCCCCTGCGTCGAACACCTTTTTTATTGCTGCCAGCAATGTCGCTTGATTAATCGGCTTCTGCAGGATGTCGGATACGCCTTGCTTTAAGAGAACTCTCGCTCTCTCGCTCGTGACTTCTCCACTCAACACAACGACCGAGGCATGGGGAAACTGGGATCGAAAATAGGGGATCGCCTCCATGCCTCCCATCTTCGGCATATTCAGATCACAGACGATGGCGCCCAAAGCAAACGGGTTATCTCCGCGCTTGATAGCCCTGACGCCTGATTCTCCATCTTCGGCTTCCACCACATCATATCCCGCCTTCGACAATATGAGACGCACCGATTTCCTGACCTCGACTTCGTCGTCCACGACGAGCACTCTCCCTTGGCTCATACGACATATCCTCCCTTGTTCAAATTGCGCAAGCCGATCTTCAGTGGTCATGAGCGAGCCCAGAATGTACAGGGGGGTGCCGGCTGGCAAATATTAAATTTCAATTAAGATACTGTTACATCTCCTAGCAATTTGCGCTCCACTTCGCCACTTCCCGGGGTCGTGAGCTACCACTTCCCGGGGTCGTGAGCTACCTCACGGCCGGGCAGTGGGGCAAGATGTTACAAGATCATAACCAACCCGCAACGGCGTAGTGACCTTGCCCAGAGACACTTTGCGTATTCATCATCGGCACTATGAACGGGATTTTCAAGATGGCCACGGGCAGTGGAATCATACGATACGAAGTGTGAACCAAGGTCGGCCCGCGGATAGAAGGAGGTGAGTCGAGATGCTTACCGATATGCGTGGCGCGTTCTTTCTCGTCTTGTCCCTTGTCTTTTTTCTGTTTATTATGAGTTTGCTGGCCTTGGGAATGTTCATGAGGCCAGGTCGGTGGATTGAGCGTCAGAGGCAAAACGAGCTGACCTAAGAGCATGTGATCGGCTGGTTTGGGTGACTCTCACCGGAGGGGCGGTGGAACGACATCTCGATCTCGAATTGACCGATCTCAGGCAGAAACTTTTGCTGATGGGGCGCTCTGTCGAATCTCAATTGCAGGACGTCCTGCGAGCGTTGACCGAACGCGATTCGAATCTGGCAATGCACGTCATCGGAAACGACTCATATATCAATGCGCTGGATCTCGAAATTGACGAGACATGCCTCCGTTTGCTGGCGCTCCATCATCCGACGGCCGGCGACCTCCGATTAATTACGACGGCCATGAAGATCTCCCCAGAACTCGAACGAATAAGCGATTTGGCCGAAAACATTGCCGAACGGGCGATGGAGTTGAACGAAGAACCCCAGCTGAAGCCCTACCTCGATATTCCAAGAATGGCTGAGTGGACGATCCGGATGGTTAAAGAGTGCCTGGATGCCTTTGTGAATCGTGACGCCGCACTGGCACGGAAAGTCTGCCGGGACGACCCCTTTATGGACGACCTCACGGAGCAACTCTTCAGAGAACTCGTCTCATTCATGCTGGAAGATTCAAGAACCATCACGCGCGCGGCCCGCCTCGCCTTCATCGGCAAGTACTACGAGCGGATCGCCGACCATGCGACGAACATCGCTGAGCTCGTTGTCTATTTGGTGGAAGGCAAGATCATCAGGCACATGACGGCCGAGTGTTGACAGCCCGAACCTGCCGCGAACAAGCTCAATTCGCTACACAAGGAGTCCCGAATGCACCGTTCGAAGATAACCCGCTGGTGTCGTCTCCCGCAGATGCTTCTCATATGTAGTGCGTTCGTGCTTTTTGGTGCTTGCGCTGCCGTTCCTGACACAGGGGAGTGGATCAAGGTCGGCCAGACAACGAAAGGAGAAGTGATTGAACGATACGGTCAGCCGGATCTTGTCATGGCTTCCGGGGAAGAGGAAACGGCAATCTATCGGTCAAGAGAGTTGAGAACTCCTGCCCCGCGTATGGACATCCCAACGGTACAGGCTGGCCCGTTGGGGTCGGCAACGACCAAGATGGAACCGATCAATCCAGGCCTTGGTGCCGGACCGACGAAGGGCAGCCTCCAGAAAAGACCGGAGCAGGAGCTGCGCATTCGTTACAATGCCCAAGGCATCGTGCAGGAACTCATCCGGTAGCGCGCCCATCAATCCTTGCCCTCAGTTCAAGAACCCTCCCCTGAAGGACTCAGTGTGTTGCCCTGGAGCTCGAGAAACTGCACGATAGTCATGCCGACCGGCGATTTTCCCGCGAAGATCGTCCCCAGCTTTCCCTTGCGAAACTGAGAGAGGATCGCCGCATAGGCGTCGGTGGGGAACGGGACGCACCCAATCTGATCGACAAACTGAGGCGCCTGGTTCAGATAGTACTCCACGAATTGTCTGACTGCACTATCTATGGCGGAGCGCTGATTGACGTAGATAAAGATCGGTCGTGCGAGAGGATGATACTGACCTGACACGACCGTCTCTCTTGTCGGAAGGACCGGGCCGTTTCCCGCGTCAATCGCCACGGCTTTGAGTCGTTGGCGATTAGGTTCCACATACGCAAACGGGACATAGCCGAGCGCGAACCGGCTTGCGGCAATGCCGTCGACCAGGATATTGTCGTCTTCGCTGCCGGTATAATCTGCGCGGCTTGCCTTCGCCTTCCCCACCACCGCTTCCGTGAAGTAGTCGAATGTCCCCGAATCCGGTCCGGCTCCGAACAGTCTCAGCGGCGCGGCGGGCCAGTCTCTTCGAATCTGATTCCACGACGTCGTTTTCATGTGGGCCTCCGGTTCCCACATCGCTTTGAGTTCTTTGAGCGTGAGAGATTCGACCCAGGTATTGCTCACGCTCACCACTACGGACAATGCGTCGTAGCCGACCGGCAACTCTAAAAAATGTATCCCGTTGCGTTGGCACAATTCCAATTCCACCGCGCTGATGGGACGAGAGGCGTCTTGCAGGTCGGTTTCGCCGCGACAGAATTTCTGAAAGCCGCCTCCGGTGCCGGAAATCCCGACCGTCACCCGAGCGTTGCCTCTGCCGGTTTCTGCGTATCGCTCGGCGGCTAAAGCCGATAGGGGGTACACCGTGCTCGATCCGTCGATCTTGATCAAGGGCAGGTGAAGACGAGCCACGCCTGACTGAGCGGCGGAGACAGGCTGAATCGGCTCCACCGGGACCCTTTTGTCGGTGGAGCCGATCTTGCCCTGGGGCTTCGCGTACTGAGCCGCCGTATACCCACGGCCATCCACAAGATCGATCGTGGCGCCTCGCTGGATGAGCAGCTTCTGTATCCCCTCATAACCGAAGTAGACGGCTCCATGGAGCGGAGTGACACCCTCGGCGTCCCCACGATTCACCTGAGCGCCACGGTCCAGCAGGAGGCGCACGATTGACTCACGACCGTGAAAAGCCGCGAGGTGCAGCGGAGACCAGCCGTAACGATCCGACGCTTCGACGGTCGCGCCGCGATCCAACAGCAGGCGCACCACAGCCTCGTGGCCTCGTCCTGCCGGTTCATGTAACGGGGTGCGCCCTTCGGAGTCGGTGGCGTTCGTCGAAGCCGCTTTGTTCACCAGCAACTGGATCATGTTACTCTGTCCAAGTTCGGCGGCAAGGTGCAGCGGGGATTTTCCATGATTCTCCCGGGTCTCGATATTGGCGTGTTTATTGAGCAGCAGTTGGGCGACGGGCGTCTGATTGAACATGATCGCCTTGTGGAGGGGGGTGAGCCCTTCGCGTGTTTTGCTGTCGACGGTCGCGCCTCGTTCGATCAAGAGGCGGGCCAACTCGGTATCCCCCTCTCGTGCCGCTGTGTGAAGGGTGGTTGTACCATCTTGCATGGCCGCATCTGTGGGGGCTCCACGGTCGAGCAGTAAACGGGCGATAGCGTGTTGTCCCTTGGTGGGTTCAAATAATCGCTGGGTTCCTTTGGCTGTCAGATGGAGTGGAGTCTGCCCCTGATTTCCCACCGCAGTAGCCGCTGCGCCTGCCTCTAAGAGCAACCGGGCTGCTTCCTCAGCGCCCCAGAGGGCCGCAGTATGGAGAGGGGTCTGTCCGTTCTTATCTTGCGCTTGCAGCGCCGCCTTTCGCGCGATGAGTGTACGGATGGCGTCTCCGGCATTCCATTCGGCAGCGAGATGCAGGGGAGTCGAACCGGAGTGATCCATGGCCTCAAGCGCAGCTCCGCGATCGAGGAACAGTCTGATCAGAAGCTCCTGATTTTCCTTCGCGGCGATATGCAGGGGCGTACGCCCCTCGATAGTGGCCGCTTCAAGCGGGGCCCCTCGATCCAGCAGAATGGCCGCCACGTCTTCTCTGCCCCATTGCGCGGCGAGGTGCAGCGCAGTCTCCCCCAGATGATCTGCTACGGTGATCGGAACGCCTCGATCGAGCAGTCGCTGAATCTGATCGACTTTCCCTTGCTTTGCCGCGAGCAAGAAGTCATCAGGAGATGGGCGGCAGGACGCGAGCATGATCAAGGCAAGAACACCAACACAGAGTGTTCGACCTCTCACGAGCGCACGGGGACACGAAGCCCTCTCTCCCAAACGAATGTTAACCAGGCTGTATGCCGACATGGCTCAGATGCCACAGAAAAATGGGGCATTCAATGTGAAGGTGTTCTATTACCAAAAAGTTTTCACAGAGTCAGGTTTACGTTAACAACACGGAGCTCGACTAATGTATGGTGTCGTGTCGGTGCGCATGCACTCATGGAGAGTCCGGTAACTGTAGCACGGTGAGTCATCTCAACATATATGGGGGCTATCCGGAGTCAGGCCACATCATATGGTGTTGCGGCATGCCGATGGGTACCATGCTCAAGGAAGCCGTAGTTTTCTCTGGCACTTCTTCAACCGCCGGATTACACTTCTCCTCCCACCTGGGACCAGCATCGTGTTCCATCAGGTGTGGCAGTTCTGCGGCGGGTAGGATACCGAGTCTTCGTTCACAACAATGCGGCAAGAGAGAAATCACTTGAAGTACAACTGTGATCGGCTCCTGGAAGCAAAAAAAGCGATGGCGCTGGTGAACGCTTGTTCGGTCCCGATCGATCAAGCGATCAAGGTGGCGTTATCGAGCGTTGGCGGGATGGTATTCGATGCCCTACTCAAAGAAGTGGACCAGCACGTGGTCTGGAGAGTGAAACTCCTGACGGGCGGTGGACGAGTCAAGATGTATATCGACGCCCGCTCGGGACACGTCCTTGAAGCCAAAGCCGAAATCACCGTCGATGAATCCTACCAGTCGATGCCTCCTGAAGGTGCCCGACCGAATTATCTCTCACCTCTCAAATCGGTTCCCCGGCTTTAATCCGCATTATTCAAGGCGTTTTTGCTGAGAACGCCGTTGCGCGTGCCCTCCCTCTACGGCCAAGTGTTTACATGCCGTCAGCCTTGAATTTACCCAATTGTAACTTCGGGCAGCTAGGGTAAACGAGGACTAGGGAGAAGCCGGCGCAATGACGCAAGTAGATAGATTGCCTGGTTGGACCATTGGAGAAGAATACATGCACAGAGGAAAGTTGTCTCAACTGAAAGGGTTTGTGACCGAGGTCAGCGCCTTGGCATTTCACGCTGTGGTCATAGGGGTCAGCGCCGGAATCGCCTGGTCTCTCCCGAACATCGCCCGGCAGTTTCTGACATTCTGGTCGCATGTCGAACAAGAGAAAATGTTGCTGCTGACCATCGAGGTTGGCGTTGCGCTTCTGCTCATCGTCATGTCTAACTACCTGTGGAGAGCCCATAAGGACCGTCGGCAGGCCGTGATGGCCAGGGGAGCAGGGCTCTTTTCCTTTTTCCCGTTACATGATCCGGGCGCCGGGAAAACGATTCGTGAGCTCAAACAACAACAAAGTTTGGGGCGAACGGTGCTCGCCATCGGGGTGACCGGCAATGGTACGGTCGTGGACGGCAAGTCCGAGGTGCATGCGCTACTTGAGACTTGCCTCGAAGCGAAGCTCATTCTCTTGAACCCATTCTCGGAGGAAGCCGCGCGGAGGGCTCAGTCTCTCTCGCATCCCGACATTTCCCCGGACCGGTTCCATCAAGAACTGCAAGACACCATCGCCTTGATCAAACGCTTTCGCGTCAACGGCAAGGTCATCCGGTTGAAGCTCTATTCCGATCGGCCGCATCTTCGGATGGTCATCCTCGGCGACTATTTATGGCTCCAGCATTACCACACGGGACTCGACGTGCGCTGGATGCCGGAATACGTCTTCCAGCACAACCCCGATCATCACGGACTCTATACACTCTTCTATCAGTACTTCACGAAACGATGGGAGAACCAGGAGATTCCCGAATATGATTTCGAAACCAACGAACTGGTCTATCGCACCAGAAATGGCGCCGAGCTGCGCCGGGAACCATTCAGCCACGGAGACTCGACTGGGCTCACGCCTTCGGAACTGACGTCACTTGAGCGGAGCCTTGCGGCGGGTTAAGCTGAGCACCGATGACCGGAGAAGGGATCAGTGCCCACCCATTGGGAAGAACGACACCGCGATCGAGACGGCGATCAGGACGATGATGATCCATTCAAGCACTTCCATGCGTCGGGTGGTCGCGCGGTTCGACATCTTGCTGTAAATGCTTTCCAGCGTCTCCAGCTTGCGCAGAATGCTCGCATCCCAGGCTTCGAGGTGGAAACGCTGCGACGCGAGGCGATAGACGCGGGCCAGGTACTGGTCCCCTAAGAGTTTCAAAGTGTTCGTCACCCGCTCGAAGAGGAGCGCGCCGTCGACCTGGAGCTGCGCGATCTGAGTGGTGTCCCTGTCGTGTGAACCAGGGAGCGGCAGCAGACGTGGTTTTCGGGCAAGTGCCGCGTATCCCTCGTCCAACGCCGTATCGAGCTGCTCGTCGAGCATCCGCATTTCCAAGAGCTCTACATTGGCAAATTCCAGCACGGCTCGCACGTCGTCCATCTCTTTGCCGAAGATCACGGCCGAGTGCCAATCGATGAGTGCCGCGTCTCCGACTCCGTACGAAATGCGGCAGGACGTGGCATCTTGAATTTCCTGGTCTGCGAGCGGCATCCGTTCGCCGCGAAGCACCTGCGCCAGTTCCGTCTTCCGACTTGTCCAGGGCGGGAGTGATTGTTCCGGCGAATAGGATTCAATCGAGAAAATGATGTAATCCTCCACCTCTTTGGCGGTCTTGGGCCGTTCGATCGACGGATGAATCGCCTGAACAAGCTGCTCTACCCGCTTGCGCGATTCCGTGAGTAAGGACTTGTTCTCGTAGAGCGCCTCGCTCAGTTCGAGCAGGCCCTCGAAGGGACCGTCCAGCATAAACCGGTAGGTGATGGTCACGGCGCCGAAGTCATAGACCATCACTTCGACCGTAGGGCTGGATTGATATTGGCCGACCGCCAGGCTTCCTCCTTCTTGCATGAGGCGGAGCGGAGCCGGCCGGTATTCGAAATATTGCGGCGCTCTCGTCTTATGCCGGAGGCGGCTGCGCTCCCTGTCTGCCGTGATCCGGCGGTTGACGTCCTCAAGATCGATCGACCATCCGATATCGTACGCAAACACAGCGTAGCAGGTGCCTTTATTGATCGTCAGTGACATTACAGAAAAAGAGTCCATCTCATTTCTGCTGAGAGTCCAGGGTAGCGCTCGCCCTGATCTGCGGCCAATGAGAATAGGTGTGATCCTGACAGAAACAACCCAGAATCAGATCGGTCGATTAGGGTGGAGACAGCTCCTGCACGAGGCCGCGAGCATCGTAGCGGATGCGAATTTCACTCCGCAACCGCCCTTTCATCTTTGTGTTCACATCGTTGGCATCTAGGCCCGGGTTGATCGTTTGCATACGTGTCGTACTTGATCCGAGGGGGCCGGCCTGGACGATGGGAATTTCGACTCGCGGTGCGGATGGTGCTGAAGCGGTCGGGCGGTAGACGACGGTGTCCCCGTCAGTGGAAGCGATCACCAAATCAGGTTGCCCGTATCGTTGGATCACCTCGTCCTTCGTCGTCACACCGATACGAATCCAGTCAGGATGTTCGGGAGCCGGATGGCCAGGGGCCGAGGCACATGCCGCGAAGAGGCCAAGTATCGCCAGCGTGAGCGGGAAAGCATACACAAGCGAAGAAAGAGTCGCGCGTGCCCGTAGATTTCTCATCAGCAACCCTCCGCATCACAATTCGATCGAATTTACTCTTTCCTGCCGATCAATGCAAATGCCTGTTCGACTGTTCGATATCCACTGAGACAACTGAAGCGGCCGCTGTCAGGACTTCTCTCCTCCGTGATTACCATCTCTCTTAGCGGTGTTGTTACGGGTTTTTGATGATGGACAGATCGATTCGTAACAGGTCTCTGAGAAAGTATTGCCTGTGAGGATGCCGACGCGGATCTGGGAAGGAGAAGACTGCAGCTTCTTCGCACCGCTCCCGTAACCGGTATCCGGTTCTTCTTCGTCTGCGAATGACCGTTTGCGGCAGTGCCCGCATGCGATAAGGAGGAGAGCGACAATGGCAACACGGAATCACGCAAGAGCAGTCAATCAATTACGTGTGCCGACACAGATCACGGCACGCTCACTGCTGCTGGCGTCGTCCGGCACAGTGAGGAAATGTGAAAAGGAGTCCATGATGACAAGAATCAGAAAGCGAATGGTGAAATGGGGGCTGTCGGCGGCGAAGGTCGGTCTGGCTGCTTCCATTCTGGCAGCGCCTGCGGTGTCCGCCCAGGCAAGCGAATTCGATGGGCTTGACGGGTTGGATTTCGGGGCAATTGTGCAGCGTGGCCTGGAACGGACCTCCCAAGTGTGGTTCGGAGTTGGCAAGCCGCTAAAAGAGTCGGCAGCTCCGACCTCAGGACCGTATCGGACTGCCGCTCAGAAAGCGTCAGATCAAGTGCTCCTTGCCGACGGGTTGAAGGCCGAGTATGTGACGCGCAATGCCGCCAATGCGGCCGACATGTTTGCGTTCTGGCCAAGCGACGAGAATCCGACGCACCTGGTTTTCTGTATCGAGGGAGACCGGGAGGACCTGGGAGTTCCCCTTCTAGGGGCGGGGGTCAATAAACTCAATCCGGGAGTGCAGCGTATTCGCCTGAGCACTGGATCGGTCGACACACTCGTGCGCGGGACAGACTCCTGCGACGGCATCAGGCGTACACCTTGGGGCACGATCTTGTTCACTGAAGAGGCATCCGACGGCGGAGCCTATGAGATCATCGATCCCTTGAATGTCATCAACCATACGATCACGAATCGCGCGGCAGGGACAATCATCGATGAGACCGGGGTGATAGCTACGAAAGTGATCAAGCGGCCCGCGCTTCCGACAATGGCCTGGGAAGGCATCGGTATCCTCCCAAGCGGTGTGTTGTACGCCGGGGATGAGCTGAGGCCTGGAACCGGTACGCCCAATGCCGATGGCGGCGCGATGTTCAAGTTCATTCCTGTGAATGTCAGAACCGGAACGACTCCGATCACGATGCTGAGCGAATCGCCGCTTGCCGCGGGGAATGTATGGGCCCTACAGGTCTCTTGCCAGTCTGGCAACCAGCAGTTCGGACAGGGCTGTGAGATCGGCAACGGGGCCTGGGTGAGCGTCAACGCCGCCAATGCGCGCATTGACGCCAACACTGCAGGCGCGACCGGCTACTACCGGCCGGAGGATCTGGAGATCGACGAGGAATTCGAAGGGCCCGGCGTACGATTCTGCTGGACGAACACCGGCAACGCCGGTGGGAAAAACTACGGCGAGGTCATCTGCGGTGTGGACTCGGCTCCGGACCAGGCGACCAGCCAGCGGACCGTGACGGTAAACCGGTTTGTGGAGGGAGATCAGGACATGAATCAGCCGGACAACTTCGCGTTTCAACCGAAGACCGGTAACCACTATGTGATCGAGGACAATCCGAACGGCGATATTTTCGCCTGCCTGCCTGATGGGACGGATCGAGACATCAAGAGCGACGGCTGCGTGAAGATCCTCTCAGTGAAGGATTCTTCCGCTGAGCCGACGGGCTTCAAGTTTACGGCAGACGGCAAAACGGCCTATCTGTCGATTCAGCACAGCAACGATACCAATATGCCGAAGGTGGATGACTACGCGACTGACGACATCATCAAGATTACCGGGTTCAGGATTCCGTTCCGGTTTCAGCACTGAAGCGATGTAACCCACGCGCTTCCTGTTCAGTCACTGTGGCGGGGGGGGGGGGGGG
>JACAFD010000240.1 GCA_013388555.1 Nitrospirota bacterium | reverse complement strand
GCACTCGAAGTCAATACCGCCATTAAAAGTCAAGGCACTTTTGTCGTCACCCCCATAGGCTTTATTGACGGTACTGGTCACGCGTTGTTGCTAGAAAATCTTGACTCTGTTCTCAAACTGAATCCCGATACGATCATTTTTGACTTGGAGAAGACAGAATACCCTACTGTTGCAAAAATTCTGCTTATGCACCGCTGCAACATCAAGCTGCATGCTCATTTTCTGCCAGGTCAAACCAGACGGAAGGAATTCATCGTGGGTTCAGTCCTGGATTGTGCTGTAGAAATGGATCAATCTCACATGGATAAAGGGCTAATTAACCATTTGATCGAAAATTTTTTGCAACGTTAGGGATAATTTAACGAGACGCGTATCGCGCCGGTGCTGAATTAGGTAAGAGGGTATATGCCGACCCAACGTCTTGAAACGGACTATCTCGTCGTCGGATGCGGTGCGGCGGGCATGGCCTTCGCCGATGCGTTGGTCACAGATTCCGATGCCAAGGTCCTCATGGTGGATCGGCGTCATGCTCCTGGCGGGCACTGGCACGACGCGTATCCGTTCGTGCGTCTCCACCAGCCGTCTGCTTACTACGGTGTGAATTCGCTGCCCCTCGGCAGTGAAACCATCGATCGCCACGGACCGAACCAGGGTTTCTACGAGCGCGCCAGCGCGCCCGAGATCTGCGCGTACTACGACCGCGTTATGCAGAAGCGGCTGCTGCCCTCCGGGCAGGTGCGTTACTTCCCGATGTGCGAGTATCTCGGCGAGCGCCGGTTCGTCTCGCGCCTGTCGGGCGAACAACACGAGGTCAAGGTGCGCAAGAAGCTTGTCGACGCCACTTACCTTGAGCCGTTCGTGCCAGCCAGCTGCAAGCCCCCGTTCGAGGTCTTGGGAGAGGTGCGCTGCGTTCCGATCAATGAGCTTTCGCGCATGGCCGAACAAGCCGACCGCTACACGATCATCGGCGCTGGCAAGACCGCGATCGATGCGTGCCTGTGGCTGCTCGAAATGGGGGTTCCCCCCGACGCCATCCGGTGGATCAAGCCGCGCGAGGCCTGGCTCGTGAATAGAGTCTTTGCGCAGGGCGGCGAGCTCGTGGGGACCTTGTTCGAAGGCATCTCTCTACAGGTCGAGGCTGCCGCCCAGGCGACTTCAATCGATAACCTGTTCGATCGATTGAACGCCGCTGATCAGCTGCTCCGTGTCGACGAGGGCCTCACCCCCACCATGTACAAAGCAGCCACCGTGAGCGCGGGCGAGCTAGGGCAGCTTCGGCAAATCCGTGATGTCGTGCGGTTCGGGCGAATCCGCCGCATCGAGCGGTCCGCGATCGTGCTGGACGAGGGCACGATTCCCACGAGCCCGCGTCACCTACACGTACATTGCGCGGCCCCTGGGCTGAATCCGGCTCCGGCCGTGCCTATGTTCACGGCCGACCGCATCACGCTGCAGCCGATCCGCACGGGTCTTATACCGTTCAACGCCGCACTGGTTGGGTTCGTGGAAGCAACGCGTGAAGACATCGCCGAGAAGAACCGGCTCTGCCCCCCGAACCGCCTGCCCGACATCCCGCTCGACTGGGTGCGGGGAACGCTCATCGGGGTACAAGCCGACTATTTGTGGTCGAAGGACCGCGCGATCAGCGAATGGCTGGAGAGAGCGCGGCTCAATGCCTCACGTGGCCTTCAGCAGCGCATGGCCAATCCCCGGGTGCAGCAGGCGTCGAAACGATACGCCGAGAACGTGCGCCGTGCGCTCCAAAAATTGCAGCAGTTCTTGTTGCAAGCCACAGCGTGAGATCCGAAAGAGGTGACCGCGCGCGGTCAGTACCCCAGTCTGTTCGACCATAAGCTTGCCAATTTCGAAAGTGCACAAGCTCAATTGACACACGATGTCGCTGATGGCATGAGCAATCAGGACCCTACCTTCCCTGATATAGAGGTTTCTCAGCTATTTTTAGATTGCAACGGGAGACCCAATATTGTGGTTACCCAAAACCACAGATATCGGCCAGTAGGAAAACTTATTCACAGATGGTCTGTTTCCAGGGATTTCCATCGACGGTATCACCAAAGGCCTGATCTTGTGATAGTTGACCTAAGTGGTAAGGGTTTGGAAATTAGCATTTTCAATTACAGGACAGCGTCAACCTGAAACGGGTTGCATCGATCATACAAATCCTGATATTTTTCATTCATAAAGAATACCCCCCCCATGAGTGTATAATTCGGAGGATTTCCCATCATGAGACTGCGCTTATTTCGTCGATTATGGTTTTTAATGGGATTGCTTTGTCTATTTGTTATACCGGGCTGTGTTGGTTCTCACGTAAAAGTGAGGAAGGTCGAATCGCCGACAGAGAAGGAACTGCGATCCACATGGAGAAACTTCCACACATTTTGTTTGGAAGACGGGTATGGCATCTCCACTTTGGGGTCTGCCATCCTCTTCCAAGTCAAAGATAATAAAACTATTCAGAAGAGTGTTGGCTGGCAAGAAGTACAAAACGAAACAATGGCTTCAGATTGTGCGAGCTTTTTGAGAAATCCTTCTCCGGTTATGAGCTTGATTGGTGAAAATAATGAAAATTTTGGATATCTGATCTACGAATATAAAGATGGAGTTTCGGCTGTGATTGTCGACGCTAAAACCATTAGCCTAAGTTATCACGCAGCTCCAAAGACCGGCGGTCCATGACAAAATATCGCAAATACCGATCCATTTTTGTTTGGTTTTTTTGAACTTGGTGCAGGCACTTGGACCAACGATACGTCCGATAAATAGTGAGGAGAAAATCGTGTACCAGCATTTGGCGATACTGGCAGCGTTTGTTCTTGTCTACAGCGCCGTCGCTGGTCGCCTGGAGAAAATGCCCATTGGCGGGGCGATCGTTGCCATCGGCTTCGGTTTCATCTGCGGGCCGCTCGGATTGGAAATTTTTACACCCCACGTCGACGAGGAACTGCTGCGGACACTGGCCGAATTAACCCTTGCCTTGGTCCTTTTTACGGATGCAGCAAATGCGAATCTGGGCGTTCTCAAGATCAGGCTGCAGATCCCGGAAAGGCTGCTGTTGATCGGTCTTCCGTTGACCATTCTGCTCGGATTCGGCTTTGGTATCCTGGTGTTTCCCGGCATGGACTTGTTCGAACTTGCAGTTCTTGCGACCATGTTGGCTCCGACCGACGCCGCTCTGGGAAAGGCCGTCGTGACGAATCCGGCCGTTCCCGTAACATTGCGGGAGAGCCTGAACGTTGAAAGCGGACTCAATGACGGAATCTGCGTTCCCATTCTGTTCGTGTTCCTCACCCTCGCATCCGACGCGACTATGAAAGGGAGTGGCGCTCAGCTTGCATTGGTTCTGGTCGCGCAGCAGATCGGCATCGGCGCTGCTGTCGGTCTCGGCCTTACGGCAGCAGGAGGTTGGTTGCTGAAACGGTGTGCGCAGCGCAATTGGATCACCGAAACCTGGCGGCAACTCCCGGTGGTCGCGCTGGCTTTTATGTGCTTCGCTGTAGCCCAGATCCTCG
>JACAFD010000201.1 GCA_013388555.1 Nitrospirota bacterium | reverse complement strand
TGCCGGGACCTCAGGAATTGCATTGTTGACGAGATTATACAAGGCGTTGAACAGTCGGCGTTCGTCAGCCACGATGGCCGGCGTTCGGCCGAGGCCGGAAGTGTGAATAGAAACTCCCTTCTGGCCGGACCACCACTTGAGCGTGTCCGTCACTTCAAGGATAACCTTGTCCAGCTGACAGGGCGCGAATTCCGGGGGAGTGCTGAGGCCTTTCACGCAATCGGCGATTTCCTTCACCCGGTCTTGAATCCGGCGTAGGGAGTTGTCCACCATCCCGACCACTTCGTTGCACCGCTCGAAACTTTCCTTGGCTTGATGGTCTCCCCGCTTGAGGGCCGCTGCCAACAGGTCCTTGAGCTCGCCCTCCATCAGTTCGGCCCCGACCACCACGGGCATCAGGAGATTCTTGATTTCGTGGCTGATATCACCGAGCAGCCGCACCACCTCCGCCAGTTTCGCGTCTTGGTAGAGCCGGGCCTGTTCGATCGACGACGCCGTGATCGCGGACACGATGCTCAGAATCGCGACATCGTCCTCATCGAGCAATCCGCCACGTTTATTCAGTACCTCGAGTACGCCGATGGGCTCGCCTTCCCATCGCTTGAGGGGAATCGCAATCATGTCGTGGGTAGTATGTTTGGTTAACTCATCGATCACGGAACTATGACGAGGGTCTTGCTTGACGTCGCGGACTACGAGGGGGACACCGGACTGAAAGACCGACCCGGCGATACCCTTATCCCAGGGAATGGCAGTCCCTGCCTTCACGATACTTTCACCGATGGAGTGGCGGAAAATGAGTTGTTGTGACACCGGATCTGCGAGGAGAATCGATCCGCTTTCCGCCTGTACCACGTCGAGCGCCGTACGCAGGGCTTTAGCCACCAGCTCATCCGGCGTCAAATGCTCGAACAGGGCTTCGCTAATAAGGCGTGCTGCTTCAAGTTCCCGATCTTTCCTGACCCTCCGCCGATCGTCTTCACGGCGTGGAGCCGCACGTCGTTCCTTCAGCACAACTTGCTCTGTCAAGGGGTTGTCCTTCTTATCCATCTGGTCTATTTAGTTTGTTTGGTTTGTCTGGTTTGTTTAGTTGGTTTGGTTCGAAGACCGAAAGAATCGAAACGCACCAGATGAACCAGATAAACCAAACAAGTCAGACCAGACAAACCCATTAGCCTCGTCTCGCGAGGACAGGTTTGGGGTGATACTATACCGGATTGCACGGTCCGGATTGAATAGACCCAAACGAGGGGAGTGCATTTGAGGGGATAGATGGAGTGAGTGTGGAAGAGTATAAGTTTTGGACAAAATATGCGCACAAGAGTTAATTGGGTCTGTCCGGTTCATCTGGTTGAACCAAACAACAAGACAAACCAAACAAACTAACTAAATGAACCAGCTTCAATCGGCATTGGGAGTATGAGCATGTTCATGGGGCGAGTGTTCATTGTTGATGACGACGAGCATGTCAGAAAAACAGTCGGCTTCGTGCTGAAACAAGGTGGCTACGAAGTCATTGAAGCAGCCGACGGCCAAGAAGCGATTGCTGCAATCGAATCCGATCCCACTGGCTTTTCAGCCCAAGCAATCATCTGCGATATTCATCTGCCCAAGGTGAATGGGTATAACCTCATCTCATTCATCCGGGAGAAGCTTCCTGCGGTGCCTGTCATCGTGCTGACCGGCTACCCCGACGTTGAGGGAGCTGCTTCGCTGTTTAAACAAGGTATCGTGGATTATCTCATCAAGCCGGGCCGGGCAGGCACGTTGTTGGATGCAGTCAGGCGGGCAATCGGTGAACAGACGCTGATCGGGTAGGAGGTCACGCGGGACGAGCGAGATCAGAAGTTCTGAGTTGTGAGTTCTGGGTTCTGAGTTTTCGGGACTTCGAATCTGAACGTCGAGTCGCGCGTGTCCCGCATCTCTCGCGCATCCTGGGAGCTATCCCCTCATCTGAGGGGATAGGCATATGTCGTTATCCCGTGGTACCTGATAGCCGGGTATCGAGGAGAGGGTTAGGGGACTAAGGGTCTAATAAGGAGGGGAGGCATTATGAGTCAAGGGAGAGTGCTTGTCGTGGATGATGAGTCGGACGTGCGAAAATCCGTACGCCTTATCTTAACGAAGGCAGGGTACGATGTGGATGAAGCCGAAGATCCAGAGGCAGGTGTTGCCCTGGTGAAATCAACACGGAGTCAGGTGCCCTTGAGCGCGATAGTTACCGATCTCAATATGCCGAAGATCAACGAGATCATCGTGATCCCCTATTATCGCTCCCAGTATCCCTCCTGTCCGATCATCGTGCTGAGTGGATCACCAAAGCTGGAAAAGGCCACCAACATGTTCAAGGCAGCAGGTGTGGAGTTCCTTGCGAAACCGATTAATCAAGAGCAGTTATTGAGTGCCCTGAAAAATGCCGTCAAGGAGGCCTGATCGACAGAGAACGCCAGGCTGAAGACTGATCGGTTCACGCTTCACCAATTACGTTTTTCGTTTCACGCAAACTAAGAATGCTTTGTTGCGGGGTCGAAGGGAAACCGGAGATGGAAGGTTGTCCCGAGGCCAGGCTCGCTTTCGACCCAGATCTTCCCTTTGTGTGCATCCACCACGTCCTTGATGATCTTTGTTCCCAAGCCAGTGCCGCCTTTCTTGGTGCTGATCGCCTTGGCTGAAAAGAGGCGGTCTCGAACCTCGGACGGCATCCCGCGTCCGGTATCTGCTACAGCGAGTGCAATGCTCCCTGTGTCCTGATCGCGATGCCCCCGTACTGTGATAGAGCCTCCATCTGGCGTTTCTGGGATGGCGTTATTGATGAGATTGTAAAACGCGTTGTAGAGCCTCCGTTCATCGGCGTGGAATTCGGGCAGCGATTCAATGCCTTCAGTCCGGAGGGTAATCTGCCTTTTCCGGGCGAGGCCCTCCAGGGTGCGAAACACACCGAGGATGACCCGCCCGACGGAGCAGAGCGCAAAGTTGGGAGGCGCACTTACCCCCTTGACGCAGTCGGCCATTTCCTGGACACGATCATTCAGGCGCCTGATGCCGTTCTGAGCGATCTCGACAGAGTCATCGCAGATCTGCTTGTTGGTCTTATTGTGAGTCAGCTCCGCGCTGTTCATCGCGCCGAACAGGTCCTTCGCGACATCGCGCAGTAATTCAACACCCGTCTGCACCGGTGTCAGCATATTTTTCATGTCATGACCGATGTCGCCGAGCAGCGTCACCACTTCAGCTTTCTTGGCGTCCTCGAATTGCTTGGCCTGCTGGATCGCCAGTGTGGCGAACGCGGAGATGATCGTGAGGAGTCCCAGGTCGTGGTTCGTGAACGGTCCCTCCCGTTTGTTCAGCACGTTCAAGACGCCGATTGGTTCGCCTCGCCAGCGCCGGAGCGGCATGGTGATCATGGCGTGGGTGACCAAGCCGGTGGCCTGGTCAATCTGGTGAAGATGGCTGGTGTCGTGGGTGACCTGGTTCGTAATCCGGGCCTCCCCGGATTGGAAGACGGAGCCGGAAATACCTTTATCCAAGGGAATGGTCGTACCGCGTGGGACCGGCTTCTCGCCGATTGAATATTGAAAGATCAGCTCTTCTTTCTCCGGGTCTGCGAGCAGGATCGACCCAGCCTCGGCCCCCACTTCTTCGAGTGCGATGCGGAGGGTCGTTTCCACAAGCTCGTCCAGATCAATCGACTGAAACAGGGCCTGGCTGATCCGTTCAACCGCTTCGAACTGCGTCTTGTAGTGGAGAAGTGCTGAAACCTCAGCCTTGCTCAAGTGAGTGAAGTCGGTGGTTGGGTGATTTTCCCTATCGGGGGGAGGTGGCTCCGTCATGACCGAGATCCTTGTTTATTTGGTTGTTCGGATTATCTGAGTCAAGCAACAAAACAAACCAAATGAACCAAACAAACTAGATCAACCAGAAGAACCGGGTTTTCCGCAGCCTGCCAGCGCGTACCTATAGTAGCTTTTCAGGCATTACGGTATCCCCTCAGTTGGGGGGGGGACCCATCTGTGGGGATTGTGTGGACATCGTGAGGGGCGTATAAACCGTGCAGCATATATATAGCCGGTGACATTTTCTTTACTACGTCACCCGAAAGGCCTGAAGGCATGCGCCTATCAAGGACGTCCCTGCTTCTTGTCTGTCCTCGTCTGGCGCTGCCCATGGGCCTAGTGCTCCTCGCGGGGCTGGCTGGCTGTGGACCGGCTTCCTCTGATAACGCACCAACTCTTGGCCCGCCTGCAAGCCAAGGCGAGCTGTCCTTGTCTCAAAAGAACCAGCCCCCACGAACCGATCTCATCGCCTCGGCTGGGAGTTCTGCGAAGACAAGCCCAGCTCCCTTTGTTTCGGAAAATGGGAACGGCTCCCTCCCTGGGAAGGGGATAGCCCCAGTAGGGGATAGTTCCAAGGGAGCACCGGCCTCAGCTACAAAAAAGCCGGCAAACCCAATGGACGATCTAGTCATACCAGCATGGATTGCCAAGGACCTTTCCTCGTCGGATGTCGACACCAGGCTTAAGGCTCTGGACGCCTGGGTGATGTTTGCGCCTATTGGATCGATCGATCCCCTGATCCTGGCCTATGTGAATGATGACGATCAGGTCCGGGCTCGTGCAATGGAATTGATCGAGCAAGACTGGGCCCGTGCTGGAGGTTTATTGGAATAAGACGAAGGCGTTGACTGCGAAATTGGGATAGCGTGGTTGCTTAATTAGGGGAATGACTTTTTCAGATCCACACAGGAGGTACTTATGAGGTATCCACGGAAATTTGCACAGCGAATTGGCCTTGTGTCGACTCTGCTGATCGGGGGAGTTTTCGGAGGACTGATGACGCCGCTTCCGTCGGAAGCCCTGCCGCCGACTGTCACACTCAAGGTCGATAACGGATCCCCCGTCTCAATCCTAAGCACAACGAACACATCCTCTGCCTGTACTGCTACTGAACGGACTCTGGGCTATACTCACTGCTACGCGATTAACACGGCCCTTACTGTCGCCGGCGCCGGCACTGCGGTTATCCGGTCATATAATGTCCGGAATGCCCCGGGCGCCACGGCGCGACTGAGAGTGGCCGACAACGCTGGCAGCGATAAATTTTCGTTAATCGGGGTGCAATTCATACCAGCGGTGACGAACTGGGGGTCCACTGCCGCCAACGCCAACGAAACGCACGTGTTGACCATAGCCATGTCCAATCTATTTAACTCCGCTGCCAATGTGAACAATAGGGGGACGTATGTATGGGCCCTGAGGGCCGGCGGCGAGTTCCGTGCAGGGCCAACTACGGCGGGTGCCTGTGCCGGATTTACGACGACTGGCGTATGCAATAACATCGGTAATTCGGTGACATTCCCGGGGACTGGAACATTTAGCCCCGCCCTTATGAACACAAATATTTTACGCCCGAGTGGGGCTAATTCCCAGCCGCTGAGCTTTACCGTAGCGGGCCCCACGACAGCCATCGTGAGTTTCAACGGACTCACGAATACAACCCTGGGTCAGGTGAATCCAACCTATCCGTCATTTGTCTGCGATTCCGACGGTGACAGTTCCGGGACAGCATGCACACCGACCATTACACAAACCATGACGGTCACATTGAAGGGGCCGGATTCATTTGTGCTGGTGAACGGCGGGGATGCGTTTGGAGCCAACTGCGACGCCACGCTCACTGCCAAACAACAGAAGCAAATCGCATTTTTGACGAAGCTCGTGAAATTTCTGAACTGGTGGGAGAGCACACACCCCAATCCTCACCTCAGCGCATTTATCGACAAAATCGAGGCATTTCTCGCCGTGGTAAACAGCAACCCAGCCCCGAACTGCACTGGAGCGACGCTTGTCAACTTGGATGTTGCCACTGCTGCCGCGCTCGATCAGGTGGCGTTTGCGGCGAGCGGCGCAGCGGAGGGTGCGCCCGCGCCGCCTCATTATTACGCTGTGATCAGCAGCCCCGGCGTGACTTGGGAGGCGGCAAGAACTGCGGCCGCAAGTATAAGGGAAGACTGCCACTTGGCCACCATCACTTCGGAGGCTGAACAGGCGATCATCAATGCCCTGTTACCTGACCCCAGTGGACTTGAAGGCACTCACGATTACTGGATTGGAGGAACACAACCGGGTGATTC
>JACAFD010000188.1 GCA_013388555.1 Nitrospirota bacterium | reverse complement strand
CTGTTTCTTTGGTTGTGGCGGCGGCTGGTTGGGCTTACTCGTCGGACGCAGAGATGATTTCGAGCCCCGCCGAAGCGCCACCTTCATCACATCATCCATCGTATCGGCGAAAACGAGGTGAATGCCCTTCAAAATGTGCTTGGGAATCTCGTCAAGATCCTTTTTATTGCGTTTCGGAAGAATCACGGTAGTGAGTTTGGCCCGTTTGGCCGCCAAGAGTTTCTCCTTCAATCCCCCGATGGGGAGCACTCGGCCGCGGAGCGTGATCTCGCCGGTCATGGCCAGGTCCCGGCGTACCGGGATTTGCGACAAGGTCGAGGCAATGGCGATGGCCATGGTAATGCCTGCGGACGGCCCGTCCTTGGGGATCGCTCCGGCCGGCACGTGGATATGGAGGTCCTGAGTGGTGAATACATCGGGATTGATGCCGAGCGTGCGCTCGCGCGACCGGACATAGCTCAAGGCGGCTTGGGCGGATTCCTTCATGATATCGCCCAACTGGCCGGTGAGGGTCAATTGCCCCTTCCCTTTCATCGCCGTGGCTTCAACATAAAGGACATCGCCGCCGGATTCCGTCCAGGCCAGGCCGGTGGCCACGCCGATCTCATCCGTTTCCAATTCCTCTTCCGGCACGAACTTAGGGACGCCGAGGTACTTGTGCAGATTGGCTGGATTCACAGGGAACCCGACGCCTTTGCCTTCCGCCACCTTCTTTGCCACCTTGCGCATGACGTTGGCAATCTCGCGTTCAAGGTTACGAACGCCGGCTTCTCTCGTATAGTTGGTGATGATCTGGCGCACCGCCGATTCGGCAATGCAGACGTGTTTTTCGGTGATGCCGTGTTCATTGAGTTGCCGAGGAATGAGATACTTCTGGGCGATGCCCAGTTTTTCTTCTTCTGTATAGCCGGGGATACCGATCACTTCCATCCGGTCTCGTAAGGCGGGCAAAATGGGGTCGATCAGATTCGCTGTGGTAATGAACATCACTTCGGTCAAGTCGAAGGGCACGCCCAGGTAATGATCGGTGAACGAGTTATTCTGTTCCGGGTCGAGCACTTCGAGTAAGGCTGCGGAGGGATCACCGCGAAAGTCCATCCCGACTTTATCGACTTCGTCCAGCATGAAGACCGGGTTGTTCGTGCCGGCTTGTTTCATGCCTTGAATGATGCGGCCGGGGAGTGCGCCGACGTAGGTGCGTCGATGGCCACGGATCTCGGCTTCATCACGGACACCGCCGAGACTGATACGGACAAATTCGCGCCCGAGGGCGCGGGCGATCGACTTTCCGAGCGAGGTTTTTCCGACGCCAGGGGGGCCGACGAAACAGAGAATCGGGCCCTTCATCTTGTCTTTGAGCTTCCGCACGGCAAGATACTCCAGGATCCGTTCCTTCACCTTTTCCAGATCATAGTGGTCCTCGTTGAGCACTTTGGCGGCAGCTTTGAGGTCGAGGTTGTCCTTGGAGCTCTTGGACCATGGCAGTTCCACGATCCATTCGATGTAGGTTCTGACAGTCGCAGATTCGGCGGTATCCGGGTGCATTTTCTCAAGACGTTTGAGCTGCTTTTCAGTTTCCTTGAGCACCTTCTCCGGCATTTTCAGTTCAGCGATACGCTTGCGAAACTCGGTGATTTCCTCCGCACGTTCATCGAGCTCGCCCAGCTCTTTTTGGATCGCTTTGAGTTGCTCGCGCAGGAAGTACTCGCGTTGGGTCTTGTCCATCTCCCCTTTGGCTTGGGCTTGAATTTTTTGTTGCATGGAGAGGACTTCGATTTCTTTGCCGAGGATCTCGCTGACGTGACGGAGGCGCTTGACCGGATCGATGATCTCGAGGACTGCCTGGGTGGCCTCGACCTTGAGACCAAGGTTAGACGCCACCATGTCGGCCAGTCGACCCGGGTCTTCGAGGTTCTCAATCACGATCATCACGTCCGGGATCAAGACTTTACCGAGACTTATGATCCGTTCGATCTGTTCCTTGACCGTCCGCATAGCGGCTTCGGTTTCCAGCGCGGTACCCGCCGGCTTGTCTTCGCTGAGTTTGTCGATACGTACGGAGTAATAGGGTTCAGCCTGAACATAGCCCGCGATCTTGGCCTTCGAGAGCCCCTGCACGAGTATTTTGATGCGTTCATCGGGCAATTTCAGCATCCGCATGATGATGCCGACTGTGCCGATGGTATGGATATCTTCCGGTGAGGGATTTTCGACGTCCAAGGCTTTTTGCGTCGAGAGGAAGATCATGCGATTACCGGCTAACGCGGCTTCAATCGCTTTGATCGACATCTCTCGCCCGACAAAGAGCGGGAGAACCATGTAGGGGAAGACGACGATGTCTCGCACCGGCAAGAGGGGAAGCTGGTCGGGGACTTCGACGTTCTGGGGCAGCTGCAAGTCCTGTTCGCTCGGATCGTTCATCGATGTGGTCTCAGTAAAATGTTGAGGTGGAATGAGATGATGAGGTTATGTCTTCCTTGTGTGCCGTGATTGGGCTTTTTTTGATCGGGTCATGCGGCGTCCTTCGGTAGGCCGCATCCGATCCTGCAGGTATTCGCCGAACTCGGGTCCCAGAGAGGGATTCTTGAGTGCGAATTCGACGGTCGCAATGAGAAATCCCAACTTATCCCCGGCATCATAGCGCTGTCCCTGTATCTCCAGCGCATACATGGGGGACTTTTTTGCCAATTCCCGAAGTGCGTCGGTTAATTGGATCTCGCCATTTTTACCGGGCCTGGTCTTTCGCAGAATGGAAAAAATCTCGGGCGGCAGGACGTATCGACCGATGACCGCCAGATTGGACGGAGCTTCGGCCGGCGTCGGCTTCTCAATAAGCCCCTCGACTCGATGTACTCCCGGGGAAATGGTTTTCGGCGACACAATTCCATAGCGGTTGACTTCATGGTGGGGCACTTCCTGCACACCGAGGATCGCGCCCTGTCGTTTCTTGAAGGCATGAATGAGTTGTGCGAGGCCAGGGACCGGGGCATCGATGATCTCGTCGCCGAGTATGACCGCAAAGGGTTCGTCACCGATCAGCCGTTGGGCGCAGAGGACTGCATGACCGAGGCCGAGGGCCTCCGTCTGACGGACATAGCAGAAATTTGCGAGTGTGGAGATATGGCGCATCTGGCTGAGGAGCTGCGCCTTCCCGTTCCCCTTGAGATTTTCTTCTAACTCGACGGATCGGTCGAAATGGTCCTCGATTGCGCGCTTGCCCCGCCCGGTGACGATGATGATGTCCTCGATTCCGGAGGCCACCGCTTCTTCCACGGCATATTGGATCAGTGGTTTGTCGACGAGCGGCAACATTTCTTTGGGAGAGGCTTTTGTCGCGGGGAGGAAGCGAGTACCGAGCCCTGCAGCGGGGATTACAGCTTTGCGAACGTCGAGGCGTGACATGGTTCGATAGTATGTGATGGGGTAGGCGATGTCAAGAAAAGCGGAAGCTTGCAAGCGATGCGACACACGACGCACGACGGGCGGGAAAGGCGGGACCGGCGAGACGGACAGAAGTCTCGTGTCAGGCATGAGGGAGCGGGTAATGCTCGGGATTCGAATCCGAAAATCTTAAACCTTCTTCCGTCTCGCCTTGCCCGCCAGTCTCGCGCAGCTATCCGGCAGGCTCCGCTTCCGTCATTGTGTAAGCGATTTCCGAGAATATTGTGGGCTGCCAGCTTTACATTCAAATACTTGCCCAATATAATCCGGAAGTTTTGCACACATATTCTTATGAGAATGCGTTTGCGCTGACCACCCAGCGCTCCCACGTCAGCTGTCCCCTCTTTGGTTGTTGTTCGTGAAATGTGGGCGGGACAAGCAAGACGTGCGAGACTGGCGGGGCTCGCAAAGGTAAAAATTCCGACCCATCCGGCTTTTCTCGCAAATCTCGCGAGTTCAGCTCGAATAACGAGATACGCTTTACAATTCGCGGGTATCGAGAACGTCGCGGTAGGGTTACTCATAATGCCTCTAGCATCTTCTTCTTCGGTTTATGGAACGCAGATCCCGTGAGGGTAACTTGTCGCCTAGGATGGACTCGGTGGCCTCTCGTTATGGTACTCGTCACCCTGGTCTGCGTCTCGTTGCCGGTGATTGCGGTTGCTGCGGAGGACGCTGGAATCAAAGTGACGACGATTGAGATTCGAGGGAACAAGCGGATTGAGATGCCGACGATTGCAGGCAGATTGACGTTGAAGCCAGGCGATCCCTACACCCCGGAGAATGTCCGGGGACAAATCAAAATTCTATACGAATCCGGGTACTTTGAAGATGTCCAGGTGGAGACGGAGCCGGGAGCGGGTGGGGTGGCTCTGGTCTTTCTGATCCGCGAGAAACCGTTTATCACCGAGATCGTGTTCGATGGAAATCAAGCGCTCAGCGACGACAAACTCAAAGAGAAGATCACGATTAAGAGTCAGGCCTTTCTCAATCAACCCCAGGTCAAAGAGAGTGCGGAGAAGATTCGTTTGGCCTACCAGGGGGATGGCTACTTCGATTGCCAGGTGATTCCCGTCGTACAAACATTGGATGAGGATCGAAAGCGCCTGACGTTCTTTGTGAAAGAAGGGGAAAAAGCGCGCGTCAAAACGGTCAATTTTGACGGCCTGCACGCGGCGACGAAAGACGAGATGTTCAAGGCCATGGCAACGCGGGAATGGATTCCCTGGTATGGTCTGTTCACCCAGCGGAAGTTACCGTCGTTTGTTTCGGATGCCGGTATCTTGAAACGGGAGGAAATGAACAATGATGTCGAGCGGATCAAAGAGATCTTGCTCAATAGAGGCTACTTGAATGTCCAGGTGGGGTTGCCAACCGTGGAACTCAGCGACGACAAGAAATGGTTTACCGTGACGTACCCGGTGACGGAAGGGGAGCCTTTCACCATCAGTGAAATCGGATTCCGTGGGAATGTCGTATTTGAAGATCCGGAGCTTCGGCAGGGGCTCAAGATGAAGCCCGGGGAAATTTTCCAACGCCAGAAACTCCGTGATGAGATTACCAGATTGAAGGATCTATACGGGAGCAAAGGCTACGCATTTGCGGATGTCTTGCCCAATGTGATTCCGAATACGGCGGACCGGACCGCGGCCATCATCTTGACCGTCAAGGAAGGGGAGTTGATGCAGGTCCGTCAGATCAACATCCATGGGAACGAGAAGACCAAAGACAATGTCATTCGGCGTGAAATCCGTCTCGACGAGCAGGACGTCATCGATACCCCCGCATTGAAGCGGAGCTTTCAGCGGCTCAATAACTTGAACTTTTTCGAAACGGTAGAAATTCTTCCCGAGCAAGTGGCCCCGGATAAGGTCGATCTGAATGTGAAGGTCAAGGAAAAGCCCACCGGCCAGTTCAGCATCGGCGGTGGATTCAGCACCTTGGACCAACTTGTGGCGATCGCCGACGTTACAGAAGGAAACCTCGGTGGAAATGGTTGGATGGGACGAATTCGCGGTCAGGTGGGCCAGCGGCGGCAACTGGGGTTAATCACGTTTCGTAATCCCTATTTGAACGACTCCTTGACCTCGATGCAAATTGATGCCTTTAGCACCCAGACAAACTATTTCACCTACAGGGAACGGAAACTCGGCGGCAGCGTGACGTTCGGCAGATGGTTTTCCGAGTATGTGTCGGCGAGCATCAGTCCGGTCGTGGAACACATTAAGTATACCGACCCCACGTCGGAAGCGCCGGCCCTCATCACTCAGCAAATCGGGAAGCAGACGACGACGGGGTTTCGGACCTCAGTGACCCGCGACACGAGAGACTTCCATATGGATCCCCGCACCGGCTGGCGAACCACCCTCAGTCTGGGTTTCGGCTCGCCCTATCTAGGGGGTACCAACGATTTCTTTAAGTACACCCTGGATGTTCAGAAATATACCCCGCTGCCGTTCGATACGCGCTTCTCGGTCCGGGCGCGCTATGGTGCGGTTGAGGGCCTCAATACCAACTCGAAACATGAGCCGGTTCCCCTTACCGAACTGTATTTCGTCGGAGGCATTAATACCATGCGCGGATTTTCGTTCGGCAAAGCGGGGCCGGTGACGTCGACTTACAAACTCCTCGGCGCAGCCAGTGAGTTGATCTTCAACTTTGATTATATTTTTCCGATCTCGGAAGAGGCGAAACTCAATGGCGTGCTGTTTTTCGACTATGGGAAAGGATTTGCTGATACGAACATATCAACGTCCTTGCGGTCAGCAGCTGGTTTTGAAGGACGATGGGTTTCACCCTTTGGCCCGCTACGTGCCGCGTACGGGATTAATCTGGACCCCAACGAGGGAGAACGCAAAGGGGTCTTCGAGTTTACCGTTGGCTCTCTGTTCTGAACAGAGCAAATTGTTGTAAGCAAGAGGGAGGTAGAAGTGTGATCCAGGTTGATGTTGGCATGCGGAAGTTGTGCTGTACAGGTGGTCTGTTGATGGCGATCCTCATCGCATCCGGTTGTGCGGCAGGTGGGGTCACGTTCGAGGGGAAGATCGGAGTCGTTGAGTCAGCCCGTGTCCTGAACGAGACGAGCTCAGGCAAGAGGGCCAAGGATTCCTTGAGCGCCTTCTCCAAGAATCGCCAGGCGGTGATCGAGATGGATGAGAAGGAACTCCGCCGTATGGAGGAAGATTTTGGGAGGCAGGCTAGTGTGTTGAGCGCGACTGCGAAAAAGGAGCGCGAAGACCAGTTCCGACGTCGGGTGGCGGAGTATCAACAGAAAGCGGCCGAAATGAACCGGGAGGTTCAGGAAAAGCAAAAAGACGTGCTTGATGGGTTCCGTGAGAAGCTGGAACTCGTTGTGGGAAAAGTGTCGAAGCGCCTCGGATTGCAGATCGTCGTGGAGAAGGGGAAAGGCGGCCCTACCCTGTATAGCGAGGCAGGAATCGATATTACGGGGCAGGTTATTGAGGAAGTGAATCGTGAATATCCGTAACCCGGTTGGTCTGGTTCATTTGGTTTGTTTGGTTCATTTGGTTTTTGGTTGAACGAAACAAACCAATTAACGAGATTCTTATGCGGAGCGAGGAGGATTCTATGAGTCTAACGAAGGTGGTTGGGCTAATCAGCGCTGTCACATTGTGGCTGGGAATGGTGTCGCCGGGGTTGTCGGCTGAGACCTTCAAGGTTGCAGTCATGGACCAGCAGATGGTCATCGAACAGTCAAAGGCCGGCAAGCGGGCAGTGGAAGAGCTCAAGGGCTACTCCATGGCCAGACAAAAGATAGTCAATGCCGACGAACAAGAACTAAAAGAATTGCAAGCGGCGATTCAAGACGGAAAACTGACTGACAGCGCAAAGCAAGAAAAGCAAGCTCAGCTGCAGGCCAAGACGGAAGCCTATCAACGCCGGGTCGCTGACTTCCGTCGCGAGGTTCAACAAAAGCAGCGTGAAATGGTGATCGAATACTCGAAGAAAATACAATCGGCTGCACAAGCCGTCGGGGAGAAGACCGGGCACGATGCAATCATCGACAAGGGGGTCGAGACAGCGGTGAAGATCGTGATCTATCATCAGCCTGAGCTGGATTTAACCGGGCAGGTGATCAAGGAGTTCGATCGACAAAATAAATAGATGAGGAGAGGGAAGGTGCTCGTTCGACGCGCGCAATCGAGGATCGACCAGGCCGCCCTTGAGAGTGACATGTGGGATTGGGGTATCGCGCACAGTGGAAGATCAATCAGCCCCCATCCCCGGAGGGATGACGAGCAGGCTTGGAGGGAGCAATTGAGCTGTCGCCACTAGAATCTTACATAATGGTGGCATTTTCAGCATCCTGATAGAGGAGGTTTCACCGATGTCTGTGATGGAGCAAGCCGAAATTCAATCTCTCTTGCCTCACCGGTATCCGTTTCTTCTGGTCGATCGTGTGCAGGAGTTGGACCCCGACCGGCGGATCGTCGGGACGAAGAACGTTACGATCAATGAACCCTTCTTTCAGGGGCATTTCCCTGGACGCCCAGTCATGCCGGGGGTATTGATTCTTGAAGCCATGTCCCAAATCGGCGCGATTCTGGCGTTGAAGTCGTTAGGGAACGCGACGCGCCCGGTGGTCTATTTGACCGGTATCGATGGCGCGAAGTTTCGCAAACCAGTCGTGCCCGGCGATCGATTGCGGTTTGAGATCGACGTCGTTAAAAAGCGGGCGCCGTTTTGGAAGATGGAAGGGAAGGCGTTTGTCGAGGAGGAGCTGGTCTGTGAAGCCGAAGTGACTGCCATGGTGACAGAAGAGAAAGCCGGTCAATAGTCACTCGTCACTCATCAACCGTGGGAACGCAACGGATTAGCGTACGAATGAGCAATGACCAGTAACCAATGACCGCTTCTACTGGAGGTCCAGCGTGCAGATTCACCCAACCGCGATTGTTCATCCCAAGGCGAATCTTGCCGACGATGTGGAGATCGGGCCGTTTTGCCTGATCGGTGAGCACGTCACGATCGGACCAGGGACGCGTCTTGTTTCTCATGTCACGGTCGATGGCTGGACGGAGATCGGCGCTCGGTGCGTGCTACATCCCTTTGCCTCGATCGGGGCCCCGCCGCAACATCTCAACTACAGGGGCGAACCGACGAAAGTCGTGATCGGCGACGACAACATTCTTCGGGAATATGTGACAGTCAACCGGGGGACAGCGCAAGGCGGTGGGACGACCACCATCGGGTCTAAGAACTTCCTCATGGCTTATGTGCATGTCGCCCACGATTGTCATCTTAGCAGCCATCTCATTCTTGCCAATGCAGCCAGTTTAGCCGGCCATATCACGATCGGGGACCATGCCATCATTGGGGGGCTCACCGGCATCCATCAATACGTACGGATCGGATCGTACTCGATGGTTGGCGGCTGCTGCGCGTTAGGGCAGGACCTTCCGCCGTATATGCGGGCTGCGGGTGGCTATCGTGCGCGGATGTATGGCCTCAACTCGGTGGGGTTGCGCCGTCAGGGGTTTTCGACCGACCGGATCTCGGTACTGAAGCGGGCGTACGATATTCTCTTCCGGTCGGGGCATCGAACTGCGGAGGCGGCCAAACTCGCCAAGGTCGAGTTCGGAGATCAGCCGGATGTCATGACAGTGCTGGCGTTTTTGGAGGGGACGAAGCGAGGCATCTGCCGATCGGTTAGCAAAGATCAGGAGGATGAGGAATGAGTGCTGCGCCGTCACGGCCTCAGGTTGCCGACGGTGAACGGATCGGATTGATTGCCGGCAATGGCCGGTTCCCGATCATTTTTGCGGATAACGCGAGAAAGTTGGGCTACCTCGTTTCAGCTGTTGCACATGAAGGGGAAACGGAACCGGAATTGGCCAGCCATGTGGATCGGATACATTGGATCAAGATCGGTCAGCTCAGCAAACTGATCAAGGTCTTCAAGCAGGACGGCGTCCATCAGGCGGTCATGCTGGGCGGCATCAAGAAGACCCATGTGTTCACCACCGTGCGGCCTGATTTGCGGACCCTCGCGATGGCGACGAGCCTGGCGCTTTGGAAAGATGATGACATTCTGCGCGAGTTTGCGAAAGAGCTTGAGCAGGAAGGCATTGCCATCTGTGAATCGACCTTCGGGCTCAAGGGGATTCTCGTGGAAGAAGGGACCTTGACCGCGCGGGCGCCATCGGAAAAGGAGTGGGAGGACATCCGATACGGATGGAGTGTGGCGTATGACATCGGACGTCTGGATATCGGGCAATGCGTTGTTATCAAGGATCGTGTGGTCGTGGCGGTCGAAGCGGTCGAAGGAACTGACGGGGCCATCAAACGCGGCGGTGAATTAGCCAAGGTAGGCGCGGTCGTCGTGAAACGGTCTAAGCCACAACAGGACCTCCGCTTCGACCTTCCTGCTGTCGGTCCCGGAACCATTGAAGTGATGGCGTCGGTCAAGGCTTCAGTTTTAGCCGTGGAAGCCGGTCGAACGATCCTATTGGATCGCGAGATCATGTTGGACAAGGCCCGGTCCGCCAGGATTGCCATCGTGGGTATTGCGAAACTCGAACAGGGTGGAGATCAGCCGTAGCGCATGACATGGTTCAGGGCAGGCGTCATCGGCGTCGGACATCTGGGGCAGCACCATGCACGCCTGTATGCCTCGTTGCCGGGGGCGCAGCTTGTCGGTGTGGTGGACCAGTCGGTCGAGCGTGCGCAGGTGGTTGCAGAACGGCATGGGGCGCGGGTCTTTTGTACGGCCGATGAGTTGTTGCAGGAGATCGATGTTGTCAGCGTGGCAACTCCTACGTCAGGTCACTATGCCATTACAAAGGTCTGTCTCCAGGCCGGCAAACATGTCCTGGTCGAAAAGCCGATTGCCGTGACGCCGTCAGAGGCGCATGAGTTGGTGCAACTGGCCAAGCAGCGAGGTTGTTGTTTGCAAGTGGGGCATAGCGAACGGTTCAATCCGGTGATGGCGCTGATGCGTCCCCATATCGGGCGACCTGCGTTCATCGAATGTCACCGGCTCAGTAGTTTCAGTGAACGGGGGACGGACGTAAATGTGGTGCTGGATCTCATGATTCACGATCTGGATCTTGTCCTGTCCTTGAATCCCGGCCCGGTTGAAGAGGTCCGCGCTGCGGGAGTGTCGGTGTTATCCCCTTCGCTCGATATCGCCAATGCCCGCATTCAGTTCCGGAGCGGCTGTGTGGCCAACCTGACGTCCAGTCGTGTGTCGACGAATACGATGCGCCGGCTCCGCCTCTTCCAACGGGATAGCTATCTGTCCATCGATTTTCAGACCAGGCAAGGGATGATTGGCAGGCGCAACTCCAGGGCAGGGGAGCAGCCGACCGTCGAGGTTGAGCATTTCCAGGGTGGAGATGAAGAACCGTTGAAACTTCAACTTCAATCGTTTCTTCAGGCAGCCGGCACGGGGACAAGGCCTATAGTAGCGGGTGAGGATGGCGCGGCGGCAGTGGACGTGGCGCATCAAATCTTGCAGGCCATTGAGGCATTCGCTGTTCGTCATGGAGGATAGGGGTGAAGGGATACAGGGGGGTAAGCGGATACTGATCGTAACAGGCGAAGCATCGGGTGATCTCCACGGGGCTCATTTGGCCAAAGCGATCATGGCGCTCGACCCGACGGCCCAACTGATCGGCATTGGCGGTCCGGGGATGCGTGCGGCTGGTGTGAACCTTGTGCCGGGTGTCCCACAGTTGGACGTGATGGGATTGATCGGGTTGTCCGCGATCCGTGCTGTCATTCAACGCATCCGTGCCATTCGGCGGGTGTTGAAGGCAGAGGCCTGGGACCTTGTCGTGCTGATCGATAATCCAGGGCTGAATTTGCATTTTGCTCGGGTTGCCAAAGCCGCCGGTCGCCGTGTGCTCTATTATATTGCCCCGCAAGTGTGGGCCTGGCGGCCGGGGCGCATGAAATGGATTCAACGGCGGGTCGATCATGTCGTGGTTATCCTTCCATTCGAGCCGGAACTCTATCGTCGGGCTGGAGTCCGTTGCACGTTCGTCGGGCATCCATTGCTTGACGTGGTGGCGCCGCACTATGATCGTATCCAGCTTCGCAAGGAGTTCGGCTTGGACGAGTCTCGCCGCGTCGTCGGATTGTTGCCGGGAAGCCGGGTGAGCGAAGTCGAAATGCTCCTCCCGGTGCTTCTGAAGGCGGCGGCCCAACTGGTTCTGGCTGAACCGGGAACGCAGTTTATCCTGGCGCAGGCGTCCTCAATTAACGATAATCTGATCCAGGCTCTGCTGCAGCACAGCCCTGTGCCGGTTCGAGTCGTATATGATAAGGCGAGCGAGGTGATGGCCCTGTCCGATGTGTTGTTCATTGCGTCAGGGACCGCGACCTTGCAGGCGGCTGTCGTGGGGACTCCCATGGTGTTGCTGTACAAGACGTCGCCATTAACCTATCGTTTGGCTCGCTGGCTGATCAGAGTGAAATGGATCGGCCTCGTAAATCTGGTGGCGGGCCGATCCATCGTACCGGAACTGATTCAGGATGAGGTGACTGACGAGCGGTTGTGTCAGGAAGCCCTGCGCCTCTTGCACGATTTGTCGGCATACAATGATATGAAAAAAGGGCTGCGGCAGGTTCGGCAATCATTGGGGGAATCCGGTGCCTCCAGCCGGGCTGCAGAGGTGGTATTGGCAGAATGTCGACTCTAGATCGCTTGAAACGGTTGCTGCGCTATCTGAAGCCCTACCAGGGACGGTTGGTTGCGGCATTCGCATGCTACGGGTTGGTGGCGGGATTCTCCGGCGCCTATGCCTGGCTCGTCAAACCGGTTCTTGACGAGATCTTCATCAATAAGAATGAAAGTCTCTTGCTGATCCTTCCGCTCGCGCTCTTCGTTGTGGCGGTGCTCAAGAGTGTTTTCAACTACGGGCAAAACTATCTCATGAGTTATGTCGGAAATCGGGTCATCACCGACATTCGGCAGGAATTATTCGGGAAGCTCATTCGGCTGCCAGTGCCCTATCACGATATGAATACATCGGGCCGGTTAGTGTCCCGTGTGGTGAGCGATGTTTCATTGATGGCCAACGCGGTCGCGGGAGTACTGAAAGATATCTTTCAGCAGGGCCTCACATTCCTGGCCATGATGGGCGTGATCTTCTATCAGAATGCGCGGCTGGCCGGCCTCTCGGTGATCGTCATTCCCTTGGCGGTCTTCACGATGGTGCGGATGGGGAAACGGTTGAGGGCGTTAGCGGCCAGCGGCCAGGAGCGTATGGGGGATATGGCCTCCACACTTCAGGAATCGTTATCCGGCATTCGCATGGTCAAGGCCTATGGGCGAGAAGAAGCCGAGGCGGAACGATTTCAGGAGAGCAACCGCTCGTTCCTCAGTACGACAATGAAGGCGATTCAGGTTTCCTCCCTCGGGTCGTCGCATATGGAGGTGATCGGTGTCCTGGGGGTCGCGGCGATTATCTGGTATGGCGGTTTTCTCGTGATCAATGGTTCAATGACGCCGGGGGCATTTTTTTCATTTCTGACTGCGATGTTTATGGCCTATGCGCCGATCCGGAAACTGTCCGGTTCCAATAATCAGATTCAACAATCGCTGGCAGCGGCGGAACGGGTTTTCAGCGTCTTGGACATCAAGACCGAGCAGGATGCGGATCGGGGACAATTGGAGCTGCCCAGGATTGCGCAGTGGGTGACGTTCGAGGACGTGACGTTTCATTATGAGAATCAGACAGTGCCGGCGCTCAACGACATCAACCTGACGATTCGCGCCGGAGAAATGGTAGCCCTAGTCGGCAGCAGCGGCAGTGGAAAAACAACCCTGGTCAATATCATCCCGCGCTTTTATGAGCCGACTGCCGGACGCATTCTCATTGACGGGGTTGATATTCAGTCGTACACACTCCACTCGCTTCGATCGCAGATCGGGATGGTCTCGCAGGATGTCGTGTTGTTCGACGACAGTATCCGCAACAACATCGCCTTCGGGCGGGAAGATGCCACCGACGAAGAGATTGTTCAGGCGGCGCGATTGGCCTATGCCCATAATTTTGTCGAGGGCCTTCCACAGGGATACCAGACGGTTGTCGGCGAGAAGGGGGTGAAACTCTCCGGCGGGGAACGGCAGCGCTTAGCCATAGCCCGCGCGATTTTGCGCGACCCGCCCCTACTCATCCTCGATGAAGCGACGTCGGCATTAGACACTGAGTCGGAACGGGTTGTCCAACTGGCGCTCGCCAATTTGATGAAGAATCGGACGACTATCGTCATTGCCCATCGATTGTCCACGATCCAACGGGCAGATCGGATTATGGTCCTGGCCCGAGGCTCGATCGCTGAAGTGGGGACGCACGACGAACTGCTTCGCCGCGGGGGACAGTACAAGCGGCTCCATGCGATGCAGTTTCAGGATGTGGCGGATGCGTAGCCCTGCCCTGAAGCAAGTCGAAACGTGGTTGAAGCTCTCTGTGCTCCCTCCGATCGGCGCAGCGGTGATTCGGGGGTTGGAGCGGTCGATGCGGATGGATTCGCAAGGCCATGAGCAGGTCGATGCGTTGTACCGTAAGGGCCAGCACATCATCCTCGCATTTTGGCACGCCCAGCAACTCATGATCCCGACAGGCTATCGGGGAACAGGGGCCAACGTGTTGATCAGCCAGCATCAGGACGGTGAGATCATCGCGCGCATTCTCTCGCGTTTCGGGCATCGCGCGGTTCGTGGATCGAGCACGAGGGGTGGGGCGCTTGCCTTGCGTGAACTCATCCGCCTTGGGCGATCAGGTGCTGATCTTGTCGTCACTCCTGACGGACCCAAGGGACCCCGTCAGGTGGCAAAACTCGGGGTGGTTCAACTCGCAAAAGCGACAGGGCTCCCGATTGTGCCGTTGGCCTTTGGCTGTTCAAAAAAAAACTTTTTGCGAGCTGGGATCGTTTCATGGTCCCGTACCCATGGTCCCGTGGTCTCTATCTGTGGGGTGCCCCCATCTGGGTACCGCGAGATTCCGATGAACAGGCATTGGAGGCGGCATGCCGGGAGCTTGAGACGGTCCTCAATCGACTGACGGATCAGGCGGATGGGGCCGTACAGCGTGAAGCGTGAGGAGTTAGGCGTAAGGGGTAAGGGGCCCCAGGCTCGTCGTTTCACGCTTCGAGTCTAACATCCTGCGAAAAATCATTTTTGCACGGCGGGAATTCGATGGACTATACGTCGGGAACAAAAGGCGAACATCCTGCAGGATGCTCAAAAAGGTCGCCAGCAAGGCCGCAGCGAGCGAAGAGGCGACGCGTACTCCGTCCTGTACTTTGAGCCTCTGAGCGAAGCGAGAACGCCGCTGGCGGACTTTTTCAGCATCCTGCAAACGCGCAAAGCCATGTGGCATCTCCTCTACAATGCACTGCTCCTGATTGCCTCTCCGATTATTCTTGTCACCTTGCTCGCCAAGCAGCGTTGTCGCCGAGGATTACCGCAGCGACTGGGGTTAGAAGAAGGTTCGTTTGGTTTGTTTCGTTTGTTTGGTGCTTTCGAACAAAAGAAACCAAATCAACCAGACCAACCAAATAGACCAGTTATCTGGATCCACGCCGTCTCTCTTGGCGAAGTGGTGGCAGTCACACCGTTGGTTAAGTAACTCCATCGGCGCCATCCGAATCACCGGTTCATCGTGTCGACGGTGACGGAAACCGGACGAGAAGCAGTTGAGGAACGGTTGGCCGGCCTGGTCGAACATCTCTATGCCCCGTTGGATTTTCCTTGGGTGGTCTCGCGGCTGCTCATCCGATTGAGGCCGGTGTTGTATCTCTTCATCGAAACCGAGCTGTGGCCCAATCTGCTGCGTAACCTTCACCGGCACGGGGTTCCTGCCGTGATGGTGAACGGCAGGCTTTCGAGCAGGTCCTTTGCGCGGCAGCAGTGGGCGCCTGTGCGATCATTTTACCGGGCGATGTTGCAGACGCTCAGCCTCTGCTTGATGCAGTCTGACCGGGACGTCGACCGTATCATCGCGCTTGGAGCAGAGCCCTCGCGAGTCAGGCGAACAGGGAATATCAAATTTGACCAGCCGATACCAGCTGTCGCAGGGGGAGGACTGACCAGGTCTTCCCTTGGGCTTCAGGCGACGGACCGGCTATTTGTGGCAGGCAGTACCCATCCTGGCGAAGAAGAAACCCTCGTAGAATGCTATCTGGCGCTTGTGGCACAGTGTCCTTCAGCGGTCTTGCTGTTGGCTCCACGACACATTGAGCGAGTGGAATCAGTGGAGGCGATGATTCGTGCGCGTGGGCTCGCCGTGCAGCGGCGTAGCACCATCAGGCATGCCGGCCCGTTGCAGCCCATTGGTCCCCGTGTGCTGCTGCTCGATTCGCGCGGCGAATTGCCTGCGATCTACCGGGAAGCGGTGGTTGCATTCGTCGGAGGCACACTCGCTCCAATCGGCGGGCATAATCTACTGGAGCCGGCTCAGTGGGCAAAGCCGGTGTTGTTCGGCCCCCACACCGACCATTGTGCGGAGATTGCAGATCTCCTGATTCAGGCTGGTGGCGGGCATCGGGTTTCCCACGCGGAAGATCTCACGCGGCAGGTCATAGCCCTCTTTTCTGATGACGAGCAACGGGAGCGGATGGGCCGATTGGCGCGTCAGGTGGTTGAACAGAATCAGGGAGCCTTGCAACAGACCCTGGAGGCCATAGAGAGGCTATTGAAGCAACAACAAGGCAGCAGCGGGGCTCCTATCGCAGATCGGACGTTTCCCCTCATGGCTGAGCGATAACAACTGCTCGGGTGTTCAGGCACGAAGGCTGAAGGCCGGAAGCTACAGGGTATTCGGCGAAGGAGAATACATTATCTCGCATCAAAACCTTCAGTCTAATAGCCTTCTGCCTGAACCCCTGAGTCGGTACGAACCGTGTTGAATCCTGGAACAACCGTCAAGTGGTGGTTGATGTGGGCCGCAATCCCTTATGGAGCAGTGGTGCGGCTGCGCGCGTTGCTGTACGAGTGGGGGTGGTTCGCTCAACGACGGTTGCCGGTTCCTGTGCTGAGCGTCGGAAATCTCACGCTGGGTGGGACGGGGAAAACGCCGGTGGTGATCGCCCTGACCGACTGGCTGCTGGCACAGGGGAAGCGGGTGGCGATTCTCAGTCGGGGCTATCGACGGACCAGTACGGATTCATGTCTCTTGGTCTCGGATGGAGAACGCCTGCTGGTCGGCCCGAATGAGGGAGGCGATGAACCGTTCTTGATGGCGCAGCGTTGCCCCAAAGCCATCGTGGCGGTAGGCGCCGATCGCTATCAGCTCGGTAGCTGGGTTTTAGATCGATTTCCGGTCGATTGTCTGGTGCTGGACGATGGATTTCAGCATCTGGGACTCTATCGCGACGTGAACCTCTTACTGGTAGACGCCACGGACGTTGAGGGGCTTGCCGCCGTGGTGCCGGCCGGTCGGCTTAGGGAACCGTTACAGGCCGCGGCGCGGGCGACCGCGATCGTCGTCACGAGAGCCGACGTGCCGGCTCAGGTGGCAGCGGTCGGTCATAGGCTGCAGGCAACACTCGGCACAATCCCGGACCCGATCCAAGCGGTCTTTCGTCCGGAATGTCTCGTGTCGGTACTGACCGGATCATTGCAGCCGCTCTCCTGGTCCAAGGGAAAGACCGCGCTGCTCTGTAGCGGCGTGGGCCATGCCGGATCGTTTCATTCCCTCATTGAGCACATAGGCGTCAGGGTTCTTGATGAAGTGGTCTATGCCGATCACCATACCTATACGAGTCAGGATGTCGAGCGGCTGAGGGTAAGAGCGAATGAGCTTCAGGCTGAATTGGTCGTGACGACGGAGAAAGATGCCTCCAAGTTGGCCGCGTTGCTTCAACGTACTGATGACTGGTGGGCAGTCCGACTGGCCACCAGTGTGATTGTGGGCGAAGATCGGCTGCGGCGGTTGGTGCTGGGGATGAGGCTGAAGGCTGAAGGCTGAGGGTTGTGGATAAAAAAGCCATCAAGAGAATTCTTGTGCGCGGGCCTAACTGGCTGGGGGATGCGGTGATGTCCGAGCCGGCGCTCCGCGGAGTGCGGACACTATTCCCCGACGCTCAGATTTCATTGCTGGTGAAACCGGCTGTAGCAGATTTGTTTACAGGCCATCCGGCATTGACGCGTGTACTGACCTATGAGAGCAATGGACGCCATACAGGCCTCGCAGGTAAGTGGGTGCTGGCCGGGGAGTTGCGGCGGCAAGGCTTCGATCTTGCGATACTGTTTCAGAATGCATTCGAGGCGGCGTTCCTGGCGTTCCTGGCATCTGTGCCCCGGCGCTACGGGTATACGACAGACGGACGAAGCTTACTCTTGTCCGATCCGGTCGCTCCACCGGACTCCGGTACGGTCGTCCACCAGGTTCATTATTATTGGGATCTCCTAAAGCCGCTGGGCCTCATGGGCAAGCCTCCTGCACCAGAACTCGTCGTCTCTCCAGCGGAGGATCAGGCGATGGCCGGGCGATTCGCCCAAGGTGGATTGACCGCATCGGATGTCGTCGTCGGAATCAACCCCGGTTCGACCTACGGCGGGGCCAAACGCTGGTTGCCTGAACGGTTCGCTGAGGTGACGGAGCGACTGTGCCGCACGATTCGCGAATCGCGCGATCAACAGGTGAGCGTAGTCATATTGGGAGCCAAGAGCGAAGAGCGTTTGGGCCGGGAGATTGCCGCGCGCCTGTCGTCCCGATCCCTCGTCTTATCCGGGGCAACGACCATCCGGGAACTCATGGCGGCGGTCAAACGTTGTGCCGTGCTCCTCACGAATGATACCGGTCCCATGCATATCGCCGCTGCTTTTCAGGTTCCGGTCGTCGCGATCTTCGGACCGACTGATTGGCGCACCACATCGCCCTTCGGGGGCGCCCATGCCGTTGTGCGGCAGCCGGTTGATTGCGCCCCCTGCCTGTTGCGTGAATGTCCCATCGACCATCGATGTATGACGCGGGTGACGGTTGATCAAGTGAATGAAGCGGCAGTGAAACAGTTGACCTCGTTAGGGGTAAGGGGTGAGGGGTTAGTGGAAACCCCATCTCCGCCTCACGCCTCACGCCTTACGCCTTACGGAGTGCTGGATGGTGCCACCGTTTTTCTGGATCGTGACGGGACATTGAATTACGATCCAGGCTACCTGAAAATCGCCGGTGATCTGAAGTTATTGCAGGGGGTTGGGCCGGCCCTGGCGCGATTGAAACGGGCTGGTGCAAGACTAGTGGTCGTGACCAACCAATCAGGTGTCGGCCGTGGAATTGTGACCCTCAAGGATTTGGAAGCTATTCATGCCAGATTGCAAGGGCTTTTGGAACAGGAGCAGGCGGCGCTCGACGCCATCTATTTCTGCCCGCACCATCCCAACGACGGTTGCCACTGCCGCAAACCGAATGTCGGAATGGTCGAGCGGGCTGTGTCAGAGTTGCAACTGGACCTCAACCGTTCCTATTTGATCGGCGATCACGCGCGCGATATACAATTGGCACAGAGAGTGGGCGCCAAGGCTATTCTTATCACAAGCGGGCCAGTCGATCAGCAGGCGTTGGATAGGCTCGAGGCTGAACAGGTTATGCCCGATACCGTGGCGAAGTCTATGGTCGAGGCGGTTGACTGGATCTTGGCCGATGCGGCAAAGAGCGCGAAAGGGCGCGACGAGCGGGAAAACCGCGAAAGGGAAGACTCGTGAAATTTGTGGAACTAGCCTGTCACGCCTTCCTCGCATTTCCCGATAGTCTCGCGCGGCATACATGATGGCTGACTACCGCCACATCCTGTTGATCAAGCCGAGTTCACTTGGCGACATCGTGCATGCGATGCCGACCTGCGCGGCAATTCGTCGAGCCTATCCGAAGGCTCGACTGACCTGGCTCGTCAAGCGTGAGTGGGCCGGTATCGTCGAACGCATCGATGGGGTGGATCGGGTCTGGCCGGTGGAGCCGACAGCCGCAGGGTGGCTGTCTCAGGTATCCGCTCTACGCGCTGAGCGCTTCGATCTCGTCGTGGATCTGCAAGGTCTCTTCCGGAGCGCTGCCATCGGGTGGTTCACCGGATCTTCCCTGCTTGTGGGATTTGCCAATGGGCGAGAGGGGAGCCCCTGGTTCTATTCGAGACGCGTGCCGGTTCCGGAATTGGAGATGCACGCGGTGGATCGCTATTTGTTGGTGGCCAAGGCCGTGGGTGCTGGGGTGTCCGGTGCGCCGGAGTTTCGTTTCCGTATTCCGCCAGCCGATCATGATGAGGTCGAACGCCTATTGACTCGATTCGGTGTGATCCCTGGAACGAGCTGGGTGGCAATGAATGCCTCTGCCAGATGGCCGACCAAACGGTGGCCTGCCGAGTCGTTCGCCGAAGTTGCCGATCGCCTCCAGCAAGACGGATATGGCGCCGTGGTGATCATCGGTGGCCCTGAGGAACGGGCGGACGTTGCCACGGTCAGCGCAATGATGAAAACCCCTGCCATCGACCTGACCGGAGCGACAACAGTAGGGTTGTTGCCGGCGCTTCTGAGCAAGGCGTCGATGCTGATCACGAACGATTCCGGTCCGATGCACATTGCGGCAGCGGTCGGTACGCCGGTCGTGGCTCTGTTCGGGCCGACGAGTGCGGTGCGAACAGGCCCCTATGGGGCGGGTCATGAGGTGTTGACGGGGAACGTACCTTGCCGTCCCTGCTTCAGTCGGACCTGCCACAATGCGCTGCCCTTGGAGTGTTTGCGGAGGGTGTCGTCTGAACAAGTACTCACGGCGGCTCGGGCGCAGAGGCCCCTTCGTATGGTTCCCCGATGAACGTTCTGTTAGTTCGGCCTGACGGGATCGGCGATGAAATCCTCTGTCTGCCGGTTGCCTCTGCGCTGCGCCTGCTCCTGCCGGATGCGCGAATTGCCTTCCTGTCCAGCGAGTATGCAGCCCCGCTCCTGGAGCACCATCCGGATCTCGACGAGGTCCGGACAGTCACGGGCCGGGAATCCCTGGGCGAGCTGACATCGTTGTTTCGCCGGGCTGTCGACGCCGTGGTGTTTCTCAAGCCGTTCAAGCGGCTGATGTGGGCGGCATTCCTGGCCCGGGTACCGATTCGAGTGGCGACAGGCTACCGTTGGTATAGTGTGTTGGCGAACCGCCGGGTCTATGAGCATCGGAAGGATTTTTCCAAGCATGAAACGGCCTATAACGTCGGCATGCTCGCGGGGCTAGGATTGCAACCCGGCATCGTGTCTCCACCCAGCCTCGTGCTAACCGACGTAGAGCGAGCGTCGGGTCAAGAGCGGTTACGCGGCATGCCGACACCCAGAGTCGTGCTCCATCCGGGCGGGTTCGCGGCCCGGCGCTGGCGCGTTGAACATTATCACTTGCTCGCGCAGGAGTTGCATCGGAAGGGAGTGGGGGTGGTGCTGACCGGAAGCCGGACAGAAGCAGACATGTTCAACCAGCAACTGCTCACTGCGGCTCCGCTTCCTGCCCCGATTCTGAATCTCATGGGGCAGTTATCGGTGCGTGAGTTGATGGCCGTGATTGCGGCGAGTCACGTTGTGGTCTCCGGAGCCACTGGCCCGGCTCATATTGCTGCAGCCTTCGCGGTTCCGAATGTCAGCCTGTTCGATCCGAGACGGAACAATCTTCCGACTCGTTGGCAACCGCTTGGCAAGGGTGTGGTCCTCCGCCCCGAGGTGCCGACATGCGAAAAATGCATTTACGAGGCCTGCCCCTATTGGGACTGTCTCGACCGACTGACGGTGGAAACGGTTGCACAGCACGTCATTCAAGTAGCGGCAGATCCTTCGTTGCTGAAAGTCGTTCATGTCTAGCAATATTGCGCGGGACAGGCGAGAAACGCGCGACTCTTTGCTCAACCTCAACCTTAACCTCAACCTGCTTTGCTAAGAGTCGTGCATGTCTAAGCTCTCCGTCTACGTGATCGCATACAACGACGAACCTAATATGCGGGCCTGCCTTGAGTCTGTGGCAGGTTGGGGCGATGAGTTGATTGTCGTGGACTCGCACAGTAAAGATCAGACGGCCGCCATCGCCCGCGAGTTTACCGAGCAGGTCTACCAGGTAGATTTTCACGGATTCGGACAATTGCGCAACGAGGCAGTCGCGCTCACGACCCATGATTGGGTCTTCAGTCTGGACAGTGATGAGAGGATGACACCGGAGCTACGTGAAGAAATTCAACAGCTCCTTGAGCGGGGACCGGACGCGGATGCGTACTTCGTGCCACGGAAAAACTATTTTCTAGGAAGGTGGATCAAACATTGCGGCTGGTATCCCGATTATCGGCAACCGCAGTTGTTTCGAAAGGGACGATTTCGTTATCGCGAAGAACTGGTCCATGAGAGCTTTGATTGTGATGGGCCAGTCGGGCATCTTAAAAGTCCCGCGCTGCAGTATCCCTTTCGGAACATCGATCACTACCTAGCGAAGCAGGGTCGGTACTCGGATTTGATGGCTCGCCGCATGGCAGAGCAGGCCCGCCGGTTCTCCTCTCATCAACTTGTTTCCCATCCAGTCGGGGCGTTTTTCAAGATGTATGTGCAGCGAGCCGGATTCCTCGACGGCATGCCAGGCTTGATTCTTTCAGGCCTCTATGCCTATTACACCGTCATGAAGTATGCGAAATTCTGGGAACTCACAAAGAAAGGTTGAGGTTAAGGTTGAGCCTGAAGTCCGGAGTGTTCGAGAAGTTCTTCCTCAACCTCAACCTCAACCTCAACCTCAGCCTTAGCCTGGGTGCGGAATGAGAGTCAGCGGATTTACATTTGTTCGCAATGCCGTGAAGTACGACTATCCGGTCGTGGAGTCGATCCGGTCCGTTTTGCCTGTGGTCGATGAATTCATCGTGAATGTCGGGCAGTGCGAGGACGGCACGCTTGAGCTGATTCGCTCGATCAGCGACCCGAAAATCAACATCGTGGAGTCGGTCTGGAACGAGACATTGCGAAAAGACGGGCTGATCTATGCCCAACAGACCAACATTGCGTTGTCATACTGTACCGGTGATTGGGCGTTCTACATTCAAGCCGACGAAGTCGTGCACGAAAACGATTTGCCGGTCATCCAGGAGGCGATGCGCTGCCAGCTCGGCAATCCTGAGGTGAAAGGGCTCTTGTTCCGATACCTGCATTTTATTGCGGACTATTGGTCGACGAATCCCTGGTTCTACCATAAGGCTGTGCGCATCATTCGGAACAACGGTGAAGTGGAGTCTTGTGGTGATGCAGTGGGATTCCATCTCAAAGCGACGCAGCAGTATCTGCAAAGTGGGCCGAAGGAGTGGATTGCCCCGTCGGACGGGCGAGTTTTTCACTATGGGTGGGTGAAGGATCCCAAAACCATGCTGGAGAAAAAACGGGAGCAAGTGACGGTGTATCATGGAGGCCATGTTCCAGCCGCAGAGGCCAAGCAACTTGCTCATGACAGCTTTCAATTTGATGACTATGCCATGTTGAAGGAATTCAGTGGATCGCATCCGGCGGTGATGGCGGATCGGCTTCGATCTTCCCGGCGCTTGGCTACGCGCCGCAATCGTTGGCTGAACCCCCGGTTCTATCGGGAAGTCCTACGACGCGGGTTTCGCGGGTAACATGAAAGGTCGACCGGGTGTTTCTGCTGAAATACGGTCAGCCGATTCGCTAATGCATGTGGAGTGATCGCGCCACAGGTTAGGGAAGTTCCCTGCCCACATTTGTCTGAAGGAACCGATATGCATCAAACGATTTCCTGCGCGATTGTCGTGTTCAATGAGGAGCGGAACATTCGCGAAGCACTCGACTCGGTAGCGTGGATGGATGAAATCATCGCAGTCGATTCCTACAGCACAGACAAGACCGTTGAGATTTGCCGGGAGTTTACGCCACATGTCTTCCAGCGCAAGTGGAATGGTTTTGGTGAGCAAAAAAACTCCGCGATCGATCGGGCCACATCAGACTGGGTGTTTATTCTGGATGCCGATGAGCGAGTCAGTGACGATCTCCGTGAAGAAATCCAACGCGTGTTAGAGACTTCCGGCCAAGCAGGTCCGGTGGCCTATTCGCTTCCGAGGAAGAATTATTATTATGGGAAGTGGATTCGGTGGGGAGGCGTGTACCCCGACTATCAGCTCAGATTATTCCGACGTGGCGTCGGTAGATTAGATGCCAGCGAACCTCACAACCGGTTTGTGTTCGAAGGACTGCACGGATATCTGACCCATCCGCTTGATCATTACACGGAACGGACGATCGAAGACCACTTCAAGAAGTTCAATAACTTTACGACCTTGGCAGCGAGAGAGCGTGGGAAAACGAAGAAGACAGTTCGATGGAGTGATCTGACAATACGTCCTCTGTTTACCTTTTGGAAGTACTATGTCCAACGGCAAGCGTTTCG
>JACAFD010000147.1 GCA_013388555.1 Nitrospirota bacterium | reverse complement strand
GCTCTATGCCGCTTGGGCTGAAGCAGGTCTCTTTCCCAAGAGCGAACTGCTGAAGCTCCGGACTCTAACGTCCGACCTCGAAGGCCACCCGACCCCTCGCTTGTCGTTTGTCGATATGGCAACCGGTTCATTGGGGCAAGGCCTTCCAGTCGGCATCGGCATCGCTCTGAACGCAAAATTCGTCGACAAGCTGGATCACAGGACCTATGTCTTGATGGGCGATGGAGAATCGGTCGAGGGATCCGTCTGGGAAGCGGCAGAAGTCGCGCGCCATCATGGGTTGGATAACCTCTGCGCCATTGTCGATGTGAATCGGCTAGGGCAAAGCGATCCCACCATGTTGCAACACGACATGGAGGCCTATCGCTCCCGCTGGGCGGGATTTGGCTGGCAGGCGCTGGTGGTCGACGGGCACGATCTTGCCGCTCTGCTTGAGGCGTTCGATACTGCCGAAGGCACCAAGGGCAAACCGACGGTGCTCCTCGCCAAGACGTTTAAAGGGAAGGGCATTTCCTTTATGGAAAACCATCCCAGCTGGCATGGAAAGCCGATCCCTAAAGGCGAAGAAACCCAGAAGGCGATCGATGAATTGACCAAACAGTTGAAACCGAGCAGCATCGCTCTTGTTTTTAAGAAACCCTCGATGCCGGCTCAAGGGCCCTCGTCGATCAGTCCCCTCCCCCCGTCACCCTACAAAGTCGGCGACGCTGTCGCGACACGCGAAGCCTTCGGCCAGGCGCTTGAGGTATTGGGCTCTGTCAATCCGCTGGTTGTCGGCCTGGATGCCGACGTGAAAAACTCAACCTATACAGATAAGTTTGGCAAGAAGTTTCCCAATCGATTCTTTGAAAGTTTCATCGCGGAGCAAAATATGCTCGGAGCTGCAGCCGGTTTAGCCGCCTGCGGGAAAATTCCGTTCGTGGCGACGTTTGCCGCATTCTTTACGCGAGCCTACGATTTCGTCCGTATGGCTGCCATCAGCGGTTCAAATATCAAACTGGTTGGCACACATATCGGTGTGAGCATTGGAGAGGACGGTCCCTCGCAGATGGGATTGGAAGATATTGCAATGATGGCTGCGCAACCAGGCGTGACCGTGTTGTATCCATCCGATGCGACTTGCACCTATCGGCTCGTCGAATTGGCTGCCTCCCACAAAGGGATGGTCTACATTAGGGCTGGCCGTCCCAAGTCTCCGGTCCTGTACGGGCCTGAGGAAACGTTCCAGATCGGCGGGTCCAAGGTTATTCGCCAGAGCTCGTCGGATGTCCTCACGATCGTCGCGGCTGGTGTCACGCTCTTCGAAGCCCTGAAAGCTTACGACACTTTGAAGGCCGCCGGTATCTCCGTGCGGATCATCGATCTGTATAGCATTTCCCCTATCGACCGCACGACGTTGCTGGACAGCGCCAGGGCCACGCAGGGACGCATCCTCACCGTTGAAGATCACTATGCCCACGGGGGCATCGGGGATGCTGTGCTCAGTGCCGTCGGGCCAGAGGGCATCAAGGTGCATAAGCTCGCCGTTCGCACGATCCCGCACAGCGGGAAGCCGGACGAACTTGTCGATCACTTTGGCATCGGTGCTCGTTCGATTGTCGAGGCAGCCAAACGAATCACGAAATAAGCCCTCCTGCACCGCTCTTCCTCATGAGTTTGATGGGATTGCTTTCCTGAACATTCTGTCAGGATCGGTCCGCCAACGTCTGCTTCAGGAACTGACCGAAGCCCGCTACGGCAAAGGCTGTTCGTGGAGAAACATCAGTCCGGCGATGATCCCGCATCGCGTGCGAAACTGGTGGGATTTCACTCGCCCGCTCATGGTGCGTCTTTTCGAGTCTGGGGGGCCGGGGGTGCCGTGATGCAGGACTGCATAATTTCAGCGCGGCATTGCCATGACGTGGCCGCCGTATTGAGATGTTGAACCAGTTCTTCCGGCGTGATCATGCCAACGGTGATATCCACCAAGACGTGATCGGGTATGCGATGAAAATGCGCGGCGTTCACACCCTGCAAGGTGAGCAACGCCTTGCTTAGCTCGTTCTCATGGGTGTCGCAGCCAGGTCCTGTCAGCATGACGGGAACTCTCTCCATGGCAGCGTGGCTGGCTCCGGCCGGCTGGAATACGGCAAGACCCACGGTGAGCGCCATCGCTAGCATCAGACGGTTGTGCCTGAGCGCGGCCTTGCCGTCTACATGAGGCTGTAAGCAGGTTGCGGGTATGCTCTTCGCGAAGGGCGTCTGCGTCCAGTTTGCGTATCTGCGATAAGCTGTTCGCGTCATCGGAATACCTGTCTGCAGGGAGGCGATCTGAAACCCTTGGGTAGGTTCATCGAGTTGTCGAACCGTGCGAAGCTCCAGTTCGGCTGGGTTGCAGCGTTCCTCTCTTGAACGCATTCATCGGCAGGCGGCGAGGATGTCACCGCCTGCCCGTCGCCCTTCACGGCACTTCGACGATGTCGGCCTTCATTGGGCCCAGCACGGAAAGGAGTTCGTTCTTTTCCCTGGCTGGCACGTTGAACGTATCCAATGCCTTGACGAGGTCTTCAACCAGGGCATTGAAGGCAGCCGTCGTGATTTTCATGCCGGCATGCGTTGTTTTCATGTCTTTCCCCTCATAGGTGCAGGGGCCGCCGCTGGCTTGGCAGACCTGGTCGACCAGCTGTTTCTTCAGGCGCGGCAGATCGGCGTTGGCAAAATACCCGTTGATGCGCTTGTCTTGGCCCACGATGCTGACGAACTTGCCGACGACGGCCGTGATAGGGCCTGTTCCGCCGAGCCGTTCATAGAGTGAGGGCAGCGGAGCATCGGCTGCCCACACCGGCGCTGAGCTCAATAGCAAGGCGACGGTCAGCATAGTTTTGATGGCGCGAGAAAGTTGTTTCATGAAAGGCGCTCCTTTTTGAAAGGTAAATGAGGGCTTCCCTCGAGTGCACATTTCTATCATACATGTTTCTGGTCGTTTAGGGGTTCCAGGGCGTCAGTGGCATCAGCGGAGCATTCTTGGCTACCGGTGTAACCGTCAGCGCGGCAATGGCTCCACGAAGGGCTGAAGTAAGCGAATGCGTCACAATCGGATAGACCCCGGGTGATTCGGAGACCAAGTCAAATGTGGCGGCGCTACCGGGTCCCACGACATAGGTTTGCACCCCCGTGAGTTTGTTGGCAGGGTTCCCGCTCTCGTAGACGTTGTCCCAAATCTCGCCGATCGGGTGGAGCGAGGAAAACTCGTTGGGGCCCGCGTTCACAAAATAGATCCGGACCCGCTCATTCGGTTTCGCCTCCAGCGCTTCCGCGCCGATGAAGAAGGGATGATACTTGAAGATCCCTCCGTTGAAGACCGTATAGTCGAACTTCCGGGCGAACATCGCCTCGACATCGTCGGGGTTATTCCAGAGCTCTGATTGGACCAACAAAAACTCCCGGTCCGCTTTCGGCCAGACCTTCGGATTCTTGGGATCGACGATGATCGCGCCGAACATGCCGCGCGCGATGTGCTGGATCATGGGCGCTGCGCCGCAATGATAGAAAAACACGCCGGGCTTCTTCGCCACAAAGGTGTAGGAAATGGTTTCTCCCGGTTTGATGGCCCGGTAGTTCTTCAGGAAATCGATTTCCGCCGCATGGAAGTCCATGGAGTGTTCAAAAAAATTGGTCTTGGGATTCTCCAGCGTGAAGTTGACCGTGTCACCTTCCGTGACCCGCACGGCCGGCCCCGGCATCTGGCCGTTGAACGTCCAGGCCTTATATTTCTTTCCCGTTCCTTCCGTCACGATTTCCACTTCCATGGCGGTCATCTTGACCTCAACGGTCTTCGCAGATGCCTCGGAGGGCAATCCCATCAATCCGGCCGTTGCAAGGACCATGGCCCCTGCGATGGCTATCAGTTGAGGTGATTGTCTTTTCATCATGGTTGAACTCCCTTCTGAAATGGTTGGGCGAACTTCTGCAGGCAAATGTGCAACGAGTGTTTTCTATGTGAGGGTCTCACAGGCACTTCGTCTGTGTGTGAGAGAGAAAAAGAATAACACAGCAAAACTCTTTGGTGTATATCGTAGTGTCCGGTTAAGAGTCAAGCCCCTTGTTAGCCCCATTGCAACCGGCATGGTGGGCTCTCTCGTCAAGAATCCTTTGATGGCCGAGGTGGGAGACACCGTGCGGATGTACTACATCAACGCAGAGCCCAACCTGGTCGCCTCGTGGCACATCATTGGCGAGATCTTCGACCGGGTCTACCCCGAGGGCTCCATTAAGACTATCTACGAAGGGCTGAAGTAATTCGCCTGGTAGACGCTGGTTGTGCAGTAAACGGGAGGGAGAGGGCTTGCCTCTCCCTCCCTTGTTTTTTGGCAGAGAGAGGTTTATACGCTCGGGGCATGGCCTAGGCAAGCTACACGGTTTGTTGCCATACGCCGCAAGGTAAAGAGATGATACGAGAACGACGCTATTGGCTGATGAAATCGGAACCACGTGTGTTTTCGATCGAGGATCTTGCACGATCCCCAAGACGGACTACCTGTTGGGATGGTGTACGGAACTACCAGGCGCGCAACTTCATGCGTGACATGGCCGTCGGTGACCAAGTGCTTTTTTATCATAGTAATGCCGAGCCGGCGGCTGTTGTGGGGATTGCAGAGGTTGTACGGACGGCCCACCCGGACGAAACGCAGTTTGACAAGACCAGCCACCACTACGACCCAGCCAGTACTCCCTCCGCTCCACGATGGGATATGGTGGACATTCAGTATCGGCAGACATTCAAGAGCAGTCTCTCACTCGACCGGCTGAGACAGGAACCAAAGTTGAAGAACATGGTCTTGCTGAGAAAAGGATCCCGCCTCTCTGTTCAGCCGGTAACGGAGGCCGAGTGGATGCTGATACTCGCGTTAGCCGGTGCCCGTGCCAGCTAAGAGAGAACTCCCTCTGTCCCCTCGCTATAGCTATACGATTACTTCTTGCCACAGACAATTTCCCATAGCGCATAATTGATACTCTCTGGTTCAACTGCCAGCCAGCTCTCTTTGTCTACGTATCCATCATTTCGTATACCGGTTCCCATCTGGAGTGAGAACTCCGTGAACGCAAGCAATCGAAGGCGCCTTTCCGCGCAGTCGAATTGCTTGTGAGTCTTGGTCGACGAAAATCTGGCGGGCCCTCTCGCACTTCCTTGCATCCACTTAAAATCGATTAATTGCCACACCGTCGCCAGGTTCCCTTCTCTGCGGATGGAGTCCGGCTCAATGTACAAAGTCTGTAATCCCGGCAATAGATTGTCTTTCTCAACTGCCACCCACTCCGCATAAGCTGGAACATTACTCATAAACAAAACTGTGATCAGAGGCCATAAACCAATGCGGTAGACTGAAGGCGCCTTAACGCGATGTCTCATTTTGTCCATACTGAGGCGTCACAGACCGATGGTCTCGCGTAACCGTGCGTTGTCTGCGAGTATGCATAGCCCAATCCGAACGAGCCTGAGAGCAAACCGATGGAGAGCCCTCCCTGACCCTCCTGCTTTGTTAT
>JACAFD010000124.1 GCA_013388555.1 Nitrospirota bacterium | reverse complement strand
GGATTCGTGTCGATCTACGGGGTGAGCGAGGCAGCCCGTCGCTATTTCGGCAAAGCCCTTGAGGAATTGACCATCGAAGAGGTCGCGATGGTCGCAGGATTGATCAAGGGGCCGAATAGCTATGCGCCGACGAAACATCCTGAGCTGGCGAAGCAACGGCGCAATGTTGTGTTGCGCCGGCTGCGGGAGACGGGTTTCCTGACGGAGGAGGTCTGGGAGCGTGCCGTCAAAGAACCGTTGCGGGTGACACCGCCGGAAGACGTACTGACAGATGCGCCGTACTTCCTCGATGCTGTACTTCGGCAGGTGGAGGAGGCCGGGGTCGTCCCCTTGCCGGAGGGTTTACGGATCGATAGCACGCTCGATCCGATGGTCCAACAGGCTGCCACTGAATCGCTGGAGAAGGGATTGGCCAAGTTAGAGGCGACACATCCCCATCTGGTCAACCATTCGACGGAACCGGTACAGGGGGCAGTGGTGGTGCTCGATCCCAAGACTGGGTCTGTGCTGGCGTTGGTTGGAGGGCGAGAATACCGGCGGAGCCAATTCAACCGTGCCGCACAGGCGCAGCGACAACCGGGTTCCCTCTTCAAACCCTTTGTCTACCTTGCAGCGCTGGAAGCGGCTCGTGAAAACGGAGCGGGCCATCTGACTGCAGCGAGTTTGTTGGCCGATGAGCCGGCAACCTTCGAGTCAGGGACCGGCCCCTGGTCTCCCCAGAACTATGACAAACAATTCCACGGGCCGATCACCCTGCGGAGCGCATTGGAACTGTCGCTCAATGTGCCGGCAGTGCAGGCGGCGAAGACCGTAGGGACCAAGCAGATTGTGCAGTTGTTGCACCGACTTGGCGTAACGAGTGCGATCGGCGACGATCTTTCGTCGGTAGCCTTGGGCAGTTCATCGGTATCGTTGTTGGAAATCACAGCGGCGTATGGTTCGATTGCCAACGGTGGGATTGCGGTCAAGCCGACTGTGGTGCGATCGACCAGGGACCGACAGGGAGACGTCATCTGGAATACCGTGCCGGATCGACAACAGGCGACCTCGCCTCAAGGGGCCTATGTATTGACGTCACTCCTCGAAGGCGTCATCCAGCGGGGCACTGCGACCAAAGCGAAAGTTCTCGGATTCCCAGGGGCAGTGGCCGGAAAAACCGGCACAACCGACGGCTATCGCGATGCATGGTTCGTTGGCTACACTTCCGACGTGGTGATCGGGGTCTGGGTTGGATTCGATGATGAGCGATCTCTGCGTCTCACAGGATCCCAGGCGGCCTTGCCGATTTGGATCGATCTTGCGCGCCGGGTGATCCCGCCCAATGTCCCCGCATTTGTGATGCCGTCCGGTGTGGTCACCCGCACGATCGATCCGAAGACGGGGCAGTTGGCGACGTCTCAGTGCCCCGAGCAGGTTTCTGAAGTGTTCATCGAGGGCACTGAGCCAAGCGTCTATTGTGAGGTGCATGGAGGGGGAATCTGGGAGCGGCTCAAGCATACTTTCGGATTCTCCTAGGAGTCGTCAACAGGAATGGTGTAAGCTGACCTCAACGACCTGGTGGAAAAGGGGGGGATGACGCATGAAGAGCAATAGCTTTTCCGGAGATGACAACATTACCCTCCTGGCCAAAGGGGTTGTGTTGAAAGGCGAGATTCATGTCGAAGGAACGGTGCGGATCGATGGCCGCCTCGACGGCGACATTCAGACCAAGGGGCAAGTCATCATCGGGGAGGATGGACTCGTACAGGGAACGATTACGGCCGGCACAGTTGTCAGCAGCGGTCGCATCAAGGCGAAGGTGATGGCAAACGAGCGAGTCCACTTGATGAAGACGGCGACGCTCATCGGAGAGGTACTTACCCCGGTGCTTCTCATTGAGGAAGGTGCCAAGCTCCAAGGTGTGATGGACATGGGGGTGACCGCCTGGACCGACGAGCTCACGAAGCTGCCGGGCAGCGTCAGCGATCTCTCTGCGCACCGGGCCAAGCAGGTCGAGGTACTTGACAAAGACTCCAGCGGTTCATCGCGCTAACTTTTCACTGCCGCTCTTCACTCTCCTCCTGTTGCTCCTAACCAGGATGCTCAAGCGGTCTGCTTGTTCTCCCTCGTTTAACTATTTTCTTTAGTTGGTTTGGTTCGACGAGCGAGAGAAACCAAACGAACCAGCGAAACCAGGTGAGCTAGACCAACTCGTCTCGCCTGTCTCGCGCGTCGCGCTTTTCGCGCCAGACAGGTCATTCCAGCGGAATAGTGATGGCAATCCCGCCCATGACATCGTTGAGCTTAAAGTCACGTTTCGGACTAAGCAAATGACCGTTGTGGCAGTCGATACAGACCTGTGAGGCGGCGAGATCCGGATAGATCGCCTGAAAGTATTGCTTGCGCCCACTGGTCACGATTCCTGTGACCGGCACGGAGGGGTTCTTCCGGAGAGACTCCAGGGCGTTGCGTTCAAGGTCGCTTACCGGAGCGTTGCGCCGATAGATAGGCCAGAGCCCGATCAGTCGATACCGAATCTCGCTCCCGTTCTCTGCTGCCAGCTTCCCTGAATGCTGGAGAAACTGCGCCGGCAACATGAGGGTGTTCTCCTGCTCCCAATGTTCGGACGCCGATATAATGTTTTTCGCCTGGAGCCGATTGACGATTTCTGTCGTATACAATGTGCGATCGGCTTTGATCACGTCATAGATGTAGGCTGCCGCTTTCTCCGGCGGGATGCCTGACGATCCGGTGCGTTCTTTTGCGGAAAGGGCAGAGGGCCCCCACCAGACCCCGGAGATTAGGATGAAGAAGGCTGCGGCGTAGAACGAGACCGTGACTCGATGCATGGAGCCTCCTGTGAGGGCGGCAGAGGAGGGATGAGCGGGAGAGTCACGATGCAGGAGGTACCCCTCCCTTCCTGGCTCTCAATTCTGATGTCCCCTCCAAATTTTTTGATGATCCGGCGTGCGACGGTCAGGCCTAGCCCGGATCCTTCGCCCTGTTCCTTCGTGGTAAAGAAGGGATCAAATATTTTCGATAAGTGCTGTTTCGGGATGCCAGGGCCTGAATCTTCGATCGTGGTCACGACCGAAGTATCGGTTAGAGAGGTCGAGAGACGCAAGCTGCCACGGCCCTTCATCGCTTGAATGGCATTCATCAGCAAATTTGTGAACGCCTGTCTGAGTTGGTCGGGAAGAGCAAGCACAAAGGTGTCTCCCGCATACATTTTCTGGATCGTGAGGCCTGAGGAGTCCATGGAGCCGGTGATTGTCATGATGGCCTGATCGAGTTCCCGTTCGAGATGAACCGGGTGTCGCTGGTCCGATGTCTCGCGGGCTGTGACACCTGTGAAGTCCCGGATAATCGCGGCCATCCGGCGGCCATGCTGGACAATGTCGCGGGCATAGGATCTGACGCGGTCGAGGTCGGCTTCATCTTCGATGGCTTCTCCAAGCCCGAGAATTCCGAAGAGCGGATTGTTTAGCTCATGTCCGATTCCGGCTGTGAGTGTCCCCAAGCTGCCTGATTTCTCCGCTTGGATGATCTTATCCTGGAGGAGGCTGTCGTCAGTCGTATCCCTGAAGACCAAGCCGACCCGATCCTCTCCCTGATTTCTCCCTACCATGTGAAACCACTGATAGTGATATCGTCTGGGGCCAATCTGAATCTCCTGGCGATTGTTTGGTTCCGCCGTTCCTGTCTCAGGTGCCAACGGATCACGAGGGCGCTTGACGACCGCGGTCTCCTCTGCCCCGGATGCTGTCTCGACTTTGCCTCCGTTTCGCGCGCGCCGGAATTCTTTTTGCAAGTGCATTCGTAGCGTAGCATCGACAGGCAGTATTTCGAACAATGGGATTGATTCTGTCGAGCCACGAGTCGCGAGAAAGGAGTCGCGTCCGACCCGGTTGATATATTGCACCTGTTCCTCTTGGTTGACCATGATGATCGGGGTTGGGACTGCATCCAGAATCTCGTCCGTCGAGTGAAGCAGGGACTCCACCTGTTGCGTTTTGATGGCCACTTGATCTGTCAGGCCTGCAAAGGCTGCCTCCAATTGCCGATTCATTCGATTGAATTCGTCGGCCAGGTCCTGAATCTCATCGCCTGTCTGAATGTCGATGGGTTGCCGAAGCTCACCGCGTCCGACCAATTGTGCTGCGGCCTGTAGTCGTCGAACCGGCGTGACGATACGATTGGCTGCAAGGTAGCCAAGTGATGTCATCAACCCGACGGCGATCAAACTGAAGATGGCCATCCAGGTAAGGAAGTGACGGATCGGGGCAAAGAGTTCGTCGGAGGCCTGCCAGACGAAGGTGTGCCAGGAGCCCTTGCCGAGCTCGCTATTGGTGGCTCGGCTGGTTTCCGGTATCGGGGCGAATCCGATAATCGATGTCGACTGCCCACCGTGGCCATCGCTCGGCGCACTGACCCAGCCAGGCTGAGGAGGTGTAACGAGTGGGACGAGCGCTGCATCGGAGAGCTTGACGCCGGTCGGCAGGATGGGACAGCTCATGACGATGCCACGATTGTCAATCAGCATTACGTGGCCGGTCTTGCCGAACCGAATGGGCGAGATCGAGGGTGAGATCAACTCTTTGGCGTCGATCACGCGGTGGAGCACTCCGACAACCCCGTATCGGATGCGATCCATAATGGGAAGCGAGATGCTGATGACATAGCTCTGGGCCCGTTCATCAAAGTGCACATCTTCGATGAAGAGTTGGCCGACCCCGCCATGGGAAGCGCCTTTCCACCAGGCGGTTTCTTTATTGGCAAAGGGCGGCAACGTGGTTGAAGAGGCGACCAGGTTGCCCTCAATGTCGGTGATGTAGAGCATCTTGGTGGCAGACCGGACCACCTGCGGTATCAGTTGGTCGGCTTCGCTCTTGGCTCCCGAGAGATACTCTTGAATGAGGCTGGCCACTTTGCTTCCCGTGATGGCCTGGACTGCTATTGGGTCTTTGGACTCCCAGCCCCTCTTGAGCTGATCTGCCGCGCGGCGCCGC
>JACAFD010000064.1 GCA_013388555.1 Nitrospirota bacterium | reverse complement strand
GGTTACAACACAAATGGGCGGTGAACTGGACCGCTGGGCTGATCATATGGAAAAACATCTGAATTTGGATTTGATCTATCTTGTATGTGAAAGTCGATGAAGTTCCCTGCAGTAAGCTCCGGAGAGGTTTCTCCTTCGCAGTTTCCCCCATTTGTCCCTGCTCCACGGAATGTCGTGAATCTCGGTTAGCCCGTTCCCTTCGAGCAGTCAATCTCCGCGGCACCCATCTCCCCCCTGGATTTCATTCCTGTGACTGTACGGATCTCACCAATCAACTGTATTGGGGATGTGTCCTCTCGCGAGACACCAAAGAGCCGATGGCGGGTTTGCGATAAAACGTTGTCGAAATTGTTGATTTGCTTGCTAATAGCGAGTGACCGGCTACACTCAAATTCGCGCAACGATAGAGCCATTCATAGAGCCATTCAAGGGAAATGCTTCGCGGCTTGATGCAGACCTGAGCGAAGAGGAATGTCCACGCAGAGCTTCAGCCAATCGAAGGTTGCCACAAGGAGGCGAGCCATACGGCCGCATCCTTCAGCAGAGAGGGTGTTAAAACACCGGGTACGGTCACAAATAGGCGGAGAAGATGTGGACATCGTGGCCTGACAACGACTTGGGCGATCAAGACAGGAGGTCGTCAGTCGTTAACGGCATTGGGGGAAGGAATTTGCTATGCCAAATGTATTGATTGCCGACGACAGTATTGCAGTCCGGAAGGTTGCCGAGCGATTGCTCACTGAAGCGGGATTTGGAGTCACGCTTGCGGCGAACGGCGAGGAGGCTCTGGCCTATCTGGCCAAAGAGACGCCCGATCTGGTCGTGTCCGACGTGATTATGCCGGATAAAAGCGGGTACGAGGTCTGCGCGTTTGTGCGCGCACGAAGCGGGTTAGCGAACACACCGGTGCTCTTGATCTCCGGCATTGTGAATGACGAGGTCACGAAGCAGGCTGAGTCCTGTCATGCAGATGGGGTGTTGAAAAAGCCCTTCCAGGGCACGGCTCTCAAGGATCGCGTGCTCGAGTTGTTGGCAAAACGGCAAGGTGCCGCTGCGCCAAAGGCGACCAGTATGGAACAAGCGGTCAAATCCATCGAGCAATTTCAACGCTCGCGAGTAAGTGACGAGCACTCAGACGTCTATCGGCAGGCAATCCCACGACTGAATCCGCTGGAGGGAGAACCTCGGATCGAACGAGATCACGTGACGCAGAGTGCTCAGCGAATTACGCAAATTGAAGGGCCTCTCAGTCGTGTCACAGAACTTGAGTCGATGCTGGCCTTGGAGCGAGAGCAGGCTGCCCAGCTCAAGAAGAAACTTGCAGAGGCAGATAGTGCTTCCGCGCGGGTACAAGAACTTGAATCCCTACTGAAGATCGAACGAGAGCGGACGATCGAGGCCCAGAATCAAGTATCTGCAGCGGAAGCCCTGGGTAGACGGGTATGGGAACTGGAGGCAGCCCTTCAGAAGGAACGCGAAGGCGCGGTGCAACAGGCGGCGCGTCTGGCCGAATTACAGGTAAGCGTGAATCGTGTCCCTGAGCTGGAGGCAGCTCTGTATACCGAGCGCCAGACATCTTTGCAACTGGCGCAACAGATGACTGAGATGGAAGGCGAGGTCACCAGGTCTCAGGAGTTGTCGCAGGCCCTTGCTCAGGAACGGGAGCGTACGAGCGATTTGACCAGCCGTGTGGCCGAGGGTGAACGGGCAGCCACACGAGTGAACATGCTGGAGCAAGCCCTTGCTGTCGAACTGGAAAGAAGTAAGGATCTCGACGCGCGCCTCTCCGAGGCTCAGCGTGCCTCGCAGAAAACCCAGGAGTTTGAATCCCTGTTTCAGGCGGAACGGGAACGCAATAGCCTTTTAGCGAGGCGTGTATTTGAAGCTGAGCAGGCCTCCGGACTTGCCACCAAGCGATTTGAAGAGGTGGCGGCAAAGCTTGGCGAGATTGCAGGATGGGCTTCTCAGCTGGGGAGTGGAAAGCGCCAGCCCTGATCCTGTCGACCCTCTTCACGGGCACTATTGTCTTGAAGGACTGATGTCATGGCTGCAGACACGGCAGACGAGTTTCAGAAAGAGCTGGTTGACCTATTTGTTGAGGAAGCCGATGAATGGCTCCAGAACCTTCATGTCGCTCTTGACGAGCTCGAACAGGGACCAGCGCCGGAGCGGCATGGAGAGTTGATTGAAATGATGTTAACCGGAGTGACGAATCTCGGCGAGTCTGCCGCCACGATCAATCTGCGCGACATTATGGATGCCTGTATTGCAGCGTTTCCTTTGATCGAGGTTCTCAAGGATCCCCTGAAGGCGTCCTCTGTTCAGGACTTTTTTGCACTCTGTCGGCAGTTGGGACACATCCACACGGCTTTGACCCGTGCAACAGGTCTCTCCGTTCAAGGAGGTAGGAGCGGACTCTCACTCAGAGAGTTTATACGGGCACTTCAGGAACTTGAAGAACACCCGTCTTCCAATATCCCCTCCGGGCGTAATCATATCCGCAATCTGATCGAGCAGATGGAGAAACAGGTTCAGGCAGGGGTTGAACGTATCGATGTCACGGTCATTCAAGACTATCTTGTCCGGGTTGCCGAAGCGGAAGAGTCGTTTCTGAAGACGATTGACGAACGAATACCCGAGATCTTCAGGATGGTGAATGTCCTCAAGGCGGAGGGAGGGGAAGCCTGCTCACTTAAGGTGGCACTCGAAGCTTCTCTTCAAGACGTCGTGCGTTTGCGCGAAGGGGCGCAGCAGGTGAACGCGGGACCAGCCGTATTGTTTTTCACAGGTCTGCAGAGCCTGCTGACCGTGGTGGCGCAGCGTCGGGTGCATCTGGCTGCCACGCGGCTTGAATCTGTGAAGGCGCGATTACACGTCATGGGTGAGGCGGCCCGACAATGGGTGGAGCATGGGCGGGCCCAGCGTGCTGCAATCGGTCAGTTGCTTCCTGTCAGCCACTCGTAATGGATGTATCGGATTCTGCACAGAGGTTCGTCGAGGCGTGTGGTGGAGTGTTCCCTCCGAGTAATGCTGGCCCCATGAAATTTGAAGATGACTATACGAACTATTGGGGACTGCGAGCCCTTCCGTTCGACAATGTGCCGGACCCCCGATTCTATGTCCCCTGCCTTCAACATGATGCGGCACATAGATGGTTGAATTATGGAATTCAGGCCCGCAAGGGGATCCTTCTACTGACGGGTGATATCGGGTGTGGAAAAACGTTGCTGAGCCGTCGGCTGATCGTCGGGCTGTCGCCTGCTCAGTATGATGTTGCGCTCGTCGCCAACCCCGCTTTGTCTCCTTCAGAAATGTTGGATGAGGTGTTGTCTCAGTTTGGCCTTGGCCTGGTGCGATCCAAAGCTGCGCGGCTGCAGATCCTCAATGAGCGGCTGCACCTCAATGAGCAGCGCGGGATCAGCTCTGTGCTGGTGGTGGATGAAGCGCAAGCGATTGAAAGCGTCAATGGGTTTGAAGAACTCCGATTGCTGACGAATTTCCAGCTCAACGATCGATACCTATTGACTGTTGTGCTGATTGGTCAACCGGAATTGCGTGGCCGTGTCGGGGACATCCCGCAATTGAGCCAGCGGATTGCGGTGCGAGCGCATCTGGGGCCGTTCACGGTCGAGGAGACGACGGCATATATCGGAGCACGCATGGGGGCTGTGACCGATCGGACAGAGGTGTTTACGAAAGAGGCGATGGCAGTCATTTTTGAACAGAGTAGGGGGATCGGGCGGGTTATTAATGCGCTCTGTGATCAATGCCTCTTTGCCGGAGCGATCGAGCAGGTTACACAGATTGATGACCGGCTCGTCCAGCGGGTTGGGCAGGTCACGAATACGCCCATGCCCGTGGAGAAGAGTGCAGCGAAGGATCCCAAAGGGATCGGGTCATATCATGAAGTTATATCAAAGTACGCGAGTGGGCGACAATAAAGTAGATGGCTATCGGTGAGTCGTCGCACGAGAGACAATATTAATCTCTCCCCTGCAGAGCGAAACGGGAATGTCTTAACCCTGGTATAGTGCGAATGGGGTAGGAACCGCCAAACGTTAGGCCAATGTGGTTACAAGAGAGAGGTTAGCAGGTCTCTACGAACAGAGTCAGGGTGCCGATCGGCTTGTTCAGTCGGCTTGGTAGGTCATCGATGGACGGACGAATATTTCTCGGGGGCAACAGTTTGTGGTGAGCGAGCCCAGTATGACGGATTGGTATCGCCTTGCGCAGGAACAACTGACGGGCGTGGCCCTTGCGGTGCAGCAGCAAGAACCACTCGACATGGAGGCCTTGTCTGCCCTGGCGACGGGGATTGCAGAGGCGTTCAAGGAAAATGACCAACTGCTTGTTCAGGCTATGAG
>JACAFD010000022.1 GCA_013388555.1 Nitrospirota bacterium | reverse complement strand
CGACTTATGGGAAAAGTCCGACGTCTTCAATTCCTTCCGCTATCCGCATCTGAAAGGTAAATGTGGTGATTGCGAATACACGGACATCTGCGGAGGTTGTCGCGCACGCCCCTACGTCGACCACGGCGACTGGCTGGACGAAGATCAATGGTGTCTCTATACGCCGAAGGGTGGCGAGAAGATCAAAGTCTCGTTTAATACGCCTGAGGAAGGCGATATCACATGGGATACGGATTCGGAAACCAGGCTGAACCGGATCCCGTATTTCTTGCGCGCTATGGTGAAAAAAGGCGTTGAAAAGCACGCACGCGAGCATAACATCCCCCTGATTACCATTGAATTGATGGAAGAGCTCCGCAAGAAACGATTCGGCAACGACGCGCCTGTCTTTAAGGCTTAGTATGGTAAATGGCCGATGGTCAATGTATGGACCATGCATGGACCAGGGCTCTGTCCCTCATTAACCATCAACCATTAGCCATCTCTTCATGGAACCCGCTCAAAGCCCCGTCACCGACTTTACTACGCTCATTCCGATCATCAACCATTGGCTTCACTTGGCGTCAGCGGTCATCTGGATCGGCGGGCTCGCGTTCCTCGTCATAGCCGTGACCCCTGGGCTGAAGAAGGTGGTGGCGAAGGGACAGGTCAAGCCAATCACCGATGCGTTCTATCAGCATTACAAGAAAGTCGCGGGAATCCTGCTCGTTGTCCTGCTGTTTACCGGTGGTATCAATCTCCACTATGTCAATCAGCTCATCACCGCGCAAACGGGAAGCGGGGTCCAGCACCATGCGAAATACCTGACGATCTTCTTTATCAAGTTGTTTCTCGTCCTCTGCCTGCTCACGCTCTTTCTCTACACTGTGGTCTTCAAGTCCGATGACGTGGAAGACGGCGAAGAAGAATCCTACGAAGCGATCCCTTTCCAACAAGTTGCGCTCTGGATTGGCTTCTTCATCCTCCTCTGTGCCTCCGCAATGAAACATCTCCACCAATAAATCGGGCTCCATCTCTGGCCCTCCGGGGCTACCACTCAGCGCGTTCACCTGGCCTGTATCTCCTAGGATAAAATGCGTACCGAATAGGATACGCTCAGTCTTGGAGCTGCCTCTTTCACCCTCAGGGACCAAACCGTGTCCCCTCAACGATTTACAGTATCGATTCGGAATATGTTCACTCAGAGTACGTTGGTACAGGGGTTGCTGTACGGCCATAGTCTTTCATTATTCATTAAGGGGTATAAAACCGATTGTCGGAAACGGGAAGATGCTTGGCGAAGCGAAATGCCGGTGGACGCCATGTGACAGGTCATGGCCTGTCACGCTGGTGTGACTACCTCTGGATTGTGCCCATCCGGAGCCCTTCCACCGCCACAAGCTTTTGCCATCGGGGCCGCACCCTGTCCTTCTGCAGCGGCGCGGCCCTCCATCCGGCAGGGGGGAGCTGAAGATCGACTTCAAACCGTGCCCGTGAAACCGTGTATTCCCAAGCAACCTGGAGAGGTGCACAATGTCACGGAGAGATCAGGCCACTCCCAGTAATTCGCTTAGTAAGGAATACCGTGGTGTTTCTAGCCCGTCTGCCGGCCCCGGCAAGGCAGGACGACAACAATCTCGGGTCCGGCTAACTGTGAGTCTTCCCAGTGAGCTTGTCGATCGTCTGCGCGATGCAGTGTATTGGAGCCCCAGTCTAACTCTTGCGTGGCTGATTGCCCGGTCCTTACGGATCTCCCTAACAGAGATGGAATCATTCCGTCAGGGTCCCTTCCCAAGAAGAACGAACGCGCTTCGCGCGGGGCGACCTCGAATGCTTGGTCAGACAATGAGCGTGTCCGATCGGGTCAGATTCACTGGTAGTGGAAGAGGATGGCCGGCTGAGGGGATCGCTCGGTCCACCCTTGTCTCCCCACCGCCGATTGAGTGATGGCAGAGGAGCAGATATTTCTTCCGTTGACCATGCGCCCTGCAAGACTTTTTATAATGACTCTGTGTTCCCTCCACTCGATTGGATGGAACAATACCTGAATAAGTAAGAATGGAGCCTGGAGGAAAAACCGAGCGAGATAGGCTAAGGGGTGATAGGCGGTTTTGTCAGTGCTCTCAGCGCCGTTGAGACTTCTCTGAATGAATGAGCAAGCTTGTCGAGTTGTGATCCCTTCGATATCACTTCGCCTGCGAGAGTCTTGAGTTGACTATCATAACCCCCGACCTCTGAGGCAACCTCGGAAACCTTGGCGAGGGTCTCTTTACAGGCAGTCAACTCCTGCCGCAGTTGATGAGAGCTGGTTTGGAGGGATTTGATCTCCTCCATGGCTGTTTGCGCCTGTTGTGTCAGCCGACTGACATAGGCTTCGCGGTCTCGCATGTCAGATTCCAGATTGGTCCGTTTCTCTTCGCTCTCACGTCGGCGCTCCTCCAGACTACGGAGGGTCTGAACCCAGAGAGCGACATCTCCGCCGAGCTTTGATCCATCAGGCAACGGTTGCCCACGCTCTAATGCCTTTATCGCAGGCTGCAGCCATTCGATGAAGGCCATCACCTCGCCCAGCTTGAGGTCGGTCGTAGTAGCGGAACTTGGCGCTGGTGCGCTGTCGCGATTCGGGGGGGCCTGTGCCGACTGTGAGGCTGAGGACGATGTCGCCTTTTTCTGTTGGCCGTTCCTCGGCTGTGTCCAGCGATGATACTCTAACAGAGCCGCAATACAATGACGGCACATCGGCTCTTCCGGCAGCGCGCAGCTGCATTTTGAGACCAGATGCCCCTCCTTGAGCCGGATCGTCTGTTCGTAGAGACCGGAATTCCCGATGACCGCGGAGGAAATCTGGGCGTCATCGGCCTCGACGATCCGAACGCGATTTTCCGAGAGGTACTGGTTGCCGATGTGAAAGGCATTGCGATCAACCACCGCCTGGATCATTGGAGGATCTAAGAGGCTTAACCGTTCTGCGGAGCAGGGGATCTTATTTCTCATGCGCTGCGTTCCCAATCGCAAATGACTCCATCCAGCATTGCAGGGCAGTCTGAAACAGACCTGTGACACTGTCAAGGATTCATAGGTTTTTAGCCGTGATTGATTCACCGCCGGCTTATCCCAACGACAGGAATCGGCACAAACCCCCCTCACGCTTTTCAGCATCGGCGTGGCGGCCCCTTTGCACTGACCGGGGTCAGCCACAGGTAGTCCGCAATCTTCTCGCGGGTCATCTCCTTGAACTCCTCCATGCGCCCCACATCGAACGACGTCATGAAGATGCTGACCTGTCGTACCTGGTCACCCAGGCGGCGGGCCACTCGCTTCGGGACCGGGAGGTTGTACTGAATGTGTCCGCCCCCCGTATAGCTTACCAGCGGCCCAGCCATCGTATCGCTCCCTGAGCGAATCTGGTTGAGGCGTTGGACCAAAGTCTTGGCCATCCCTTCATCGCGAACCATGGATGCTTCAAACATCGTTTGATAGTGGCTGTCAGCTCCTCCACCATGACAGGCCTGGAGTTGCTCAAGAATACGTGCCCGATAAATTGGATCATCAGCGATGACTTCGTCCTTCATGCCCCATTGTTCCATCATGGGGTCAAGTCTTGCCTGAGCCAGGCCGTGCTTGGCGACGAGCCTCACCAACGGCTTCGGAGGATTCAGGGCATCCACAGCCCAATGGTGATCTTTTGCCAACTGAATCAGCGGTTCATAATCCTCGTATGAACCACCCCAGTTCTGGTGCCACTTGACGGCTTGAAGGAATTCCTTGCGGGTCATTTCTGAGCCCAAAACATACTGATCCAATGCTCCCTGGCCGTCCCAACCGAACATTTCCATACCCAGGGCAGGCGTACGCCCCTCCGCCTTCAGCCTCCGCAGTACCGCCATCGCCGCATCGATATGAAACCGATTATGATGTTCCTCGCCGAGATAGATGATGTCTTGTTGGAGCAACAACGATGTCCATTGGTCAAGAGGGACCGGCTGCCCTGTCGCCGTATCAATGATCTGCCATTCCTTGAACAGCGCTCGGGGCTCGTCTTGCGAGGTGTGAGAAGATGTGCCACCCCCGCCAGTCGTGCAGGCCACGGTGAACCACAATGCTGCGACGACTACCAACAGCCTATGTACGACACTGATTGCTTGTGGTGCGAGCAGCACCGTTGTCTTGAACATAGCTCCTACCTAACACAGGCTTCTCGGAATGGGCAAGACGCAATCCGCAACCTTGACGCTGATGAATCAGGCCGTTATGCTGCTGCATATTCAGCAGCAGACAGCGCCAGGTCTTCCATCGGGCCCACGCACTGACCAACTCATGAATTCCCCCGCACAGGTCCTTGCAGATTTTCGGTCACAGGTTACCAAGCTCTTGCAGGAACGAGACAAGGAGTGGGAAGCCTCACGCAAGCTTGTTGAAGCAAAGCAGCTTGCTGCGACATTGGGACGGGTGATTATAGAAGCTCGTCGCGCCGACGTTCCCGTCATCGTCCGGGATGCGATCACCCTCGCGTTGGGAAATTCAACAGCCGCACGAATTCAGGACCTCCCCGGCCCCCGACTCAAAGAACTCACAGGGCTTCCTCCGACAAAAGCTGTGCGGGCACTCTGTGTGTGGTTCGGCATCGTTGCGGGCCCCATGATGCAGTGGCCAATGACCTCCCTGCAGAGCGAGGAGATTGAGGCATTCGTCCGCTCCCACTCCAATCCCTTTGACCTGCTGCATGAGGCAGACGTGGCTTCTCTGCTCGATCTGGGAGCCGGCGACCTCTCGTTTGCTACAGAACTTGTGGAACTCTACGTAACCCCTCTTCAACAGCGACAGCGCGAGTTGATTCTTCATGCCCTCGATCGTCTTCAACCAGGCTCAAAGCTGGGAGGTCCACTTCATCCTGATCGAGAGCGACTCAACGGCCTCCGATCTCGAAACGGGCTCTCGTTTCAATTCTACGGGGACCAGGACATGTTCGACCTGGACAAGCTCGATCAGGCGGGAAAGCTCGCCCCACGCTACACGATCGCGACCTGCTGGGCTCCGGCAACGCCCACGTTCGCCTATGAACCAACCCGATTGTCCGATCAAATCATTACTCAAGAGCTCAAGCGAACCAAGGGCGTGTATCGGCAGACAAACTTTTCCGGCGAACCGGCCCTGGAAGTCCAGCATGGAGACCGTGCGCTCCTGTTTCCGGTATGGAAGTTCGAGATTCGAGGTCCCCTCGCCCTGCTCGATCTGCTGGCGCGTCGAGGTTTTCTCTGCGTCCTGGGTGCCGTCGATACCGAGGTCTTCTGGGAAATCCTGGGACAACTCTTGGACGACGCCCGCTATCGACCGAATAATCAGCCATTCACCCCGGATAATCTCGGGCAGGTTTTTGGTGAAATCTTTGACCGACTCTCCAACCTTGCGCCCGGTGAGAGCCTGAGTCTGTCAGACTGCGGTTTGTTACGTAGACAGATTCCGCGGATCCTCCCCCTCCACTCGACGCAGGCTTCCTTCTATCGTTTCCGCTCCGTTCAGGTTCGCCGTGGAGCTGTCTTCTCGGGAGTTCCCGCCAGCAGTACCGCCAGACGGTTCACCGACATGGCCGAAGAGAGCCCTCCATGGATGCTGATTCTCGTACCGGAATAGCATGAGGCTGAAAAAATTCGCCAGCTCTCCAGAAGGTTGAGGTTTAGGCTAAGGTTAAGGCGGCGATGCAAAGAGTCTGATCTTTGCTCAACCTTGACCTCAACCTCACCCTTCTTCAGACGCTGCGGCCTTGCCGGACGAAATGTTTGAGCCTCTTGCAGGACAGTCTTGCTGTTGTTGTGGCACACGAGCGAGCCACCGAGGTTCTCGTATGCAGAATATAATCTTTCCGCGCCTGATAAAGCTGAACGCGAGCAACCTACCGACGCAAAACCCTACTGATTGCCCTCTCCAAACTGTTCGATGCAGGAACTCATGTGAAAATTGACCGCCTCCAGACCCTTTGTTAGACTTCGATCGTGTCACATCACCATACATTCCTGAACTACCTGGACGACTAATCCCAACATGAATTCAGCTCACAGTATCCGGGCTATCCAGGATAATATTGCGCTGGTCATCAAGGGCAAGGCCCATGTGATCGAGATGGTCGTGGTCTGTCTTTTGGCCCGCGGCCATCTTCTCCTCGAAGATGTGCCCGGCGTTGGCAAGACCACGCTGGGACACAGTTTGGCCCGATCGCTGGACTGCTCGTTCAAGCGTATTCAGTTCACCAGCGATCTCTTACCTTCCGACATCGTCGGCCTCTCGATGTTTAACCGCCAAAAACAGGGGTTTGAGTTTATACCCGGTCCGATCTTCGCCAATATCGTGCTGGCCGACGAGATCAATCGCACCACGCCGAAGACCCAGAGCAGTCTCTTGGAAGCGATGAGTGAAGCACAGGTTTCCGTCGATAATCAGACGCATCCGCTTGAGCAGCCATTTATGGTCATTGCCACGCAGAATCCGGCTGAATATCACGGGACGTTTCCCCTTCCGGAATCCCAACTCGACCGGTTTCTGATGCGCCTCTGTATTGGATATCCTGCACTCGAAGACGAGCGGAAGGTGCTTGACCGTCCGCATTCGCTGCACCCCGCTGAGACGCTGGAAGCGGTGTTGTCAGCCCCCGACATATTGGCATTGCAGGCTCATGTGGACCAGGTTCATATGGAAGAGAGTTTGACGGACTATCTACTCGCGATTGTGCAAGCGACCCGTCAGAGCGAGCTCTTATCCCTAGGAGTTAGCACAAGAGGAGCCCTGGGGCTGAGCAAAGCGGCTAAGGCATTGGCAGTCGTCCGTGGACGCGATTATTGCCTCCCAGACGACATCAAAGAGCTGGCGCCGATCGTGCTGTCTCATCGCGTCATGCTGAACCGAACCCATGGCATGCGGACGCAAAGCTTCGAACAGGCAGAGCGCATGGTGCTCGACATTGTCGAGACCGTTCCCGTTCCTGTCTAGCAGGATGCTGAAAAGGCCCGCCAGCATTAGGGGAAGGTTAAGGCTGAGGCTAAGCTTGAGCAAACGAGAACCCGTTCGACGCTTAACCTTAACCTCGACCTAAGCCTTCTTCATTCGCTGCGGCCTTGTTGGGCGATCCTTTTGAGCATCCTGCTGGCGGTCAATTGGATGACCTACGCGTGTGAAGCAGCCACTCTTCAACCTTGATGCCTCCTCAGCTTTTACCTTCGTCCGGGGCATGTCCCGGCGGCGGTCGATTCGTTTCACGTCTGAAGGGACTAGGTTTCTTCTCTTCACGTTTGGGATCGGGCTCGCGGCTATAAATACCGGCAACAATCTGTTTTACCTGCTCCTCGCGATGATGCTCAGTCTTATCGTGGTCTCCGGTTTGCTGTCCGAGCACTGCCTTCGGCGATTGGAATTCCATCGGCATGTGCCTGATCTCATCATGGCCAATGAGCCGGCCACTCTCACCATTTCAGTCACCAACCGAAACCGGCATATGCCCAGCTTTTCGCTGCGCATGCGTGATGTCGTCGAAGGCCAAGAGGTCGACCGAGGTCTGGCGATTCACGTCCTGCCCCCGCAGAGTTCCAGGCTCCTGTCCTATCCACTGCTCGGGACAAAGCGGGGCTGGATTCGGTTCGATGGCATCGTGGTGCAGACACTGTTTCCCTTCGGGCTCTTTCTAAAAAAAGGGCGGTATGCCATTGAAACGCATCTGCTCGTCAGTCCTCCCATCAAACCGCTCGCCCTGCGATTCGTGGATGAACTGGTCAACGAAGGGCAAGGAGCGGCTCTCACACGACGAGGAGACGGATCTCAACTATACAACCTTCGTCTGTATCAACCAGGCGATGATTCGCGAGCCATCCACTGGGTCACCACTGCCCGCACTTCTCAGCTTGTCGTGCGAGAAACCGAAGCAGAAGATCAACGACGCATCACCGTCGTCCTCTCAATCGTGGCCCCCGCGGAATGCGAACCTCTGTTCGAACGCAGCGTGACGTTCGTGGCATCGCTTCTCTGGCAACTGACAGAACGGGCTCACCCTGTTCGACTTATCGTAGGGACAGAAGACTCAGGGCTTGGGTCGGGGTCCGCCCATCTCATGGCGATGCTGCGCGTGCTGGCATTGTGCAAACGGCAGTCACCTGAATCCGGTCACCTCGGCCAGCAAGGCGAACACTCTCCGCTCACCTGCGAAGGCGGGCGAGCCTACACATTGGCGATCGTGCCCTGGTCAGACCAGGCAACACTCACAAACCCGGTGCAAGCGGATCGAGTGCTTCATGCCACACAGCTCGAAGAATTGACCCATGCCTTTTAATCAGGCCTTTGCCCTCAGTTCCGTCACCCTCGCCGCCACGGCGTTCAGCGGACTCGTGCTTGCGCAGAGCGTACCCTTCTGGCTGGCCCTCCCTACAGCAATCATCCTTATCATCTCGCTGCTCCACGCCGGAGGAGTGCTGTTCCTTCGACGGGCGATGGCACAGATCACCGACTCTCCAACTCTGTGGAATGTTCTGTTGATCGGCGCTTTTGTCATCTTGCTGATCGACCTTACAGTGGTGTCAAGAGACCTTCTTCCGGCGGGGATTCACTTTTTGGTTGTGCTGCTGGGTATCAAGTTACTCACCCTTCAACAGCGGCGTGACTATCGGCACCTCTATGTGATTAGTCTCATGGCGATCCTGGCTTCCGCTGCACTCACAACCGAGGCCTGGTATGTCCCGATTTTCATGTTGTATCTGCTTACGGCTGTGTGGACCCTCTTGCTCTATCACTTGACCCAGGAAACGAGCGAAATTTCTGCCGCCGCCACTCTCCCTGGTACGGTAGCCTGTCGCACGACATTTCCGAGCCGCATCACGTACAGGTTTTTTTGGTTGACGAACGGAATCGTCATCTTGACGGTTGCCCTGACACTCGCCATTTTCTTTCTCATCCCTCGCATCGGAGTGGGTGTCTTACAAAAGACGAGCGGGGAAGCAGTGCGGACGACGGGGTTTTCCGATCGGGTCGATCTGGGAACGATCGGATCTGTCAAACAAAATCCTCAGATCGTTATGCGTGTTGAACTACCGGACCAATCGGCTGGTGGAAAAGATCGCTTCTACCTGAGAGGTCTTGCCTACGATCAGTATAATGGACGATCATGGAGCCACAGCGGAACCCGCCAGCGCTCGTTGAATCTCGCCGCTGATGGAACATTCCTTGTCCGCCCGCCCGGCAGCCACCCTATAGATAGACCGTCGGAAACGATCCGTCAGGATATACTGCTGGAAACCCTGGACACCTCTGTTTTATTTGCGGCCCCTTTCGCCGAACTTGTGAGCGGTGAGTTTCACACTGTGCAGGCCGATGCCATGAGCGGGATTCACTTGCCGTTTCCCCCTTCTTCCCGCATCAGATACTCCGTCACCTCTCAGGTTCCGCAGCTCCGTGCGAACGAACGAACCGCGTCGACTCTGGCCTACCCCGACTCAATCCGATTCCACTACCTTCAAGTTCCCATGGGGTTGGAACAGGTTGCAGACCTGGCGCATCGCGTGACCCAGCGGGCCGCGACTCCCTTCGAACAGACGCAGATGATCCAGCAACATCTCTTGGAGAACTACCGCTATAGCCTTGAAAGCGAGGTGGCCACGCTCAACCATCCGCTCGAGGAATTTCTTTTTACACGAAAAACCGGGTACTGTGAACATTACGCGACAGCCATGGTTGTAATGCTGCGAACTGTCGGCATTCCCGCTCGACTCGTGACAGGGTTCCTGGCCACAGAATGGAACGAATACGGGAGCTACTTCACCGTGCGCCAGCGGGATGCACATGCCTGGGTCGAGGTCTACTTTCCTCACTCAGGCTGGATCACCATGGATCCTACCCCCACCATCAGCGCAGCAGTCGCCACCTCTCGCTGGGAGCTTCTCAGCCGACTGGCAGAATCCGTTCGGCTCCAATGGGACCGCTTGTTTGTACATTACAGTGCGAAGGATCAACTAGCGGTCGTTCATGGAGTACGAGAAGGCAGTGATGCGGTGCGCGAAAGAATGGGGCGCTGGGTTTCGTCGCTGGGTGCTCCCATAAGCCAGGCTTTCATGCGTCTGACGCATATGGCCCAAGCGTTTCATTCAGGCATGTTTGGACTCATCACGGGAACGATTGTGGTCGGCCTGTCCTTGGTCCTCCTCATGCTTCGCGATAGGATAGCGCTCTGGGCCGTCACACATCTTCTTCCAAAATCGCTCCCGCAACGTGCGATAGTCCAGCTCTATACCCGCATGCTCCGCATCGTTGAGAGACATGGCGTGCGCAAACCTCCAGCCGCTACAGCCAGTGAATTTGCCAGACTGGTTGAACTGGAATGGAAGGCAGCCGGTCCCATGGTAGCGGATGTCACCGCGGTCTACAATCAGGGACGATTCAGTCGAGCTCCTCTCACCCAGGACGATCTCTCTCGTGTCACTGAACAGTTGGGGCAGCTACAATCCCTCGCACGCTCAGCCCCCTGATCACCCTCTGCTCCATCGCCTCGGTTCCGCCCAGACAAAACGGCCGCAGCTACTCCAGATCGTCTCCAGTAAGTTGTCCTAGACAACAGGCAGCACCTGCGTATCTGGTGAGGAACTCCATTCATGGGCACCACCAGCGTCATTGACCGACGCAATGGTTATGGAATCATGTCCGTGCTGTGTACGACCACAAGCAAACTGCTAGCGGTCCTCATCACGACGTGGAGGGAAAAGGAAGGCATTTCGAGAAGAAGACTGGTTAGAAACAACTGATGAATTGGAGCGGGAAACGGGATTTGAACCCGCGACCCTCGCCTTGGCAAGGCGATGCTCTACCACTGAGCTATTCCCGCTCAACCACAGCCGGTCAGAGGAAGGGATCTTACTGATGCGGGAACGGAGCTGTCAAGCAACCAGCAGGTCTGAAACACTATAGTTATCAAATCCACCCGACATTCTATTGCCTCTCACACTGACCGATTGGCACCTAGAGGTTCGCGATGGAGCGCTCATACGCTTAGGGGTTCCTCTCTCACAGAAAAAGTAACCCACGATCTGCCGCTGGTGAACCCACGAAAGACCGCGATCGATCGTGGCCTACCTGCGGCTAGACGTCGGCTGTTTAGAGAAATGATGGAGTGCGATCATAACGTTTCAATGAGTTATGGGTAGATATTAACGGACT
>JACAFD010000018.1 GCA_013388555.1 Nitrospirota bacterium | reverse complement strand
GGCAAGGTATTCTTGGACCGGATGACCGATATGTCCACGCTCACGCAACTCCCTGAATTTAGTAAGTACTGGCAAGATGAACCCATCCCCGTGATCTAACTTGCCGTGAAGATCCTGCGCTCGTGAAAACTCTCCTTCGAGTGCTCCAGTACCTCAGCCCGCACCGTTCAATGGTGGTCGGCACCTTCCTGTTTGCCGGGTTGGCCACGGCGTTCGAGTTGATCCCTCCCTGGCTGATCAAAGTGATCATCGATGATGTGATTCAGGGCGGCCAGACTCAGCTCCTGGCATGGGTATTTTCCGGGCTTTGTGCAGCCTATGTGCTGAGGAATCTCTGCGGGTCGATGCGGATTCGGCTGAACAATGGGTTGGAGCAGCAAGTCGTCCATGATCTGCATGTCCAGGTATTTTCCGCGCTGCAGCGATTATCGATCAAGTTCTATGAGAATCGTCCAACAGGCGAGATCATGTCGCGGGTGTTGAACGATACCGAGCACATGCAGCGTATCTTTGTCGATGGGCTTGAAGAGATCATTACCGCCGGGCTGACGCTGACCGGAATCATGATCATGATGTTCATGCTCAATTGGAAGCTAGCTCTGTTGGCGCTGGTCCCCATTCCTCTTTTGGTGGTGGGAGCGGCGCTCTTCACCAAACGTGTCCATGGATACTATCGCGCGATCAGAAAAGGATCGGCTGAGCTGAATGCGCTGTTACAGGACATGTTGGCGGGCATCAGAGAGACGATGGGTTTCAATCGTCAGCCCTATGAGCAGGAACGATTCAACCGGAAGAGCGATCGTTGCCGGCAGGATACGTTGAGGGCCATGTACCTCTGGTCCTACTATTCCCCGGGCATGATGCTGATCGGGAGTCTGGGCGGGGCCATGGTGCTCTGGTTCGGCACAGCTGAAGTACTGGAGCACCGTCTTTCCGTGGGCGAGCTCGTGATGTTCATCTCGTATCTCGCGCTCTTCTATGTGCCGATCAATCAGATCCACTCTGTGAATCACATGCTGCAACATGCCTTGGCGGCGAGTGAACGGGTCTTCGAAGTGCTCGATCTCGTTCCGGAGGTCAGGGATCGCCCAGATGTGCGTGTGCCAGTCACTCGATTACGAGGAGAGGTCGCCTTCCAGCGTGTCGGGTTTCACTATCGAGCCGATGCGCCGATCTTGACCGACGTGACGATATCCGTCCAAGGGGGAGAGCGTATCGCCTTGGTCGGCCCGAGCGGGGCGGGAAAAAGTACCATGCTGAAACTGTTGATGCGGTTTTACGATGTGACGCAGGGAGCCGTGACCATCGATGGGTATGATATCCGTGATCTGCCCTTGGCCTTTCTGCGAAGCCAAATCGGACTGGTTCAGCAGGAGCCATTCCTGTTCAACGGCACGGTACGAGAGAATATTCTGTACGGTGACCTCATGGCCGGACAGGAGGAAGTTGAGGCGGCGGCGAAGGTCGCACGCGCACATGACTTCATTACGGCTCTGCCGGAAGGGTACGATACCTGGATCGGAGAGCGCGGGGTCAAGCTCTCCGTCGGGCAACGGCAGCGTATCTCGATCGCCCGTGTGATTCTGAAGGATCCTCCGATCGTCATGTTCGATGAGGCGACCTCGAATATCGACACGGAGACCGAAGTCAAGATTCGAGAGGCGCTGGACGATCTGACGAAAGGGCGGACGACGATCATCATTGCCCACCGCCTCTCCACTATCCATGGCGTCGACCGCATCATTGTCGTGGACCAGGGACGCGTCGTCGAAGACGGAACGCATGAGAGGTTGATCGGGCACGAAGGGGTCTATGCCAGGCTCTACGACGCCCAGTTCCAAGTCTAAGGCAAGGATGCTGAAAATGCCCGCCAGCGTTATGGGAAGGTTAAGGCTGAGGTTAAGGTTGAGCAAACAAGAACCTGCTCGACGCTTAACCTTAACCTCGACCTAAGCCTTCTTCATTCGTTGCGGCCTTGCTGGGCGGCCTTTTTGAGCATCCTGCGAGAGTATGCTCTTGTTGCGCATCGAACTTGCCCGCCAGTATACTAGGATCGCTTTTGGGGGAGAAAAGGTTAATGGTCCTGATTTATGAAAGCGATCCGCTGGATAACGAGGATGCGCGCGGGCGCTTCTATCATGTCTGCCGTGGGAGAATCGATCGGACGGAAATCCACCTTCCAGCCGGGCAGCAGATCTACGAATGTGCGGTCTGTGGAATCGATCTCGAAGCGGAAGATTTTTGGCTGGCGAGACAGAAAGGGTCAGTGTAAGCCGCCGTGGCTGGAAGCACAGGACGGAAAACTGTAGGCGTATCGCGGGGGCTGATGATGCTCTGCGACACCTGCTATTCCCAGGTCATAGCCGATAAACTCACTGACGACAAGAATTTTGTGGCTGATGCCGATACCCTCTTCGATACTATCTGTGTCGGTTGCACCGACATCAATCGACCCTTGATCGACGACATGGCGGGTAGCGGTGAATGAGGATGTTGAAAAAGGGAGCGGGGAGTGGCCAGGTGCCCTTCTTGCTCGCAGAGGAGGGGCTGGAGCCTGATGATCTTCTGTGCGCGTCCAACGCGCGGCCTCAGAAGGCCCTCGTTGGACGCGCGCAATGGAAGATCAATCAGCCCCCATCCCTAGAGAGATAACGAGCATGCTTGGAGGGAGCATATATATCGCTCGATGCGCGCAGTAAAGGGCAGCCTCGGCCTCTAATCTCATCTCTCATTCACTATCCGTTGCCGGGTTTTTGGTTGGCAGAGAAGAAGGAAGAAACGTAAATATGAACCAGATCAGAATGTTTAGAATGATCGCTTTGGCCGAAGGCTGTTCATTTCTCACGTTGTTATTTATCGCAATGCCGATGAAGTACTTCATGGGGATGCCGGAGGTCGTGAGAGTCGTAGGGTCGATACATGGAGGATTGTTCGTTTTCTATGTCGGCCTGTTGGCCGCGATACATTTTAGGCAACGATGGCCTGTCATGTTTTCCCTGTATGCACTGGTTGCGTCTGTCATCCCCTTCGGAACGTTTGTGATGGACAAACAACTTCGGGAGAAAGAGGCGGTAGCGAACTGATCAGGAAGGAAAATTCTACTTGCAGGTTTTCCCATCGAAGTAGGTGCAGCTTGTCTCCCCCGATTTCACTTTCCAGGTTTTGAGCAGGGGCGCTTGCCCATCCCCTCTCATCTCGACCACAAAATCTGCAAGGCCTGAGATGGGGAGTTTTTCGATGTGGGGCTTGGCCGCATCAGGCACGTCAATCCAGAACACAGACCCAAAGGTAGAAATCAAGATGCGATGGTTTTCCTTGTCGACAAGAATGACGGGACTGTAGAAACTCTTCTCTTCGGCGAAGCCGGGAAGAGTCATGAGGCTGACGAGAGTAAGACTCAGAAAGACAGTGAGAAGAGATGTGCGCATGTAGGACATGGCGAACACTCCTGCTAGGAGGTCAAAGACGAATCCATTATCACACTCAGGCTAGTGAGATACAAATTGGAAAATCCCCAGGATGGTCTGTTTGGTTCATCCAGTCTATCTGGTTTGCCTTGTTGTTTGCCCCAGAGAAACCAAACAAACTACATAAACCAAAAGAACAGGGTTTGATATTTATATCGTGGTCCTGATGTGTGCTGGCGTGACATTCCCATCCTTGATCTTGTATAGGCGAATGTCCGGCTTCGACTTATCCATAAGGGAGATGAGGAGATAGTCTGGGATAGGCAGGTTGATCTTCGGCCAAATTTCTTCGTAGTCGGTGGCAATCTTGATGTCGGTGATGGAGGGACGTGCCGGGTCGTGGGGATGGGAGTGGTAGACCACTTGCAGATCGAGCCCTTTGTTTCGAATATCCTTTTTCGCGGCGGAAAAGTCCTGCATATCCATCACAAAGGCAATCTCGGCACGTTCGGCCGGTGAGAGCCGTTCCAAATGCGCAGCCTTCGCCGGGTCGAAAGAAGACAATTTCTCGGCCCCTTCGAGCGCGACGATGTTTGTGACCCGATAGATCTGGGTGACGGTGCCATTGATTCCGGCCAGGAGCCCGCAACATTCGTAGGGATCGAGCTCTCTGGCGTGGGCCACCATGTCGTCGAGAATCGCTTGAGGGATGTGAAGGGGAGTTGTCATCGGGCTTAAAAGTCTGAAAGTTCTAAAGTTCGAAAATCATAAAGTCTTTTCAATATGAACGATCAGTACGGAGACTTTACGACGTTAGGACTTTTGACTTTTAGACCTGGCTTCATCAGATTGTGCAGGTAACGGTGTAATCGCTGCTTAAGTTGGTGATCGTGGGCGTCGGTCCGCAGAGGCGGCAGGCCGGGTCTTTGGGCCGGCGGACTTTTCTGAATTTCATCTCCAGGGCGTCGTAAATGAGCAGGCGGTCAGCCATGGTTTCGCCGATGCCAAGAATTTCTTTGATCGCTTCCGATGCTTGGAGGATGCCCATGGTTCCAGCGAGGGCTCCCAAGACGCCGGCCTCTTGGCAATTGGGAACAAGTCCAGCCGGTGGTGGCTCCGGGTAGAGGCAGCGGTAGCAGGGATAGCCGGCATGGGGCTTGATCGTCGTGAGCTGACCCTCGAAGCGGAACATGCTGGCGGAAATGAGCGTCTTCTTGGCAAAGAAGCAGGCGTCGTTCACAAGAAAACGCGTCGAAAAGTTGTCTGATCCGTCGAGTACCATGTCGTATTCTTTGAAGAGCTGAAGGATATTGTCGGCATCCACGAGCTGATGATAGGTGTTGACCGTGATCTCTGGATTGATGGCCGTGAGGGTTTTTCTTCCTGACTCCACTTTCGGCATGCCGACTGTGGCCGTGGAGTGCAGGATTTGCCGCTGTAAGTTCGAGAGGTCGACGATATCGCTATCGACCAGACCGATGGTGCCGACCCCGGCGGCGGCGAGATAGAGGCCGGCCGGCGAACCAAGTCCCCCTGCACCGATGAGCAAGACCCTCGCCTTGCTCAGCTTCATCTGGCCCTTGCCACCTACCTCGCTGAGAATAATCTGGCGGCTGTATCGTTGAATCTGTGGTTCAGTGAGTTCCATGTTCTTTCCCGTAAGGCGTGAAACGCCAGGCGTTAGTCGACTCGATCATCTGAGGGTTAGCTTCTTCTTGCCCCTTACGCCTCACCCCTAACCCCTGACGGGTTATTCCACGACATTTAGTTCAATGGGGTCGACGATGACGCCCTTCTTGCGAAGACCCGCGATCGCCCGTTCGATTTCCGTACTGTCCCCGATCAGTTCGAGATCCATCCATCCGGTGGTTTCACGAACGTCGGCTCGCCGGACATTCGTGATGACCTTGAATTCGTGACCGATTTGGTAAATGATCGGTTCCTTGATCTTGTCTTCTGGGAACCGGATGTGAAACTTTATGTTCGGCATGATGAGCCTCCTGCAATGGCTGGCACGATCGAGACTTCGTCGCCGTCTTTGAGCGAGGTCTCTTTGCCCTTGAGGAATCGAATGTCTTCCTCGTTGACATAAATATTCACGAACCGGCGAAGCTCTCCGGTCTCATCGCAGAGGCGAGACTTGATCCCGGGGTGGGAGGCGTTCAATGTTTCGATCATCTCGGCGATACTCTTGGCCTGTGCGGTGACCTCTCCTTGTCCCTTCGTCAGAGGGCGGAGCGGTGTTGGAATGCGAACATTTATCATACGTCACTGCCTCCGTGTTTCCCCACCTTAAAGGTTTGCTCAAAACTGACAAGGCTTGGCTGAATGCGGTGAGGCCGACCGACCGCATCGATCACGGCTTCTTGTGTCTTCAGCCCATTGCCGGTGATGTAGGCGACTGTTACGTCGCTTTTCTTGATCGTGCCTTGTTTCACCAGCTTCTGGAGCACGCCGATCGTTACACCACCGGCGGTTTCTGCGAAAATCCCTTCGGTTTGCGCCAGCAGCTTGATCCCTTCCACCACTTCGTCGTCTGAGACCATGTCCATGGAGCCCTTGCTCTCGGCGGTTGCTTTGAGGGCGTAATACCCGTCAGCGGGATTGCCGATGGCCAGAGACTTGGCAATAGTCTTGGGTTTCACCGGTTTGAAGAAATCACGTCCCGACTTGAAGGCCGTGGAAATGGGGGAACAGCCTTCAGCCTGCGCCCCGTTGATCTTCGTTCGTACGTCGTCGATGAGGCCCACGGTTTTCATTTCATGGAGCCCCTTCCAGATTTTGGTCAGGAGCGATCCAGAGGCCATGGGGATGACCACTTGGTCCGGTGTACGCCAACCGAGCTGCTCTACGGTTTCGTAGGCGAGCGTCTTTGAGCCTTCCGCGTAGTAGGGGCGGATGTTGATATTCACAAAGGCCCAGCCATGCTCCCCGGCTATCTCGCTGCAGAGGCGATTGACGTCGTCGTAATTGCCTTCGACTTCGACCACGTTCGGCCTATAGATCAAATTCCCTAGGACCTTGGC
>JACAFD010000040.1 GCA_013388555.1 Nitrospirota bacterium | reverse complement strand
GGTCGTTTCGACGAGGCGCGCCAATACGTCAACCGCCGGCTTGTCGAACGATTGGACAAACATCGAAGCGCCTTCACCGGCCTGCTCCATACGGTGCAGATTACCTTCGACAATAGCCAATCACCGACCGATACGATCATGGACATCCACTCGGACGACACTCCGGCCTTCCTCTATGCGCTCGCGAACGCTCTGGCCATGCGCAACATTTATATCACCAAGGCCCAGATCGAGTGCGACGGGTCCAAACTGCACGATCGGTTCTCTGTCAGAAATCGCGATGGGCAGAAGCTGCTCGACCCGGCCGATCAACAGCAACTGCGGCAGACCGCCGTCCTCATCAAACAATTTACCCATGCCTTGACCTGGGCTTCCGATCCGGCCAAGGCGCTTGCGTCGTTCGACCGTTTTCTCGATCTCATCGTCGCGGAAACGGGTAAGAAAGGGAAAAACAGGGCCTTCGACTTTATCAGCGACAAGAAAACGTTTCCCCTGCTCGCGCGACTACTCGGCGCCAGCGACTTTTTGTGGGAGGACTTTCTTCGACGCCAACATGAAAACCTTCTGCCACTGCTCACGGAATACCGGGATGCGCCCCTCATCAAACCCCAGGAAGTCCTCCGTAAAGAACTCGACCGTGTGGTCTCCCGCGCCAAAACAGACGAAGCGCGAAAAGACGCCTTGAACCGGTTTAAGGACCATGAGCTGTTCCGGATCGACATGAAACATATCGTCGATGCCGCGCCCAGTCTGACTGATTTCTCCCTGGCCCTCACCCAGCTTGCCGAAGTCATCCTGGCCCGCAGCGTCGTCGACTGCCAGACAAAACTGAGCCGCCTCTATGGCCGCCCCCTTCTCCGGAACCGGAAACCCTGCCCTTTTGCAGTGCTGGGCCTGGGGAAGTTCGGCGGCCGGGAACTCGGCTATGCATCGGACATCGAGCTCTTGTTCGTGTATGGCGGAGAGGGCTCCACGAATGGCAAGACGAAACTGGAGAACTCAGAATACTTTGAACGGCTCGTTCAAGAACTGCTGCAATGGATCGAAGCGAAACAGGAAGGCATCTTTCACCTCGACGTGCGATTGCGCCCGCATGGAGGAAAGAGTTCGCTGGCCAATGTCCTCGAGGCAGGCCGTAATTACTGCAGTCCGACCGGATTAGCTGCGCCATTCGAGCGGCAAGCCCTCATCAAACTCCGGCACATTGTCGGGAATGAGTCATTGGGCCGGCAGATGGAGACACACCGCGACTCGTTCGTCTATGGAGAAGAGCCTTGGGACATTCCCGCTGCAGTGGAAATGAGGAGACAACAGTTCAGGCAGCTGGTCAAGCCTGGACAGATCAACGTGAAGTATGGTATGGGAGGGTTAATCGACATTGAATATGCCGTGCAATATCTGCAAGTGATGCACGGACATAACCATCCGAGCCTGCGTACACCGAATACCCTGGAAGCGCTCGCCGCGCTGGTGAAAGCCGAGTTAGTCACCCGCGCCGATGGAGAAACCCTCCGTAAAGCCTATATCTTCATCCGTATACTGATCGATGGATTACGCATGGTCCGGGGAAACGCGAAGGATCTGGTGCTTCCTCCTCCCGATTCGGAAGAGTTTGTCAGTCTTGCCCGCCGTGTCGGCTACACGACAGACGACTGGCAGGCCTGCGCGCGCCACTTACAAATCGACATTGCTCACCACATGCGGGCGACGAGTGAATTTTTCAAACAACAGTTCGGCGCGCTCTCGCAGGCTGGATGAGCGAAGCCAATCGCACAAAATAAACCAAAGACACCAAACAAACGAAATAAACCAAACAAACAAGAACACTTAATGGGCGTAAGGAGGAGGCTGTTGTGGCTGATAAGGCAAAGTACAAAGGCAAGGTTCCCCTGCATGACAAATACGGTCCGGAGGCGAAATTTGCTGTCGAAGCGGAAGCACTGCTCCCCACGACAAAGCATGAAGAAGAAATAGCACGGGGTCTTGAACTGGGCCTACCGGGAGCAGATTCCATTAAAGATCGCCGTATTCCCACGTTCAGTCGGGGAGAGCTACCTCACTTCGCAGGGATCAACACCTTTGGCAAAGCTCCCTATGTAGAAGATGTCCGCAAGTGTGGCCAGTACGATGTGGCTATTCTCGGGGCCCCGTTCGACGGCGGCACGACATACAGGGCCGGCACGAGGTTCGGCCCCCAAGGCATTCGCAAGATTTCAGCTCTGTATGGATCCTATAGTTTCGAGCTCGGCGTGGATCTACGGGAATCCATTTCCATGTGCGATCTCGGCGACGTGTTTACCATTCCCGCCAACATCGAAAAGACCTTTGATCAGGTCAGTAAGGGTGTTTCTCATGTCTACGCCAGCGGAGCGTTTCCCGTCGTGCTCGGCGGCGACCATTCCCTCGGCTTCGCGACCGTGCGGGGGGTCGCCAAGAATCTCAATGGAGGCAAGCTCGGTATCATCCACTTCGATCGGCATGTTGACACGCAGGACACAGACCTCGACGAACGCATGCACACCACACCCTGGTTTCATG
>JACAFD010000200.1 GCA_013388555.1 Nitrospirota bacterium | reverse complement strand
CCGTTCCCCTATTCGCTCTGCCTTCCCGTCCAGAAATCCGACGACCTTGGCCAACCGCAGGTCTGACATGATGATGCGGCACAAGCCAACAGCCGATGGCCCTGTTCCAAGAATAAGGAGTTGCTTCTTTAAACCGTACATAACAGTCGACCACTTTCTCCGTTCATGTTTCGATGTGCCACCTGCATGTGACTCCCGGTGATCCTGTGCCGACGTACGTCAAGTGATCCAGCCGAATACCGAAGCCCGGACCTGACCGGGCGCCGCTAGCCATTGAGCATCCTTATGGGAAATGCTGGCAGGCCAGCGCTTATCCCTTATACGATGCCCCCGGCATGGGTGTTTGACGACGGTTGCTGCACACGCATTTCACTGCCTTCGTTAATGTACGCTGCTGCGTAGGTGAAATACGGCGCATACTCCATTTCCACCTGCGTCATGATGATGGCTGTGGTACCAGCAGTCTCACCGATCGATCCTAACGCTTTTTTAGCGATGTCCTGACTTGTCCCACCAGCACGAACCACAAAAGCCGTCATGTCTGTCATACCGCTGAGAATGTTGACGTCTGCCAATGGCATCACCGGAGGACCATCCAAGATCACATGGTCGTAGCGTGTCTTGAGTTCCGGCAATATTTTCTTCACATACTGAATGCCTGACAGGCCGGCGGGCCGGACACTGGGAGATCCGGATGACAAGACCCAAAGCGGGACCCGGTCGCACTGACGGATACAATTCTCAAGAATTTCAGCCCCATGAAGCACATCACCCAAGCCCGGCCCTGGGGAAAGTTCCATATACTCATGCACCATCGGACGTTTAAAGTCGCAATCGATCAGCAAGGTAGACTTGCCTAGATCATGGGCAAGAATATAGGCGAGATTGACTGCCGTCGTTGTCTTGCCTTCGCCCATTACACTACTGGTGACAAGCGTCACCACGTTCTTACTTTCAGCGGTCATGAGAATTAACCGTGTGGCCGCCACTCGGTATTGTTCAACCATCAATGAGGCAGGCCCCCACTTGGCGATCAAGTGGAATTTCGGTGGTAGGCTACCTCCTGAATTCAGAGACCCCCTCTTGCTGTATGTGAATCTGGCGCCACGCTTTGGGAGTCCAAGATAGGATGGAGCATCCCCGGCTGGAGCTATGGACATGCCCGGGCCAGCCAGCAAGGCACGCGACTGCATCATGCCGATTCCACTCATCGCGCTCGAAAAAGATGGAATGGAGGCGATCACGGGAAGGCCGAGATAGTCTTCAACTTCCTCAGGCCGGCGGAACCCGGTTTTCATCATTTCCAGTCCGGTGGCCGACCCAAACCCTAGGAGACAGCCCAACGCAAGTCCACCAAGCAGAAAGTGGAGTAGCGTCGGCGGTTCTTGCACCTCTGGATAGTTCGCAGGCTCGATAATCCTATACTGCTCGCCGAACTGCCGATTCTCATAATTCTCTAAAATCCTGGCGTTCGTCCGCTTATCCAGAAGAGTTTGATAGCCTTTCTGCATATTCTCATAGTCTCTGGTCAGCACAGCCAACCCCTGCTCCGTTATAGGCATCCGCTGGATACGAGCTTCGAGTTCGGTGATCTGCCGACTAACCTGGGCTCGTTTCTCCTTCAGAAAACCTATTTCGTTCTTCACTTCGCTACGCTCTCTCATCAATTCCCGCACGTACGGATCAGTCAGCCTGTGGGCGGCCCCGCCATTGTTCCCGACTTTCCCTGCTGCCGGCTCGCCCACAATGGGCTGGCTCACATCAGCATGTGGCGCTGACTCCAACCGGCGGATCTCCTCCTTCAGATACACGGCGTCAGGATAGTTGTCCTTGTATGTTCCTAAGAGTTCGTTCAACTTTTGCTTCAGCTCGCGAAGTCTTGCCTGTGAATCAATAGCCCTGGCGTCTCCTACGCGCCCTTCCCTGGCAGACGGAAAGATCCCGACAGGGCCAAGTTCAGATGATTCCTTGATCGACTTTTCCAGCCCGGCAAGCCGCTCCTCCAGCTTATTCAACGCTTCAGTGGAATTCGTGAGGTCTATCTGTAATCGGTCGAGGGTGCGCAGATTGGCGTCCATCTGTTGCGGCAGCTCTCCCATATGAATTCTCTTGAAATCCGAGATCGCACGTTCTTTGGCATCAAGTTCTCCCTTTACCCGCTCAAGCTCAATGGATAGAAATTGGGTGGTGGTTTCGACGATGCCTTCACGCCGCTTCAGACTGTCCTCATGCAGCTTCGTAGCTAAAAGAGCCGCCACCGCTTGAGCCATAAACGGGTCCGGATTGACATATGACACCGCCACCCCCACACCATCTTTCGGCTTTCCAAATGTCACAGCCTTGCGAAGTCTTTTCATCAGCTGGTCCGGAGATGTTGTCTCCGAATCAGGATACGGCTTAAGGGTCTCAAGAACCGGCATGAGAATGGATTTGTTCGTGAGTCCCATTGCGATCTGCTGCATAATCACGCCAGTTGGGTCCTCACCGTATCGTCCCTCCGGTCCTTGCGATAACCCTTTGACGTACTCCTTCGCAATCCTCGGGTTGTCAATCGTCATGATGACCGTCGACTTGAAAGTCTTTGGAAAGAATTTCCACGTCACATATCCCAACGCCACGCACACAACCATGCTGGCGAGGATCCACCACTTTCGCTTGAGTAAAACTCTAAAAAGGTCTTCTGGAGAGATTGCTTGAATAGTCATGTTTCGTGCCTGCTTTGGTGAACTAAAACGCCTGGGCCAGGCTCACCTGGACCATGTGGCGTTCGATTACGAAGTCTTGCCCCCCGAACGACTGATCATTGTGCGAGTAACTGTAGGTCGTGCTCAGATAGGTCTGGGGAGTG
>JACAFD010000096.1 GCA_013388555.1 Nitrospirota bacterium | reverse complement strand
TTGGGAGATCTAGTCCAGAGCTTGCCGGTGATCGCGTCACTCGCGGCCCGGTATCCGCGCTGGTCGCTCGATCTGCTCTGTCCTGGGCCGTTGGCGGACCTCGCCCGTCTCTTTCCGCTGGTGGGGCAAGTTCTAGAGTGGAACGGGGCGCGATGGCACGCTTGGGCCGACTCCTTCACCGGAGCGTTTCAGTCATCGTGGTTGCGCGAAGTCGAGGAGTACCTCGTCACATTGACGACTGAGCCCTATAGGAAGGCCTATGTGCTGAATCAGCATCCACGGGCTATCCTGGCCGGTGCCCTCTTGGCAGCAGAGGTTGAGGGGCCTCATCTGCGAGGTCCGTTGGATGAAGAGCTGTCGCCCTGGGCATCGTATCTGCGGGATGTCGCCCGTACGCGGGGCTCCAATCGCATCCACCTATCCGATGCCTTCTGTGGTCTGTGCGGAGTGACCCCTCCGCCGGCTCCGCCAGTCTGGGCCTTTCCCTCAACCGATCTTCCTGCTGATCTGGCTGAGGTCGGTCACTCGGCAGGGCAATGGGTCGCGGTGGTCATAGGAGCTGGTGACGAGGATCGAGCGATTCCTGTTCCGGTCTGGATACAATGGATCTCGACGCTGCTCAGGCACGAATCGCCTTGTGCCGTCGTCCTGGTCGGAAGCGAACGAGACCAGAGCGCTGCCCTGGCTATTCAGGATGGGCTCTCTCCGATGATCGCAGGGCGATTGTGGGATGCCACCGGACGCACGACGCTTCCGCAACTCGCCGAGCTGTTGAAGCGCTGTCACTGGGCTGTCGGCGCCGACACGGGTCCGCTTCATCTGGCTGCTGCTGTCGGCACCAATGTGATGGGGTTCTATTGTTCACGCGCTCGGGTGCATGAAACCGGGCCCTATGGACGGGGCCACTGGGTGTGGCAAGCGGATCGTGCCCTGTCAGAGACCTGGCCGATCCAAGCCAGTGTGGAGATTATTCGAGAGCCAGCGACAGTGTCGCAACAAGAACCGGTTGCAGGCTGGTCCTTGTGGCAGTCCCACCATGACGAGTGGGGAGCTATTTTTTGTCCGGTGGGCGAAGGAGACCCACAAGAAGATCCGCGACCTATGACCTGGCATCGACTATCGGAACAGAGCTTGTCACTGCAAGCAGGATGCTAAAAATGCTGCCAGTTTCGTTCTCGCATCGTTCAGGCTTTCAACGGGGACCCGGCCGCCTCACCACTCGGCGGCGCGCACAAACTTGGTGCTCCTTATTCGTCGCACCGTGCGCCCCTGAGGGTACGCCTGCGGGCCTTCACTCGCTGCGGCCTCGCTGGACAGCCTTTTTGACCATCCTGCGAGAGGGATTTCCTGTTGGCCTAAATGTGCAGGCCATTGAAGTTCTGCCATGTCAAAATAGTTTTTCACCAGAACACTAGGTGTGTAATGAATTCTTTCGAGGCTAATGTCAGCCGGCTGGCGCAGAGCAACCCTGCTCTGGCATCGGCACTCCGGCAGAGCGGGATGAGCGCACTGGAGATCGTTCCGGCACGTACCGGCATGCCATCGGCACGCGCGAATGGGCGCTGGATTCACAGTTCATACGATCCCGTGAAAGAAGCGCAGGCCTGGGCCGAAAGCCAGAGCTATCAGGATGGAGAAACGATCGTCGTGCTCGGCCTCGGACTGCTCTATCACGTCGAGGCCTTGTGCGCACGCCTGCCCCGGATGGCACCGGTGGTCCTGGTCGTTCCCCATCTGAGCGTCGTAGCCGATGCCGCGTCGGCTCGCACCTGGGGCGACTGGATGGACCGTGTCATCTGGGCTTGGGGTACGACAGAGACGATCAGCGAACAGATCGCCTCAGTCGGCCATCCGCTACGACTGGTCACCTATGTCCCGGCTGCATCGTTACATGCGGAGAGTCATCAAGCCATTGAAACCGCCCTGCAGGGGCAGGTTGCGGCCCAGGCAGGTGGACAGCTGCGCATCGCGGTCGTCGGGCCGATCTACGGAGGTTCGCTGCCCATCACCCGCCATGCGGTCAGCGCACTTGAATCACTCGGGCACCACGTCCGATGGCTCGATCCGAGTGTTCATGCCACGAGCTACCACCAGTTGGAACTGCTCAAGAACTCCCAGCATCGCTTGGCTTTGCAGAGTAAGTACGCTGAAATGCTGAGTCGGGTCACGATGGCCCAATTGGCGGAAGACCCACCCGATCTTGTGCTGTCTCTTGCACAGGCGCCGTTAATTCTCCCGATGTTGGAGCATCTCAAGCGTAAGAGATTTCTCACGGCGATGTGGTTCGTTGAGAATTACCGGCATTTGACCTATTGGCAACAGTTGGCGGCCGGCTATGACTTTTGGTTCGTGATTCAGCGAGACCCCTGCATCGCCGCGCTCAAACAGGCAGGCGCGAAGGAGGTGCGGTATCTTCCCATGGCAGCCGACCCATCCGTACACCGTCCTTTAGAGTTGACCCGGGCTGAGCGAGAAGAATACGGGTCGGATGTTTCGTTTGTCGGCGCGGGCTATGCTAACCGCCGTGGGATCTTTCCCCGACTGCTCAAACAGGAATGGAACTTCAAACTCTGGGGCAATGAGTGGGGTGGCGCGACCGATTTGACCTCCGTGCTTCAACGCAACGGTGCAAGGATCGACACCGAGACCTGCCGGAAAGTCTTTAACGCGAGTGCGGTGAATCTCAACCTGCATTCTTGGGCAGGAACCGGGTTTGATCCTGACGGGGATTTTGTCAATCCCCGCACGTTCGAACTGGCCGCCTGCGGCGCCTTTCAGCTTACCGATCGCCGATCGTTGATGCCGGATCTCTTCACCACGAACGAAGTCGCCACCCTGTCGTCCCCCGACGAACTCCCTGGGGAAATCACCCGTTGGCTCCGCGAGCCGGAGCAGCGCCTCACCATGGCGGAAAAAGCGCGCCAACGTGTGCTCGCTGACCATACCTATGTGCACCGCATGCGCGAGCTCTTGTCCAGGATCGGCGTCGCCAGCCCGGATCGCATCGGGTCTATTCTCCGCGGCACCCGTCAGGCAGAAGTGCTGGCAGCAACAGCCAATGATTCATTCCCAACCATAGCCGCGACCCTGCGGACGTTTCCTCCCGCTCAACGGGTGGAGTTGAAGCAGCTTGCGGCACAGATCCGTTCACGCTGCCCTATGGGAACTTTGTCTCGGGAGGATCTGATGGTTCTGCTGTTGGACGAGTATCGGTCCGAGACGAAGGATTTGGTGTGATGGCTCAGGTAGATAGGCTGAAGGCTCTTAGACTGAAGGTTTCGATGCAAGATAATTTACAACCTTCAGCCTAACCCCCTTCAGCCTATCAACCTGAGCAGTTATGTGACGACTTGATATGACGAAACAAGTGTTGATCATCAACGTGACGCGCATGGGGGATCTGATTCAGACCGGTCCCCTGTTATCCCGATTACGCGAAGAATGGCCTGATGTCGCGATCGACCTGGTCGTGGATCGGAGCTTTGCGCCAACCGCGGCTCTCCTTATCGGACTCCGGCAGGTTATCAGTTGCGACTTTGCTCGACTACTCGATGACTGCCGCACGCAATCCAAGAGTCTCGTGACACTGTTGCACGAAATGACAGCCTGGGCTGCGCCGCTACGGGCTGCGCGGTACGATCGTATCGTCAACCTTACCTTCACCCGCCAGACCGGTTTACTGGGGTCATATATCGGTGCGCCAGACGTGAGAGGGATTACGGCAGGGCCGGACGGCGGACCTATCGTGCAGAATCCCTGGCTGTCCTACTTCACGGATCTGCACCGGCATCGACGATTCAATCGGTTCAACCTGGTAGATCTCTATGCGATGGGTGGGAGCGGCCCCGGTTCCTTCTCGCCTCTGTCGGTGACCGTGCCGGCTGAAGGTCGTGATTGGGCCGACGATTTTCTTCGGTCGCAGGCACCCACCATCCGCCAATGGATTGCCGTGCAGATTGGGGCCAGCGATGTCATGAAGGCCTGGCGGCCGGAGTATTTTGGCCGGACGCTGGCACAGTTGAGCCGACACCAAGGCGTGGGATTTGTCCTGATCGGCACGGCCGCCGAAGCAGAGTCCATTGAGCTGGCCAAAACGACCTATCGAGCCGGTGGAGGAACCGCACCGATTCTCGATGCAAGTGGTCGGACCACACTCCATCAACTCGTCGGCCTGCTCTCGCGCTGTCAATTGCTCCTTACTAACGACACAGGGCCGATGCATCTCGCCGTCGGCGTCGGAACTCCGGTCATTGATCTGTCAGTTGGGCATGTCGATTACAATGAAACCGGGCCCTACGGACCGGGCCATTGGGTGGTTCAGCCTGATCTTGCCTGCTCGCCCTGTGGATTCGACCAGATCTGCGCTCACCATGCCTGTAAAGATCGACTGATTCCCGAAGAGATCGCCAATCTCTGCCTCCACGTGCTCGGGCTTGGTCCGTTTCCTTCGTGGAGCATGAGCATGCGCCTGTATCAATCCGGCGTTGATGCCGATGGACTGGGCTCCTTCATGTTACGTTCGGGACAGATCGATGACCATACCTCATGGTATGCCGGTTTTTGGAGGAGATTCTGGTACGAAGATTTTACAGGCAAGCCGAGTCAGTTGGTTCCGAACCTCGAACCATCACCGGACCGAGAGCATGCGTTGTCTTGGATGAGGGAAGCGGCACAATCCCTGCGCCAGATGGAACAGCATGCTCGGCATATCGCATCGCTCACAAGACAGAACCCGCTGCCGGTTTCAATTCTACAACGGGAACAGGCGCAGCTTCGTCAGGAGCGCGAGCGGCTTCTGCCCCGGATGATGGCCCATTCGGCCACCGGGCCCGCAACCGTTGCCATGATCAGAGATATCCATAACGATGACGTGGTTAGTCTGACGCTTTTGGCCGACCGGCACGTAATGGCGTATCGACGTTGGCATCAGCGCATCGTTCGGATCCGAGAGTTGTTGTCTACCGCACCGGCGCAGATCGAGAGGCGACAGCGTTCGTTGCCGATGGCGCGGAGTGCCGCAGCAGGATAGACAGGCTGAAGGCTAAAGGTTGGAGTGTTCGGACTGCGCGTTTCGCAAATATTTTCACAAGGAGTTGAGCCATGCTAATTACGCTTGATCAGGATCAGTGGGATGTGGGTGACGATCAACTAGTCGGCGAGGTCCTGACAGAGATCAGTGATCGCGCCCATGCACGGCGTCGGCTGGTTACTTCTCTGAAGCTGGGGGGGCGTCCGATCACGGATCGTGATATTCAACCGCTGTTGCTAAACAAACTTCTTAAAGACGTCGGGGCGGTCGAAGCCCGTTCCCAGAATATTCCGGAGATCATGACGAATGCTGCGCCGACAATCGCCCGATATGCCGCGACATTAAAAGCCGAGGCCCAGGGATTTCTCACGCCACTGCGAGCAAGCGGCGTTATCCCCTCATCATTGGACCGCTGGTTCGGACAGTTGGCCGATTATGTGGAGCTTCTTCAGGCCGGTGCGCAGGGCAGTCCAGTCGGTGGTGATCTGCAGGCTGTTTCTTCCTGGATTCAGGAGCTCCTGGAGGCGCGATCCATTCAAGATCCGGTTCGGATAGCGGATATCCTTGAATTCGAGGCTCTTCCCCATTTGGCTTCTATATGAACCTCCGTATCGAATACTGTCGGTTGTCGACCACTGCGGCCCCTCTTCGTCCTGTGCCTCAGCCCGGCTCAAGTGTGGATCGGCTGGGACCGATAAGGGATGCACAACCAGGGAGCCTCACCGGTATGCATGCTATCGGCGGGGTTTTCGGTTAAAACAATCCCGGAACGGATGCCGGGAAGCAAGTGGTTGATTCAATCGGTATTCAAGGAGGAGTAGGTCCATGGCTTTAATCGTCAATAACAATCCGGCTTCGATCGCGGCTCAGCGCAATTTGACCGTCAATACGAACCAGTTGCAACGGTCGGTTGAACGGTTGTCTTCAGGCCTTCGGATCACCCGCGCGTCGGACGATGCCGCAGGACTCGGCGTGTCTGAAACTTTACGCGCACACATTCGCAGCATCAATCAAGCGACGCGCAATGCGAATGACGGCATCAGTTTGACGCAGGTCGCCGACGGAGCCGCAGCCACAATCGGTAACCTGCTCTCCCGTCTTCGTGAGCTGACGACGCAGGCTGCCAGTGGCACGGTCGGCGCCACGGAACGGTCATATTTGGATCAAGAGTTTGTCGCGCTGCGATCTGAAATCGACCGGATCGGCACCGTGACCGAGTTCAACGGCCAGGCGCTCTTGAGCGGGGCCACCAATTCGTTCGAAGTCTTCATCGGCTTCAAGAGCGGCGCGAGCAATTCGCTCACAGCTGATCTGAATGATTTGGATATCAACAGTATCGGCTTGGCCAATGTGAACATTTCGACGTCGGCCAATGCTCAGAGTGCGCTGAGCAATATCGACAGCGCGATCAGTTCGATTGCCACAGCTCGAGCGGAATACGGCTCGATTCAAAACCGTTTCGAGGCGGCCATCGCGAACCTCCAGGTCACGAGTGAGAATTTCGTGGCAGCAGAATCTCGGATCCGTGATGCCGACATCGCCTATGAGACGGCGCAATTCACGAAGAACCAGATTCTCGTGCAATCGGGCATCGCAGTGTTGACACAGGCGAACGCGCTTCCGCAACAGGCGCTCGCGTTGCTGCGATAGACCGGCACCTCGTCGCGCCGGAGTCACGGCCCAGCCCCCGCATCGGGGGCTGGGTCTCCGCCGGACGATGAGGAAGGGCCGTGTCGAGGGAGGCATCTATGGTCCAGAACATTCGACCGCCTCAAGACATCTATGTTCATCAACACGTTCGGCCCGCGAGCGAGGCGAAACCGGTTCGCGACGGGGACAGAGAGGTGGAGGCCGATCTCAGGCTTCCCGCCCCAGCACCGACCCCGACAACAGAACAGGTCGAACAGGCGGCTGCCCGCGTCAACGACATGCTTCGCGGAAGTACGTCCCGGCTGGAGATCGAGATCGATCCTGATATACACAAGGCTGTGATTAAGATTCGCAATGGAGAATCCGGAGAAATCATTCGCCAGATTCCCGCACAGGAACTGTTGGACCTGGCCAAACATCTTGATAGCCCCAAAGGTTTCTTGGTTCGAGAACGCGCGTAACAGAGGAACGCTCCGGCTATGGCAACGATATCGTTCGGGGGATTAGGGAACGGGCTGGATTTCGGTCAAGTGGTCGATCAACTGGTCAAAGTCCAACGCCTACCCATCGAGCAACTAAGTCAGAAGAAGACAACGGCGCAGTCAAAGTTGACAGATTACGGCTTGCTGGGGGCTAAACTGCTGGCCTTGCAATCGGTTGGAGATGCCCTGCGGTTACCGACGTCGTTCGATCGATCGAGCACGGCCGTATCGGATCAAACCGTTTTGACTGCCACGGCCTCCTCGACTGCAACGCCCGGATCCTATCTTGTCCGGGTGACGCAATTGGCGCAGTCGAATCAGATTACCAACAAAGGAACAACAGCCGTTTCGAGCGTGACCGCGGATATTGTCAGCGGTGCATCGGCCACGTTTACCTTCCGCGTAGGAACGGGAACCGATCAGACTGTGGTATTAGGCGGCAGCGCCTCGCTCGAAGATTTGCAGACGGGCATCAACGATTTGGGTGCCGGCGTAACTGCGTCGATTGTCAATGCGGGCAGCGAGACGACGCCGGCCTATCGTCTGATTCTCACAGCCACTACGTCAGGGGCGAGCAATGGGGTGACGATTGTGACCGACGGAACCACGTTGGATTTCCTCAATGGCGGTGGTACAGGAGGAGTCGATACCTTGCAGGCTGCGCAGGATGCCATCGCCATCGTCGGCGACCCGGCGCTGAACCCCGTCACCCTGCAGCGCAGCACCAATTTCTTGACAGACGCGATTCCAGGCGTGACGCTCTCGCTCCTCAAGACAACCGGTTCCGGCACCGTCTCCGTCAATGTTACACACGATAACGGCGTGGTGAAAGAAAACATCAAGAAGTTCGCCACGGCCTATAACGACATCGTGAAGTTTGTGAACGAACGCACCACCTACGACGTCGCCACGAAAAAGGGCGCGCTATTCTTCGGCGAGCCAACGGCGAAAGGGTTCCTCTCACAACTCCGACAGGCGCTCTCCGCCCCCGTAAGCGGGCTGACGACCTATTCATCCGTGGGAGAAATCGGGTTTAAGACGGAACGCGATGGCACGATCACTGTAGATGAAGCCAAGCTCGACAGTATGCTAAGCAGCAATTACAAGGCGGTTAAATCGCTCTTCATCAATCAGACAGGGGTGGCTGGTGTCGCCCAGCGGGTCAATGTGGCCATCGATGCGATCGACGACATCAGTACAGGCTCACTCACAGTTCGTAAAAACGCATTGACCAATCAGCTCAGCAGCCTGACGACCGAAATCGGCAGGAAAGAAGATGCCCTTTCGGCCTACGAGGAATCGCTCAAGAGACAGTATGCAGCGCTCGACGGACTTCTCAGCCGGTTAAAGGGTCAGACCACATTCTTACAATCACAGGGATGATTATGAATACCTTCCCCAATACAGCCGCTGCCTCACGCTACCGCCAAACGGAGGTGTTGACCGCATCAGGTGTTCAACTCATTGTCCTGCTGTACGATTCAGCCATTCAGGCGATCGAACTCGCCAGTGACGGGATCGCCAGACGGCATCAGTCCGACAAGGCCCGGTTTCTCGGGCGAGCCGTCGGGATTGTGAGTGAATTGTCCAGCGTCCTCGACTTCGAACGGGGCGGCGAGATGGCCAAGTCGTTGTACCGTCTCTATGACTACATGCTCTCGGAGTTTACTCAAGCCAATCTGCGCAACGATGTCCGTCGTCTCGATGGGCCGCTTCGGTGTCTGAAGGAAATGCGCGAGGCCTGGCACATTGTGGCTCAACAGCAGACCCAGCCGGCAGTGGGAATGATGAATGGCAAATGTTGAATGGCCCATGGACCATTTGGCATGTAGCAGTTTGCCTGTTTGGGAGCAGAACTTGCTCTCCTTGACGATGCAAGCCGGTCAGGCAGCAGAGCTTGGTCGGTGGGATCAGGTTGAGGAATGTTACCGGGCACGCGGGGAACAGCTCCGGAATCATACGATCCCTCCGGCGCTTGCTGCAGATCTGACTCAACTCGACCGAATGGTCGAGGCCCGAATTATAAATGCGCGCACAGCTCTCCAATCGCAGATGATCGAGACAGCAAAGACCCGCAAGAATCTGCAAGGACTACGGTCCTGGCAAGGGGAGAGAGAGACTGAGTCCATATTCATGAACCGACAGGCATGATTCTCATTTGTCGCGTTGGTGGTTCGTTTCGTTCAACCAAAAAACCAGACAGGCCTGGCAAACCAAACAACGGGCTTCTTAGGCAATGACTACGACCATGCTCTCACCATCGACCACAACGGCAAAACCTTTGCCGGACGAACGTCGGGAATGGATCCGAATCGACGATCGGGTGCTGTTGGAGTACCGGTTACTTACCGATCCTGTGGAAGGGCCCACACCAGGCATCCCACAGGTAGCTCAGGAGGCAATCGCGGATGTCATCGCCAAACCGACATCCGACTTATTGCTCCGTAGCGGTGAACAGCTGGCGGAGTCTCCGCTTCTCCCCTGGATTATGAAGGTGGATTGGCTGCTGGAAGTCATTGTGAAGACGCTTGCAAAGATGCAGCCGGAGGGAATCGCGATCGCGCAAGTTGCCGATGTGACGCTGAGCGGAGGCGGCATCGGATTTCTCTCGCCTCGTCACTTTGCCGTCGATGACACGTTGAGACTGAAAATAGTTCTGGCGCCATTCACGCCGATTCACACGACCGCACGAGTGATTCGATCGGCCCAAGCCAAAGACGGCGTCAATTACGACATTGCGACGGAATTTACTCAGCTCAATCCGGACGATCAGGAACGTCTGATCCGCCATATCATTCAGACACAGGCGGAACGGTTGCGAGGTCGTCGCAATGCCGGCTAGGGGCGAGGCCGGCCCGTCTGTCTCGCTACTCCCTTCTCCCCAGTAACATCTCTCCTCGTCCAACCCGTTGTAGCAGTGTCCTGCCGGTTGGTGATGGTCTGTACTCCATAAGACAGGTATAGCGTGAGGGCTGAAGGCTGGGTTTGAAGATCCGAACACTTGGGCCTTTTGCCTGCTTCACCCGTCCCCCCATCTCGCCTTTCCCGCTCGTCTTGCATCGCTAGCAGGCTTACGCTGACTCAAGTTTTGTATCGACAGCACCGATATCTCATTCACGATGAACAATGCAGTGTCTGCAACAACGATGTTCCAACCGAACGGTACGCCATCAACGGATGACGAGATTTTGACGGTTCTGGACGTGGCCCGGTTTCTCCGGGTGCCCAAGTCCACCGTGTATAAGCTCGCTCGGATCGGCGAATTGCCGGCGTCGAAGATTGGGAAGCATTGGCGCTTTCTCCGTCGCGACATCCACGACTGGATGCACAGCCGCTCCCAGCAGGGCTGACGGTCCAATCTCTGATTGAGGTGGTCGACTGTTCGGTAAGACGGTAGACGTGTGCCTTCGATGAGGGAAGTGTCGTTCGTGAAGCGTGAAGCGCTTTAGATTCGGAATCGGATGTTTCCGCTTCCCGTCTGTCCTGCGCTTCACGCTTCACAAGATACGCTTCACGTTCCAGAAGAAGGAGGAGGTTGAGACCATGTCTGCAGATCCGAACATGAAGATCCTCGTCGTGGATGATATGTCGACCATGCGAAGGATCGTCAAAAACATCATGAAGCAACTCGGGTTTGCAAATGTCGAAGAGGCCGAGAATGGCCAGGAAGCGCTCGACAAACTGAATGCGGATGCGTTCGGATTCGTCATTTCCGATTGGAACATGCCTGTCATGACCGGCATCCAGCTGTTGCGGGCCATTCGTGCTGACGAGAAGTTGAAAGCTATTCCTGTCTTGATGGTGACGGCGGAGGCGCAGAAGGAAAATCTTATCGAAGCGATTCAAGCAGGCGTAAGTAATTACATTGTGAAACCGTTTACGGCTGAAGTATTGCAGGAAAAAATGAATAAGATTTTTAAGTGAAACAAGCCGGGTCTGTCTGGTCTATCTAGTCTTTCTGGTCTGTCTGGTTTTCCTGATTAGTTCCGTTCACATGACATACAAGACAGACCGAATAGACCAGAGAGGCCGACTTAGTACAGCATCCGCTGAGAGAGGGAGGAGCACCGCCGTGCTGAATGCCAATGTCAGGCTGTATGACGAACTTGGTGAATTGGCGCGCTATCTTGATACCGCCATGCGGAAGATGGCAGAGGTCGGAGCCCCACTGGTGGCCAACAACGCGCAACTTCCTCAAGCGACGGCACATCTGCTCGATCTCAATACGATGACGGAAAAGGGTACGCTGGAAGTGATGCGTTTGACTGAGATCATTCAGGATAACCGCGCTCGGGCTGCCAAGGAGCTTTCCACGGCGGTTTCTGTATTGGAAGCAGTCGATTGCCGGACGCTTGCGGCTTGTCTGGGGAAGACCGCGCAGGACCTCGCGCAAGACGATAAGCATTTGATGGACATTATGACGGCCCTGTCGTTTCAGGATCTTGTCGCCCAACGGGTGAAGAAGCTCGTCACGATTATAGAAGACGTTCACCGTAAGCTCGTGGAACTGGTGGTTGTGTTCGGCTTGAAACAGGAATGCACCGCCGCGGAAACCCAGGGGAAGGCCCATGAAATGCTGAAGCAGCTTGAAGCGTCCAAGGCTACGGCGATGAAGCAGGAACTGGCGGACGAATTGTTATCCGAGTTCGGATTCAAATAGCTCTCTCTGTTCATCTGGTCTATTTGGTTGAATGAAGCTGACCGAAGAACCAAATCAACCAGATGAACCAAACAAACCAAATGAACGGGATCTAGAACAAATTGGATATTGCAACGATCATTGGACTTGTGCTCGCGCTCGGGTCGATTCTCGGTGGGCAGATTCTTGAGGGCGGCCACCCGGGTTCGATCATGCAGCTCACCGCTTTCGTCATCGTGATGGGTGGAACCATCGGCGCCATCTGTGTTCAGAATCCCCTTTCGGTTGTGCTGAAAGGGTTCTCCCTGTTGAAACTCGGTATCACGAGTCCGAAACATGACAACAAGGGGACCATCACGACGATCATCGAACTGGCGAATGTATCGCGTAAGCAAGGATTGCTCGCGCTCGAGGGCAAGCTCAAAGATATCCATGACCCGTTTTTCAGGAAGGGCGTGCAACTCATCGTGGATGGGACGGACCCGAAAGCGGTGCACGAGATCTTGGAGATCGATGTTGAATCGCAAGAGGAAGTAGGGATCAGCGGGGCGAAGGTCTGGGAGGCGGCAGGCGGGTATGCTCCGACCATCGGGATCATCGGCGCGGTTCTCGGCCTGATTCACGTCATGGAGAACCTGGCCGATCCGTCCAAGCTCGGCGGTGGCATCGCCGTCGCGTTTGTGGCGACTGTGTATGGCGTAGGTGCGGCCAACCTGATTTTCCTTCCCCTTGCGAGCAAAATCAAATTCAAGCTGAAGGAAGAGGCGGCCTTGCGCATGATGATCATTGTAGGACTCGTGGGATTGGCACAAGGCGAAAATCCACGCCTTCTGCAGGAGAAACTCGAAGGCTATCTCCCGGAATCGGAACGCACAAAAGAAGAAAAGAAGTGAGGAAAAGATCATTAGTCAACGGTCAATGGTCACTGGTGAGACATCGCGATCGTTGGCCCGCCCAACCATTGACTATTGACCAGTGACCCACCAGCTATGGCCAAGAAGAAACACGAGGAACATGAAAATCACGAGCGTTGGCTCGTGTCCTATGCGGATTTCATCACGCTCCTCTTCGCCTTTTTTGTAGTCATGTATTCCATCTCCTCCGTGAACGAGGGCAAGTTCCGAACCGTGAGCGATTCGATTAAAGCCGCGCTCAACCCCATCGTCAGCCCTGCGACTACATCGGTGCCCTTCACGATCGGGCAGAATAAGGCTGTGAAGATAGATCCGGCCATCGAGAGCGTGAAGGAACCGGCGATGCGGCGCCTCCGCCAGATTATACGGTCACTCAAGGAGGAAACGCACATAGAAGTCATTACACTGAAGGAACTCACGAACGGAGATATCGTGTTGACGCTACCGGACACCGTATTGTTTCGCAGCGGGGAATCCGCCCTACGGCCAGAGGCTCATCCATTCATACAGGCGATCAGTGACGTGCTGATCGAGCTGGATCGTCATGTGCGTGTGGAGGGCCATACGGACAATGTACCGATCGCTACGACACAATTTCCATCGAACTGGGAGCTGTCCGCCACCCGTGCCGTGACAGTCGTCCGCGCATTCTTCGAACAGTATGGCGTGCCGGCCGACCATCTCACCGCGGTGGGCCATGCCGATTCTCGCCCTCTCGCGGACAACCTGACCCCAGAGAATCGGGCAAAGAACCGCCGGGTAGAAATTGTCGTGCAGGAACGCAGGCCGATCCCGCAGCCAATCGAGACAGAAACACCGCGCACCGCCTTAGAGCTCTTTGCTCCCCCAGCGGAGCCGGCTTCCCGGCCATAAAGGAGGCCCTCTCCTCCGGCACTCAAGAATCCTCAGGAACATCCCGATAACGAGTCCATAGGCGTGAAACAGACTGAGGTTGAGCAAGCCTCTGATCCGGACTGAACCTTAGCCTAAGCCTCAACCTTCTTCGCGCTGACAGATATGTTCATCATCCTCCTAGAGGCACTATGGAAACCGATTCCAGGCTCTGCAAACCATCAGGTGAATTGACGATCTTCGAAGCGGCGGAGTTTAAGGAGTCGCTGGTCACGCTGCTCGCGAGCGATGGTTTGGTCTGCCTGGATCTTTCGCAGGTTACCCGAGTGGATACAGCGGGGATTCAGCTCATGTGGGCGGCCAGAAAACTTGGTCGTCTCTTGGTTACAGGGATCTCGGAAGAGCTGCAGGCAAAGATGACTCGGCTCGGATTCTCCGAACCGCTTAGTGAATAGCCTTGGAGACTGTGAGGGTGGACAAGAAGGACGTGTCAGCCTGCTGTGAGATGGCCGAGCTCGGCAGGCTCCAAGAACAGCAGCAGGCGTGGGAAACATTTGCCGCCTGCGCCGTACAGATGATTCCGGTTCTGATAAAGCAAATGGAAACCGTAACCCAACAGACCGAACGAGCGGCGATGGATTTAATGGTGCACCTCAGAGCTATGATGCCGCCGAACGCGACTTCAAGGTTCAATGGTACATCGCCCCATCTGTCGAAGATCGTGATGGCGATGCAATTCCAGGACATCACCAGACAGCAGTTGGAGCACGTGGCCCAGGCATTGGACTACTGGCGCACGCATCTCCAAGACCTGTTGAAGGGGCCGCAGGACGAAGGAGCCAGGAAGGAAATCGCGGTGCTGCAGCAGCTTGAACAGACGTACACCATGGATGCGGAGCGCCGCCTCCATGCGTCAGTTATCATGTCCGATTATCAAGAGCCAGAGCCGACAAAAAAGGAGTCAGAATCGGTCACGCTATTTTGAGCCGTGGAGCCCAGGCAACGTGAAGCGTATCTCGTGAAGCGTGAAGCGCAGGACAGACGAGAATCGAAATCGCCGATTCGTAAACGAAATACGCTTCACGAACGACGCTTCAGAGTTTTCAGCAGGCCGCTAAGGGTTGGAGGAATATATGAGTAAGACAGCGCTCGTCGTGGACGATTCGCCGACCATGCGACAGATGGTGGCTTTTACCTTGACCAATGCCGGCTTCACAGTTGTGGAAGCCGAAAATGGAAAGGACGCAGTCAACAAGGTCGCCCGCGGACCGAAAATGGACATCGTCGTCACGGATCTGAACATGCCGGAAATGGACGGCATAACCCTGATCAAGGAACTCCGGAAAATAGAAGTCTTCAAATTCACCCCGATCTTGATGCTGACGACGGAATCAACAGAGGCCAAGAAGAAAGCTGGGAAAGAAGCCGGCGCGACCGGCTGGATCGTGAAGCCGTTCAACCCTGAATTGATGCTGAAGGTCATCGCCAAGGTGTTGCCGGTATGAAGGCAAGTCGAATGTCGACAAGGCTGAAAGTCTTCAAGTCAGAAGACTAGATGACGTTCTGGCGTGATGACTAGAGGACGGTCTGAGCGGGGAAAAGACATGAGCGACGAGTTCGCACAATTTCAAGAAGCTTTTTTTGAGGAAGCGGCGGAGCATCTTGCCATCGTCGAGGAAGGGCTGTTGGCACTTGAACAGCATCCCGAAGACTTGGACCTGCTGGGCAAAATCTTTCGGTCGGCGCACTCCATCAAAGGGGCGAGCGGCATGTTCGGCTTCAACGCCGTTGCGCAGTTTACCCATAAGATGGAGACGCTGCTGGACCTGCTTCGGAACGGACACAAGACGGTCACGCCACAGATCGCCGATCTGTTGCTCAAATCGACCGACTGTTTGAAGACGTTGATTGATGCGGCAAAAAACGGTTCAGCCGTCGACGACGAAACGGTGCAACGGCTCTCGACCGACCTGGCGACGGCAAGCGACATAAAGGTCAAGGCTGAGGCTAAGGTTGAGACTGCCCCCTTACCCCTTACCCCTCACCCCTCACGATGCTTTCACATTGCCTGGACCCCGCCGGCTTGGCTATTCCAGCGCGGGCTCGATCCGCTCCAAACCTTCAAAGAGCTGGGCAGCCTCGGCACCCTGTCCGAGGTACAGGTGGATGTCACCAAGTTGCCGGAACTGGCCACAATGGATCCAGAGGCCTGCTACCTCTCATGGACCATGAAATTAGAGACGGTCAAAGGCCGTGATATCGTCGATGCCGTGTTCGAATTCGTCCATGAAGACAGCGTCCTCGTCATCACTGAAGAGGTAAGGGGTAAGGAGTCAGGAGTAAGGGGTGCAGAACGGCCGTCTTCCACCCCTCACCCCTTACCCCTTACGCCTCACGGAGTTGAGGGTGAGCCGAAACCGCTCGGAGAAATCCTCGTTGAGAGCGGCGTTGTGACCCGTGATGCGCTGGATAAGGCGCTCTCGCAACAAAAGAGAGTCGGCGATATTCTGATCGAACAACATGCCGCCACCCCGCAACAGATTTCCCAGGCGCTCCAGAAACAACGAGAAAGTGCGGCCCATGCCAAGAAGGGGACTGACACCGCCTCCATCCGGGTGGACACTGCCAAGATCGATAAGCTCATCAACCTCGTCGGCGAACTGGTCATTACCCAGTCGATGTTGAACGATTTGGGATTCCGGTTTGAGATGTGTCAGATGCCGGTGTTGCTGGAACGGCTGGCGCAGTTGGAGCGTAACACGCGGGAGATTCAGGAGCGGGTCATGGGCATCCGCATGCTGCCGATTGGGACCGCGTTCAGCCGGTTTCCACGACTGGTGCGTGACCTCTCGGCAAAAGCAGGGAAAAAGATTCAACTCGTCCTTTCCGGCGAAGAGACCGAATTGGACAAGACCGTCATCGAGGCGATCGGCGACCCCTTGACACATCTCGTCAGAAATTCAGCCGACCATGGGCTGGAACCGCCGGAGGAGCGCCTCGACAACAACAAGCCGGAACTCGGTACCATCCGACTCAATGCCTTCCACGAAGGCGGCAATATCTGCATCACCGTCGAAGACGACGGGCGCGGCTTGAATCGTGAGAGGATCCTGGCAAAAGCCGTCAAACAGGGATTGATCGGCGAAGCTGACAAGATTGCCGACGATCAGATCTGGGCATTGATCTTCAAACCCGGTTTCTCGACGGCGGAGAAAGTGACCGACGTCTCGGGGCGCGGCGTCGGCATGGATGTTGTCAAGCGCAATATCGATGCATTGGGCGGCACCGTCAACATCAAGACGGAGTTGGGGAAAGGCACCACCTTTACCCTCCGGCTACCGCTCACCCTGGCTATCATCGAAGGTATGACCATCCGGGTCGGCAAAGAAACATACATCGTGCCGCTGTTGTCAGTCGTGGAATCCATCCAACCGAAAATCGATGCGATCAAGACCGTCGTCGGCAAGGGTGAATTGATCAATGTGCGCGGCACCTATTTAACGATGGTGCGATTGTACGAGGTGTTTTCCTTGCAACCGGAGTTCACCGAACCGGCCAAAGCCATTCTGCTAATCCTGGAGATGGAGGGTGAGCAGGTGGCGTTGATGGTGGACGAGATTCTTGGCCAGCAACAGGTAGTGATAAAAAGCATGGAGGACAACTTCCGGAAGGTCGATGGAGTGGCAGGCGCCACCATCCTGAGCGATGGCGCCGTCGGCTTCATTCTGGATGTCCGTGGTGTCCTCGAAATTGCGCGTCGCGGGGCGCTAATGGCGGCGTAACGAAGAGCGTGAAGCGGCGTTCGTTCCGGAATCGGACGCTTCACGTTTCACGAGATGCGCTTCACGCAGCACGAACGACGATTTAACAGGGAGGACCCCATGGCCGCACTTGCACTTGACACCGCCACCAAGGGGCGCAATCAACAGAGCGGAGACGCTACAGACGGAAGCCAGTTCTTAACCTTCCAACTCGGCGACGAGGTATATGGTGTGGATATTCTCCGCGTTCAGGAGATTAAGGGCTACACTTCCGTGACGAAAATTCCCAACCAGCCGAGCTATATCAAGGGGGTCATGAATCTGCGCGGGACGATTGTCCCCATCATCGAATTGCGAGCCAAGGTCGGTATGGAAACCGTCGACTATACGGCGCATACAGTCATCGTGGTGGTTGTCGTGCAAGACCGCATCATGGGTTTTGTGGTGGATTCCGTGTCAGATGTTCTTAACATCAGCAAGCAGGATATCCAGGCCCCGCCAGAATTCGGAACGAAAGTTGATGTGAGTTTCTTGAACGGGATCGCCAAATGCGGCAGTAACCTGGTGGCGCTCTTGAATATCGACCGATTGCTGACGGACGGGGACGTGCGGGTGGCGGCTGGTTTCTAGTTCGCGGAGCGAGACTGCCGGTAGGGATGACCAGTGCTTTGATGAGTGAGGATAACTGTGCGGAACCTTAGAATCAGGGCTTGCAAGTCGCGCTCGGCGCGCTCGTCTCGCCCGTTACGCGCTTGAAAGGACACAGACCATGATCCAGTTCAAGAACGCATCCATCCACTGGGGGATTACCGCGAAACTGACTACGCTCTTTATCCTGTTCGGGTTCATCCCGATGGTAGTTGTCGGGTTGATTGCCTACAACGCCAGCCACACGATCGAGGGATCGGTCGGAACTCGATTTCAAGCCCAGGCGGAGGGAGTCGCAGACAAAATCGATCGCAACCTGTTCGAACGCTATGGCGACGTGCAGGCCTTCGGCTTCAACAGCGTACTCGATCAGAAGGCCCACTGGTATAGCACCGGGATCGAGGACAATCCTATCGTCCAGGTGATGGACCAGTATGTGGACACCTACGATCTCTACTATTTGACCATCCTGGTCGATCTGGAGGGACGCGTGATTGCGGTGAACTCCAAGGATGCAGACGGGAAGAGGATTCAATCTCAAGGGCTCTACGGGAAAAATTATCGAGAGGCGGCCTGGTTTCGAGCGCTGAAGGCCCAGCAGTTTACGACCAAGATGCCGTTCTCGGCGCCTGAAAACATGGCCGCGACCGGCACCTATATTGAAGATCTCCTTGTCGATCCGGATGTGAAGGCTGCCTATCCCGGAGATGATGGGCTCACGCTGGGATTTTCAGCTCCGGTCTATCGGGACGGAAAAATCGTAGCCTACTGGAGCAACCGGGCCAAGTTTTCGATCGTGGAAGATATTCTTCGATCGGCGCAACAGATCATGAAGAGCGCCGGCTTTCTCGAGTCAGCCGCGATTCTCCTCGACAAGGACGGAAAGATTCTCATGAATTATGACCCTGTCTATACCGGCACAGACCAGATCCGTCACGATTTTACTGCTCTGATGACCGACAATCTGGCAACCCGCGGCGTCACCGCCGCAACAGGAGCGGTGATGGGAAAGTCCGGATTTGCGACCGACCCTCATCCCCGCACCGGGGTACCCCAGATGATCGGCTACACGCACCTCAAGGGCGCGTTAGGCTATCCAGGCATGAATTGGTCGGTTCTCCTGGTGGTCGATCACGCTGATGCGATCGGCGATGCACGAGCGATCAATCGAAACGTGCTGATTGCAATCATCGTCTGCCTGGTGATTACGCTGATAGCCGGCATCTTCATCGGGCGAATCGGAGTGCGGGGAATCAGCCGGGTGAGCGAGGCTGTGGCGAAGCTGGCTGGTGGCGCCCTGGACACTCGTGTCTCGGTCACGTCAAAAGATGAGATCGGCACCCTGGCTCAGGCATTCAACCAGATGGGGATGCAGATCCAGGAGAAGGTGGCAAAGGAAGCAGAGCAATCGGTGAAGATGGAGCAATTCATGTTGGAGGCACAGCGGGTGTTGGCGAATCTGGCACAGGGGAATCTGACAGACCAGATGAAGAATGCCTGTGAGGGCAATCTTGAGCAGATCAAGACCAGCCTGAACAGCACGGTCTCCAAGCTGAGGATGACCCTGACTGCCGTGCGTGAATCGGCAGAAAGTGTGGCCACGGGGGCGGACGAAATCATCAAGGGCAACGAGGATCTCTCGCAACGGACCAGCCAGCAAGCTGCCTCGCTGGAAGAGACATCGTCCGCGATGGAGGAAATTACCTCCACGGTGAAGCAGAGTGCGGATAACGCGAAGCAGGCGAATCAGCTGGCGATGGCGGCTCGTGACGTGGCAAACAAGGGTGGCGCGGTCACTACCAAAGCCGTCGAGGCGATGGCCGAAATCAACAAGAGCAGCAAGAAGATCGCCGACATCATCACCGTAATCGACGAGATCGCTTTCCAGACGAATCTCTTGGCCTTGAATGCGGCGGTAGAGGCGGCGCGAGCCGGAGAACATGGCCGCGGCTTTGCCGTGGTGGCCACCGAAGTGCGAAATCTGGCGCAACGGTCGGCGCAGGCCGCCAAAGAGATCAAGGGATTGATCCACGAGTCCATTGCGCGGGTGACTGAAGGCAGCGACCTGGTGAATCGGTCAGGCAAGACGCTGGAGGAGATTGTGGCTTCGGTGAAGCATGTCAGCGATATTATTGCCGAGATCTCGGCAGCCTCCCAGGAGCAGGCCAGCGGGATTGATCAGGTGAATAAGGCGGTCATACAGATGGACCAAACGACCCAGCAGAACGCCGCCTTGGTGGAAGAAACCACCTCAGCCAGCCAGTGCCTGACCGGGCAGGCCAAAGAGCTCATGAGCATGGTCGCTGCGTTCACGATCAAGGCTAGCGAGGAGGACAAGGCGGCGATGCCGGCCGTCGCGTCGGTGAGAAAGGCGACGGCAGAATCGATTCATGCCATCTATGGAGAGCCGGAACCGGCAGGCGAGAAACGTGAAGCGTCGTACGTGAAGCGTGAAGCGCTGGGAGTAGGTGTGCAACGTGACGCGCCTGAATCCGGAACGAAATACGCTTCACGAACGGCGCCTCACGCTAAAGAAGTGGAGTTCGAGGAATTCTAAGGGAGGTGAAGCGTGAGACGTGAAGCGTATTTCGCGAACGACGAGATGCTAGATCCGAATGACGACTCCGAACGGCGCGTCACGCTTCACGTTTCACGGTTCGGATTGTCCGCATCACGTGTCGCGTTTCATGTCGGAAAGGGACGGACATGAGCAGTCCTCACATTGAAGAGATCATCGGGAATATCGAAACGCGTATCAATGACCACATGTTCGTGACGGAGCGCATTACCAGTCAAATCAATATTCTTGCGCTCAATGCCACGATCGAAGCGGCAAGAGCCGGCGATGCCGGCAGAGGATTTGCCGTGGTGGCCACCGAAGTCAAAACCCTTGCCGCGCAAGCAGGCAGCACTTCGAAAGAGCTGGGCGCGATACGGTCGGACACAAGCGAATTACACCGGCGGTTTGCTGAAAAAGAGAGTGAGCGTCTCTCGGACATGGCGCAGACTCTGGTGCAACTCATCGTGCGCAATTTGTATGAGCGCACCGCCGACGTACGATGGTGGGCATCGGATGCCGCGCTCTTTCGCTGTATGCAGTCTCAAGATCGAGCTTCCATTGACCATGCGGCCGTGCGCCTTGGTCTGATCAATCGTTATTATTCTGTCTATCTGAACCTTGTATTGGTGGGGGTCGACGGGAAAGTCATGACCTGCTCGCAGCCGGCGAAATTTCCGAGGATCACCGGCGCCGATCTGTCGAGCGTGCCCTGGTTCAAAAAAGCCATGGCGACAACGAGCGGCGATCAGTACGTGGTCGACGATATTGCCAGCGATCCGCTCCATGACGACAAATTGACGGCCGTATATGCCGCCGCTGTTCGCGCGGAAGGGAACAGAGATGGAAAGATCGTCGGTGTGCTGGGCGTGGTCTTTGATTGGGAAGAGCAAGCTAAAACGATTGTTCGGACGGAACCTGCATTAACGGAAGATGAATGGGCTCGCAGCCGCGTGCTCTTGCTGGACAACAGACTGCGCACGATTGCCTCATCCGACAACAATGGAATTCTCTCGCCCTTCATGCTGGAACATCAAGGCCAACGCAAAGGCCATTATATCAATGCCGACCATGATTTGATCGCGTTTGCACAGACGCATGGCTACCAGGAGTATGACGGTCTCGGCTGGTATGCAGTGATCGTGCAGACGTCTAAATAGGAGTGAGAAGAAGGGCCTGTCAACACAGTTGTTCCGCAGCCTGATGGGTGGGCTCACGCGACTCTTTTGACTGATGGAGTCTGCTGAAAACTGTCGCCGTTTGTGTCGGAGTATGTTTCTGCCGCACCGATCCAGCGCGAGATAATCCCTGCTAAGACCTTGGCTTGCACTGGTTTACTCAAGTAGTCATCCATGCCGGCGGCCAGGCACCGGGCTTGATCCTCTTGCATAGCATCTGCCGTCATGGCGATGATCGGCACCCTTTGGGGTGCCGCGTCATTTGTGAAGCGTAGTTCGCGGATCTCATCTTCCGCTTCACGTTCGACGCTTCACGTTTTCTAATCTCCATCGTTGCGGCGAAGCCATCCATCTCCGGCATCTGACAATCCATGAGGACCGCGGCATAGCCGATCCGCGACAGCGCGTCGAGGGCTTCCAGGCCGTTGGCCACCAGATCCACCCGATAGCCCAGCTTTTCCAGCATGCGCGAGGTAACCTTCTGGTTGATGACGTTATCATCGACGACCAGAATCCTCGTGTTGGACCTGGTTTTTGTCTCAGCCAAACTGCCGTCGTGATCCGTGTGAGACGGGACTCTCCCTGTTCCTTCAATGTGTTATCGGCCGGAAGCCGTCAGGCCTTGAGCCGATGGTGGGGCAGTCGTCAGGCATACGAGGGGATAGGAGTTTCAAGTAGGCTTCCCACCTACAGGGAGTCCTGCAACCTGCAGGGGCGGTATGCAGTTCGAGTTAAGAATCGACAGTAACCAACCGATAGAGCAACGACGGGTAGGGCGTGGACGCTGCGATGGTGCGCCCTGTTCGCGCAGATCGGGCGTTGCTGGTTATGGAGTACACGATTACACCCAAGGAGTTCGAACAGTTTCGGGCGCTCATCTATCAGGAGTGCGGGATCAGCCTGAACGACAATAAGCAAACTCTGCTGGTCTCCAGACTTTCCAAACGGCTGCGCACGTTGGAGCTGGACTCGTTTCAAGCCTACTACGATCTGATCGCAGGCCAGACGGATGGCGATGAATTCACGCTGCTCCTGGATCTCGTGTCGACGAATAAAACGGATTTTTTCCGCGAGCCCAAGCATTTCGATTATTTGCGGGAGCAGATTCTTCCGATGCTGAAGTCCACCCGGAGTATCCGTATCTGGTCGGCGGCCTCCTCCTCCGGCGAGGAGCCTTATACGACTGCCATGACTCTATACGACAGTGTTCCCGACCCGGAACGATGGGACTTTAAAATCCTGGCGTCGGATATCTCCACACGCGTGCTTGCCAGGGCTGAGGCTGGCGTCTACGAAGAGGATCGTGTGCGAACGCTTCCGAAGGAAGTCGTTGAACGGCACTTCTTGAAGGGGGTGGGAGATCGCGCCGGCATGGTCAAGGTCAAGCCACATCTGACCCAGATGGTTCGCTTTCGGCGGATCAACCTGATGGACGACACCTATCCGATCAACGCTCCGTTGGATCTCATCTTCTGCCGTAACGTGATGATTTACTTTGATCGGCCGACGCAGGCGAAATTGGCCACGAAATTCTATCGCTACCTGAAGCCGGGTGGCTTTCTCTTTATCGGACATTCAGAGAGTTTGCAGCGGCTTGATCAGCCGTTCACACCCGTCGCGCCTACGATCTACCAAAAAGGGACGTAAGGGGTGAGGAGTGAGGCGATAAGAGTGGAAAGGAAGCATCGCGAATTATGACTACCATCCCCTTACGCCTGACGCCTGACGCCTCACCTGATGCTTTCGCTCATATCCGGCGCATGCGTGACAGCCGATTTCCGCATGAGATCGCGTCCATCCTGCCTGGAGAGTTTTTTGTGAGCCGCGATCCGATGATCGTCTACACGGTGTTGGGGTCCTGCATCTCGGCCTGCATTCGCGATCCGGTGGCAGGAGTCGGGGGCATGAACCACTTCATGTTGCCGGAACCGAAAGAAAAGGCCTGGGATTCCTGGGGAGAGTCGACCCGATATGGGTCCTACGCCATGGAGTCGCTGATCAACGAAATTTTGAAGCAAGGCGGGCTGAAGGGCCGGCTTGAACTTAAGCTGTTCGGAGCCGGCAAGATTTACGACGGCCAAATGGATGTCGGCGCCCGAAACAGCGAGTGGGTGTTGAACTATGTGAAAACCGAAGGCCTTTCGATGATCGGCCGCGATTTGGGCGACGTGTACCCTCGTAAAATCTATTATTTTACGGAATCGGGGCGCGTATTGATGAAAAAAATCGAACGGCTCAAGAACCAGACGATCTACGACCGTGAATTGGAATACGCGGCGAAGATAAAGAATATGAAGCTGCAGACAGAAGAAGATGCCACGCTGTTCTGAGGAGCCAAGGTCATTGGTCACTGGTCATAGGGTGGAAGGAATGCAGCATTCGGATCTCCGTTCTTCCTAATGACCAATGACCGATGGCTATTGACTGAGTGTGTGAGGAACGCGATGTCTAAAATTCGAGTGCTGACCGTCGATGATTCGGCGCTGATGCGCCAGGTGCTGGCCACCCTTCTGTCGAAGGACTCTGACATTGAAGTCATTGGATCGGCCCCCGATCCTTTCATCGCTCGTGAAAAAATCAAAGCACTCAACCCAGATGTGATTACGCTCGATGTCGAAATGCCGAAGATGGACGGGCTTACTTTTCTTGAGAAGCTGATGCGGGGGCATCCGATGCCGGTGGTCATGGTGAGTTCACTTACGGAAGCCGGCTGTCAAACCACGCTTCGGGCGTTGGAGCTTGGCGCCGTGGATTTTATTACCAAGCCTAAAATCGATCTTCGCGAGGGTATGGAGGATATCGCTCATGATCTGATCAGCAAGGTCAAGGCCGCCGCGATTGCAAACGTCAGGCGTCAGGCGTCAGGCGTCAGGCGTGAGACGACACCCCTTACTCCTTACTCCTCACCCCTTACGTCTTCAACGGCGATGATTAAGACCACAGATCGGATTATCGCCTTTGGCTCCTCCACGGGAGGCACGGAGGCAGTGAAGGACGTGCTCATGGCCTTGCCGTCGAATACGCCGCCGATTCTCATCACCCAACATATGCCGGAACGGTTTACCAAGACCTGGGCCAATCGCATGAATAGCCTTTGCCGCATTTCGGTCAAAGAAGCCGAAGACGGCGACAGTGTCTTGCCAGGACATGCTCTGGTCGCGCCGGGCGGTTATCACATGACACTCGTACGCAGTGGAGCCAGATATAGCGTCTGCATCAATCAGGATCCTCCTGTGAATCGCCATCGGCCGTCCGTCGATGTGTTGTTCGATTCCGTTGCGCAGTATGCGGGAGCCAACGCTATCGGCGTGATTCTCACAGGAATGGGCGGCGACGGTGCCAAGGGAATGCTGGCAATGAAACAGGCCGGTGCCTACACGATCGCCCAGGACGAATCCAGCTGTGTGGTGTTCGGTATGCCGAAAGAGGCGATCAAGCTCGGCGGGGTAGATCAGATAGTGCCGCTGGCGGAAATTCCCGCCGGGATTCTGGCCGCTATATGCAAACACTAGAAGGCCGTGGTGCATGAAACGCGAGACGGGCGAGAAAGGCGCGACAAGCCAGAGGGGTCTATCTGGTCTATCTAGTCTGTCTGGTTTTGCGATAGAGCGAGACGAATTAGATAGACCGAATAGACCTGACAGACCATTCCGCAACTCACAAACGAAAGGATGAGGACATGCAAATCAACGAACGTATCGTGCCACAAGGAACAATCCTGGACGTGGTGGGAGACTTGACCTATGCGAATCGAGGCGCTTTTAAGGCGGCTGTCGAGAAGGCAAAAAATGCGGGCTGCCGGCATCTCATTGTAAATTTGGAGAAGGTGCGATTCGTGGACAGCGCAGGGCTCGGGCTGCTCGTGCTCATCTCGCAGAACTTGAAACTGATACAGGCCCAGCTCAGTGTGCTGAAACCGCAGCTTTACGTGCGGGAGATCATGAGCCTCGCCAATATTCCAAAGATGATTCCTATCTATGAGAGCGAAGAAGCGGTGCTCACCGCGCGTGCGGCATAGCTTTGTCGTGTGGTGGAGGGAATGTGATGAATTCGAACGTCACGCAGCCGATTGAACGAAGAGCCGACTCTTCCACAGAGTCTGAGGAGGCTGCCCCCACGGTTCTCCTCGTGGAGGATGAAACGATTACCAGGACGAGTATGGCTGCACGGCTAAGGCGATTGGGGCACCGAGTCCTTGAGGCCGAGAACGGATTGGTGGCGCTTGACGTCGCTCGGCGTGAACGTCCGGATCTTTACATCGTCGATTGGATGATGCCGGAGATGGATGGCCCGACGTTCTGTGAAACGGTGCGCCGTGATCCCTTGCTGAAATCCAGCCAGCTTCTTCTCATGACCGCTCACGATCAGCCGGCGCAGATTGCCGAAGGATTGGCTCGAGGTGCCGACGACTTTCTGAGCAAATCGGCGAGCAAACAGGAAATTGTCGCGCGCGTGCTGGCCGGTTTACGCACCAGCCGGTTAGTGCGTGAACTTGAAACGACCGGCAATGAACTGGAGTCATCGCTGCTGCTGCTGCAAAAGAAGCAGGCGGAGACCGAGGCCGATCTTCAATCGGCGGCGGCATTCGTTCGCTCGCTGCTTCCTCCCCAAGGGAGCCTCGTGCAGGGCATTGCGCTGGCGTGGGAGTATCAGCCGTCCTTGATGCTGGGCGGCGATCTTTTCGGGGTGATGGCGATCGATGCGGATTATCTTGGCCTCTATATTCTTGATGCTTCGGGACACGGGGTGGCCGCGGCACTGCGATCAGCTTCGCTGATGACATTTCTGCGGGCGGAAAATATGCTTCGGTTGCTCGGGTCGTACGATCCTGAGAAGGTGTTGCACGAGGCCAACCGATGTTTCCCCTTGAGCGCCGAGGGGGAATATTTTACCCTGTGGGTTGGACAACTTCACATGCCGACCCGCTGCCTGTCGTATGCTTCTGCAGGCCATTCCGGCGCCTTGGTCAGCTCGGCGCAGAGTTCTTCTCGGTGGCTCACGCGCTCCTCATCTCCCCTAGGCTTCGATCCTTCCGCTCAGTTTGCATGCGAACGCATCGACTTGCAGCCTGGTGATCGGCTGTTTTTGTTGAGCGATGGGATTTACGAAGTCCCCTCCCCAAACGGGGAGCTCTGGGGGCGCGAGCGCTTCCAAGATGTGATCGATAGAGGAAAGCGGACGTCTCTTTCGGCGACGATCGCAGCGTGCTTTTCACAAGCCCGCTCGTGGCAGCAGACCCAATATTTTCAGGACGATGCGGCGATCGTAGGGCTTGAGCTCACCGGCGACCCGAAAGGAAGTTCCAATGGATAAGACGATGGATCGTACGATGGTGCTGAATCTCTCCGAGGCCTTGAACCGGGTAGATGGCGATCAGGACCTGTTCCTTACCCTGGCCCGGATGTTTTTGGAAGAGAGTCCGAAGGAAGCTCTGGCGGCCCGTGCGGCGCTGGAGCGACAGGATGGAGCCGGTTTGGCGGCGGCGGCGCATAAATTGAAAGGGTCGGTCCTGGAGCTCTGTGCGCCGCGCCTTTTCGAAAGCGCGAAACGGTTGGAAGAGTTGGGGCGTCAGGGAACGTTTGCCGAGGCCTCATCGGTCTGTTCGGATGTCGAGACACACCTGGCCGAGGTGCACGCCGCGCTTCGGGAGTTGATCACCGGAGAATTTCCATCATGACAGCCACGACAGGATTGCCTACACAGCCACATACCTTGCTGGTCGTGGCCGACAATGCCGAGACTCAGGCCGTGATACTGGATCATGCGAAGGCGCAGGGGCATTCGGTAATTCCCGCTGCAACTCCGGCGCTCGGGTTGACGACTTTCGAGGCGACGCAGCCGGACATCGTGATTACTGATCTCTTTCTGCCCGATCACGAGGGCCTCATGCTGGTGAAGCAGATTCGCGAGCGTCGTCCGACCTGCCCCGTGCTGCTCCTCACCGATGCGGGGCAGGCTGAATCGACGAAAGAGGGATTGCGCGCCGGCGCTCTGGATTATGTGGAGCAGCCGATTTATCAGGAGGCATTCGCACAAGCGCTGAATCGGGCCATCCTTTCGCTGCCTGCCTTCGCGGTGGATGAGACTGTGGTATTGGACCTGTGCGAGGCGCTGAGTCGAGTGAGTGACGATCAGGACCTGTTTTACGCCTCGGGCAGGCGTTTTTTGGAAGAAAGTCTACAGGAAGTCTCTGCGGCTCGTGAAGCATTGGGGCGGCAGGACGGGGCCGGTTTGGTTGCGGCGGCTCATACGCTGAAGGTATCCGCCATGACAATCGGTTCGCCGCGTCTCTTCGCGAGCGCGAAACGGCTGGAAGAGTTGGGCCGGCAGGGAAAGTTTGCCGAGGCCTCGTCGGTCTGTGCAGATCTCGAGACACGCTTGACCGAGGTGCATGGCGCACTTCGGGAATTGATTGCTGGAGGATTACCATCATGGTGGCTACAACTGGTTCGCATATACAGGCACGTACCCTGCTCGTCGTAGCCGACAATGCCGATACCCAGGCCGTGATACTGGAACATGCGAAGGCGCAGGGGCATTCGGTGATTTCCGCTTCGACCCCGGCGCTCGGGTTGGCGACCTTCGACATGACACAGCCCGATATCGTAATTACCGACCTCTTTTTGCCTGAGCAGGACGGGATCATGCTGGTGAAGCAGATTCACGAACGTCGCCCGGCTTGCCCGGTCCTGCTCCTCACCGATGCAGGGCGGGCCGAATCGACGATGGCTGGGTTACGCGCCGGCGCGCTGGATTATGTGGAGCAGCCGATTCATCAGGACGCATTCGCACAAGTGCTGAACAGGGCGATTCACTCGCTGCCTGCCTCCGTGGACGATGCGCCGGGCGTCGAACGGCTGGAGTATGTGCTTGTCATGGGGCCGGACCCTGGTTACGTCGAAAGTACTGTGACATGGCTCATTCAAGGGACTGCCATGGGGCTGATGGAGGCGCGCCAGCTCCATCTTCGAGCCGCGCTGCAAGAACTCGTCATGAACGCGGTCGAGCATGGCTGCCTCGAACTGCGATATCATGACAAGATCGAGGCCATGGCAAAAGACCAATACGATGATCTGATCCGGCAACGTAGACAAGAGAGTCGTTTTCGGGACCGCCGGGTTACCATCCGCGCTATCTATGACAAGCAACGACGGGTATTGACTTACCTGATTGCCGACGAAGGCAAAGGGTTCAATTGGAAGGCGCGGGCGGCTTCCCGTCAGGATATCTGCCCCACGGGCGATGCCAGTGGGCGGGGTATTTTCCTCGCGCAGTCGTTCTTCCCCGACATCGCGTACAACGATAGGGGAAACGAGGTCATCCTCACAGTTCCATTGGCGTGAGGCTGGACAACAAGGGAATGGTGAATGGATAATGGTCAATGGTGAAT
>JACAFD010000123.1 GCA_013388555.1 Nitrospirota bacterium | reverse complement strand
GGGAAATAGGGAACAAAGACATTCACAATCCCGCGACCTGGTTTGGCATAGTTTGCCAGGAGATAGTCGCTCCAAGGCAGTGCATTTCGATAGACGGCGTCCATCCCTTGATGCTCCCCTTTCCATTCGTTCAACTCAAGAGGAAACAGGCCGAATTCCTCCCGGACGGGGGTGATGATCTCCTTTTCGGGCAGGACCAGCGGCAAATAGGCAACAACGATGAGAGGTACCATGGCGGCTGCCAGGGTTGTCCGGCTGCCCGAGACCAAGGCTTTCATTCCTGCCCCGAGAGGTTTTCCGAAGCCTCCTTGTGGAACCAGCAGCCATTGGGATCTTGACGTGTCCCGCCGGGCAAGCCTTGACAGCGCCATGTTGCATAGAGCCAGGAGCCCCAAGGCCGGGAAAAAGATCACCCAGCCTTCGAAGTCATGAAGAAACCCTTCCGTCAGGTTGATTCCAAAATATTCGACAAACACCGCGGTCAGCGCGATTCTCAAGCTGTTCAAGAGAATGGTGATCGGCACCGCGGCAAGCAGGAGTGCCCCGCCTCTGATGACTGATGCTCGACTGAACACTGCAACGATATACGCGAGGGCTATGAGCGGCAGCAGGTACCGCAAGCCGCTGCAAGCCTCGACCACCTCCAACTGCAGCCTTCCGATATCGATGACATTCCCTTGCAAGTGAACGGTGATGCCGAATAACTCGACAATCCATGCGCCCAGGTTGGAAGAGACGAGCTGTAAGGAACCGGACATGCTGTTGAACAGCGCGGTGGGCATCGGCACCATGAACATGAGGAGGCCCAATGCGGCCCGGGTCCGCTTGGCCGTTTCCCACCCGGCCAATACGATGAACAAACCATAGACCATCGCGAGGAGGCTGAATCCGTAGAGACTCACCATCATGCCGTAGTGGGCCAGCAACAGCATGACCACGCCCGCGGCGAGCAGAGCGATTCCTCCATAACGAGGTCCCTTCGCACTCTGGTCCGCCGCCGGCTGGCTGAGTAGCGCCATGTAGGCTCCCACTATGGGGAGCATCACCACATGGCTGTATTCTTCCGAGGTCCAATGACCGATCAGCCACTCCATGGCAGCCGGATAGCCGACCCACAGAGCAGCCAACGGGGCGAGCAACGCAAAGAGATAAATTGCGACCATAGTATTTTCCTCCGGCTCAGTGATTCGCTCCGGCCAGGCAACGGTTCAACAGGCGCCCACAATGCCGCGAGAATGCCGGGAAGCGGAATAGATCGGCGTGATCCTGGTTATTCTGTGGATTCGCGAGCGCCGAGCTGATCGCCTCCAACAGCTCGATCTTGTCGTCACAGGACACGGCATAGCCGGCCGCGCCATCCCGGAGGGGATCCATGCTGCCGTCGCCATTGCCGCCCACGACGCACAGGCCTGATCGCATGGCTTCAAGGAACACGATTCCAAACCCTTCTCCTGTGCTTGGCATGACGAACACATCGGCAGCACGGTATAAGTCGGGGAGGTCCGCGTCGCTCACCCTGCCGATAAACCTGACGTTATGTTCCAGCCCCTGCTCCCGGGCGAATGTCTGAAGTAATTCCCGGCCGTTTCCGTCGCCGGCGACTACATAGACGAGATCGGGAAAGCTCCGAAGCAGGTCCGGCAAGACGGCAAGCACGCGATCATGCCCCTTGTATCGTTCCTCGATAGAAATGCGGGAGACCGTGAGCAGCAGGCGCTTTCCTCGAAGGCCATATCGTTCCAGAATCTGCGCCGGCTTCGGTCCAGGCGCGTAGCGATCGCTGACCGTGTTCGGGAGCACCCGAACATTCGACGGGTGAACATTTGCCCAGGCCAGAAATCTTCTCCTCGTGTAGCGACTGACGACCGTCACCATATGGGAATGTTCCACGCCCCAACGAATAATCGGCCGGGGGCGCGCCCACGCCTCGATGCCGTGGAGTTGCAACCAGAGAGGGATCCCCATGTTGCGCGAAATCATGGCCGCCAAGGGGGCGTGCGCAATATGGCCGCACAACACCAGATCGAAGATGCCCCGCGCTGCCGCCACAGCCATCGCGCGCAACGAATAGCCGAGCTTGTTGAAGACCGGCGGCAGCTGCCGCACTCCCGGCGGCAGCGCATCCTGCTTCGCTTGCCCAAGGCGGGGTACTACGACGATCTCGCCCAATGAGCCGGCCTGGTGGGACAAGGCCGTCAACAGATCGCAGTTGTATTGCGCGATGCCCCCGTGGCTGCCAAACCCGTCGGTGACCAATGCAAGGATTCGAATCTGCCGCGTCATTCTTCTCCCGTCTAGCTCATGCCGAGGCAACGATATGCGCCCATTGTCTGGTCCCTATACCCTTTCGGAGCACTGAATCGCCTGCTACCCACTCCGTCACCGGTATGGAAAAGCCTGTCTTTGTCCTTGTCCGAATTTGCTCCGGAAGGGCCAGGCTCGGGCTTTGAGCCAGCAGATCCTTTGCCTGGACGGTTGTGGGTGTGACAAGGGCCGGCAAGAGCCGCTTCACAAGCTGTGAATCGACCAATGGCGTGCGGACCTCCAGTGAATGCGCCATGCTGGCCCAATCGGTGTCGCGCAGAAGTTGATGGCGCATGTAGAGCCCCGATTCCAGCACGGCGACGCGACTCCGGGCGATCAAGGGGTCCGGTTTCAGGAATTCGCCTATATAATGGAGAGGCCGGAGCCGCCTGAGACCTTCCCTGACCATGTCTTGATCCAACACCTCATCGAGTTCACCGGGCATGAACAGTCCCCGGATCAGTAAATAGGCTCCCGGATACGTGCCGCCATACTCCAGCGCGCTCAACGCTTTGGGATGCACCTTGAATCGACCCGGGATCACCTGCCTGCCGATGGTTCGCACCAGCCTGCCAAGCCACGGGATGCGAGATGGAAGTGCCAGCCGCCGCACCAAGCCGGGAATTCTCTCGAACGAGGGATAGCCGGCCAGCAATTCGTCGCCTCCAAGGCCCGAGATGGCGACCTTCAGACCGAGTTCGCGCGCCGCCTTGCTGACGAACCAGGTGTTGATGCCGTCGATGCTTGGTTGGTCCATGGCTGCCAGGATGCGCGGCATGTCGTCACGAAACTCGGACGCCGTGACAATGCGCGTCGTGTGGCTGGTGCCGTATTGCTTGGCGACCTGTTCGGCGAGCGGCGCTTCGTCGCCCGGCTTCCCCGAGAACTCCGAGAAGGTCAATGTCACGGTTTGGATGTCGGATTGACCGGTATCGCGCATGAGGCCCACGAGCGACCCGGAGTCGATTCCTGCTGAGAGAAAGGCGCCGACCGGCACATCGGCCACCAGGTGATGGCGCACGGAATCGAGGAACGCCTCCCGGGCAAACAGCCGGAGATCCGGTTCATCCAGACGAAGCGGCTTCTCCTGAGCTTCGGTGTACACTTGAGCCAGCGAATAATACGGTCGAGGCTCCGAGGAACCGATTTCGTCCACCCATAACGTCGAACCGGCCGGTACCGCCCGGATGTCCTGCCAGATCGTGTAGGGTTCCGGGACAGCGCCAAAGAGGTAAAATCCCACATGTCCGGCCGGTTCGGGATCGCGCGACACCTTTCCTCCTGCCAGCAGCGCTTTGACTTGACTGGCAAATCGGAATGTCCAGCCGTCGTCGGCGTAATATAATGGTTTGATGCCGTAGGGATCACGGGCAAGCAGGAGTCCCTCCTTCCGGCCGTCCCACAAGCCGAAGGCGAACATGCCGCGGAGATCCCCGACCATAGCCGCGCCCTTGTCCGCATAGAGTTGCAAGAGCACCTCCGTATCGGACTGGGTGCGAAAGACGTAGCCTTTCGCCTCCAGACGCTCGCGCAGGTCCCGGTAATTGTAGATCTCGCCGTTGAAGGCAATCACGAGCTTTCCATCCGCGCTTCGCATGGGCTGCGACGCACGATCGTCGAGATCAATGATGGCCAGACGCCGGTGGCCGAGCCCTACCCGGTTGTCGGCCGAATACCATTCGCCCTCCCCATCCGGCCCGCGCGCCACCATACGATCCCGCATCCGGCGCAGTTCCCGACGGTCGACGTCGAGGGCGGCATAATGATAGGCCACGATACCCGCTATGCCGCACATGCTGCCGCCTTCTCACACATGTGGTTTCACCCCTTCGGTCGCATTGTCCTCGGGCTTCACCCTGCCGTTCCTATTTCACGAGAATACCCTGCGGAGGCTGTGGCTGAATCACCTCGCAACCGCTCGAAACGGCATTCCCCGCCAATTTGTGCGCATAGGCTGGATCCACTAGACCGCTGAAACAGAAGGAGTTCGAATAGAAGCGAACTCCAGCCGACAGATCCTGAGCCGTCACGAACGGGGCTGCCATACCCCGAAAATCGTTGTCGTGAATTTCCACATGGCTCGGAGGGCAGCAAGGCTTCATAAAGAAGAGGGCCGCTTGCCCGCCTTTGATCCGATTGTTCCGGATGACGGTATTGGTCACATTCTGAGAGGTGAATGCCACAGCGAAATACGGAGCCTCGACGGCAATGTCGTTTTCGTAAATTTCTACGGCGGGGCGCCGGGTGGCATCCCCGCGGATGACGATGCCGTTGGCGCCCGACACTGCGACCTTGTTATTCCGGACCACGACCGTTCCCTTGCTGTCATAGGGATCGACGAAGATTCCTGCCACGCTCGTTTCGGGAGGGGCATTCCACATCCTAATGTTGCCAACGGTGTTGTGTTCGATTAGGACGTTGGAAGACTGAACTCCGATTCCATACATGCCCGCCACATCGAATACCATGTTGTGGTCGATGACCGCCGCCGCCACGCCGGCCTTGATGTCGATCCCGTCCCCATTGGCCGCCGACTCCGGACCCTCCGATCGCCAGCCGAATCCCTGGCCGCCGATCGTATTGCCACTGATGCGCAACAGCCTCTTGATGACCTCGCCCTCTTCATTTCGCTTGAGATACCTGATATAGAATGCTTCGTTTCCGTTAGCCGTCACCGTGTTTTTGAGGATATCAACCTCCTGGAACGTGTTTGTGCCGCCGATGTGGATCGCTTGGTAGGCATTTCCGAAAAACGAGCAGTTCGAGACCGTCAACGAACCGTTGTTCGTTCCAGACGACTGGTACCAAAACCCGATTGCATACTCGTTTGCGAAGGAGAGGGACAAACCGTCGACCACCACCCGTTCCACATCGGTTCGCTGAAATTCCAGAACATGGGGTTTGCTGGCAATATGGAGATTGCGGCTGAGATCGACGTCCGGGAGCGGGAACACGTACAACCTGCTTCCCGGCACATCATGAAAGAATTTTCCCGGAGCGTCGACGGAGTCCAACGAACCTGTCCTACTGTAGAAGCGTCCGTTTTTGTCGTCATGGACAATCAAGATTTCTCTGCGGCTGGGGACGCCCTGCTCTAAGGCGGCTTCCGTGACAAACACCCCCCGGAAGTCTATTTTGGTCCAGGCTGATGCTCTCCTCGAACCGAGAAGCTGGGGTGGCGACGAACCCTCTCCGTAGGCGCCGAAGTGAAGTGATTTCGAGATTTTGATGGATACGTCTTCCCAGCGGCATCCTTTCTTGAAGAACACGACGTCCCCGTTCAGGAACGGGAATGTCGCCACTTTTGCTGCCGACTGCCACGGTCTCAATTCGCTCAGCCCGTCGTTGGCATCACGCCCTGTGTCGCACGCCACGTAGTAGGTGGCGGCCTGGGCAGATCCCACCCCCGTCATGCACGCCACGACGCACAGGAGTGCGAGCTGGACGGCCATCCTGCCGCCTCGTCCTGTCCCTGCTGCTTGGTTCTCCTGACTGTGGTGATTCTGCATCGGTTTTCAGACGCACTATTCGACCTGCCGGCACACCTGCCCTCCCCTTCGCGTACGGCACGGCGGTACGCCGTCGAAGCCACCGGCCCGAGGGAACAGAGCGTCGTATTGTACTTCCACCGGTTTGAGCGACGGGCCACGCTAGTCTCAAGTTTGTGTTAACAAATCGTAAAATGGAACAACTCATCTAGGGTCCGAGCAGTTGACGCATCTCCGCTTCGGCCAGCTCGATCGCGCCACGGGGGGTGTAGTGGACGTCGTCCGTCAGCAATTCGACCAGCCGGTCTGGTCGATCGGCTTTCCATCCCTTCTCATCCATCAGTCGTCGTGAGTTGATCACCAAGACGTGCGGATCGGCGGCGGCAATGGCTCGCTGCGCGCCGGGGTAGCGGTCATACTCCTCTTCCATGATTGAAGTGAGGCCTTTTCGATAGGGATCGCTCATGAGAATCACGGGGAAGCCGGCATCTCCGGTCCAAGTCCGGATGCGCGCAATCAGTCTTTCCGTATCGGTACGGAATGTTTCCGCCGTCGCGCTTTGATCAATATCGTTTGCACCGAAATGTAGAATCGCCGCATCGAATCCCATGGCCCGGAACAGATCTCCGGCCTCGCCATACCTCTCGAGAAAATCTTTGGCCGACAATCCGCCGGCGCTGAGATCTTGAATGACGATCCCCTGCGGACACGGTTCACTGATAAAGCGAATCCCGAGAATGTCCGTCAGAGCCGACGTCATGCTACCGAGCAGCTCCAATTGAAGATACCGCAGCCCATTCCGGGGGAGGACTGCGGTCAGGAATGACTTCACGGCAAAGGGCGCCTCTCTCAACGAGAGATTCGATGCTCCCTGGGTCGTCGCTGGGGCAAAGTAATCGGGCGCCAGATCCGTGGGCCGCGCCATATACCAGACCTCTCCGGATTCAGGGTGTGTCGCCGCGAAGATCTCGGCTCGCACTGCCCCCTGATTGCAAAAATACTCGACATTCGTGGGGATCTCAGCAGCGGGATTGATTCCCTGAGCGTTGGATTCAAGAATGGTCAGTTGCCCATACCACTGTCCATTGACAGACAGCGGTCCGGCAGGCGCGGCATGAGCCGCTGCCGGGATGCCGGGGAGCAATCGTTCCGGGGCCACGCGGCTGGGCGAAGCCCCGGGCGGAGCCGTGACTCCGCTCAATAACCAGTCTGCGAATGGCACGGTCTGACCACGATACGTGTGGTAGCCGGCCACAACCGTTTCCGGAACATTCCCATACCGCAGCCAGGCCTCGTAATGAAGACGCGGCACATACACATCGCCCTCTCCTTCCGGCGCTGTTTCTTGCGAATCCCCCAAGAGCGCGATCCGGACCGTGCGCGTCCTTGCTTGCGACCACAAGGCTGCAAAAACCGCAGGCGACTGCGTGAAGGTATGTTCAACCTGATCAAACGGGAGAAGGGCTGCCAGTGCGCCTGCATTGTTCTGATTCGCGTTCGACGATGACTGGTCCGCCGATCCACACCCGCTCAAGACGGCCAATGCGCAACAAAGCACGGTGACCAGACAAAGCGGACTCCATGGCTGTCGATTGTCGGTACGCCTGTTTCCGCAGGGCAACGGCGGCGGTATGATCCCTTCAAGCCTGGCGACCATAAGGCAGCCTCCCACGCCTCACCCCCCCTAACTAAGAACAAGAGCTCCTAACCCTTATCCCCCTACTCCCAGCCTGCCGCCTCCAACCTCAGACCTCCAACGCGCTTCGCACTCAACCTCAACCTTAGCCTCTCCTCATGGTATTTCCGTTACGCCGCCACGCCGGGCCGTCCAGTGCGCCGATTCCACGAGAGGAAACTGACCCCCGCTGCGAGGCCAGTGACAAAGACCACGAAACCCGCAGGAAGCGGTACTGGAGTTGCGTCGAGCTCGACAACCTTCCCCTGGAGAAAGAACCTGGCAGCCTGATCGTCGTGCGACCACCCATGCTGTTCCTTGAATGCCCCATCGCCAAAGATATGATTCCACGAGAGCATGAATTCGGACGTTTCCGGGTTGAAGAGTCCATGGGCAACACCACCGATATTCCAGGCCCGGAGTGAGTCTCCCCTGCTCACCCCGAAGTACAAGGACGAGAGATCCACAGTGATCGAAGATCCGTCGATGGTCGCAAAGGGGGCATCCGCACCGCTCACGCCGGAGGTGAAGAGGGAGAAGCTCTTGTGTCCCTTCGTGATCGGCGAAACGATGTCCGGCACGGGCTGATATTGGCCCATGACAATTGTCCCGTCCTGATCGATTAGCCGATCAAGCACTCGATGAAATTTGCCATCGTAAGTGCTGCTCCCTCCCGTAAGATCCAATTGGGTCACGACCACGGCTTGTGCGGAACCGGCCCATCCGAATAGCGCAAGAACGGCAGCTATGCCACAGATGCGAAGAACTGAACCTGTAGGTTTCATAATCCCTCCTTTTTATGTATGTAACACTACGTAACTCAATTTGAATACTCAAAATCCATGGAAAGGCATGCTAGGAGCCAGTTGTAACAGTGATGTAACATTTTCGTTCGTGTTGCATTAATTACTGCTCAAGATTTGAGCACAGCGCCCGCCTCGGTCTTTCCCGTTCGTCGCGCAAGTCACGGGTAACCAAAACCCTTTCAGCCTGAACCCCTGACAAATGAAGAAAAACAATCGAAACCTGAGCGGGTCGTAACAATGGAAAGGTAGATAGGGTGAAGGCTGTTAGGGGAGCCTGAACACCTGAGTCGTGACGTGCAATCTTCGAGAATTCAGAAAGGACGGAGCATGACAGCGAAAATCATAACGGCCTGCGCGATTGCCACGGTCCTGTCTGTATCCCTTTCGTGCCTTGCCTCGGCAAGCTATATCACGGACATCGGCTATACCGCCTTGCAGAATGAGCTGGGCGCTGCAACGCCGACTGGCACAGGAGTGCGTGTGGCGCAAGTGGAAGCGTCGGAGCGCAGTAACGGTTCGCCGATCTTCATGCCGAACCCGTCGCATCCGGAGTTCGCCGGAAAGACGATCACCCCCATATTTGGCAACGCGTCAGGCGAATTTTCGGGCCATGCCACCACAGTCGGGAGCCTCTTCTACGGGACGACCGGTTCCATCGCTCCCGGCGTGACACAGATCGCCAGTTACGAGGCCATCAGCTGGCTAAACAGCCTGTCCACCGTGTTCGGCGCGGCCACGACCAGTCCCGACCGTGTGGCCAATCATAGTTGGGTCAATGTCGACGGAAATGGCGCAGAACACGGCACAACCCTGCGCCTTGTGGACCGGCAGGTGACGGTGAACGAGTACATTCAGGTTGTTGGTCTCACGAATGGAATGGGGAACTCACCCTTGTTGGGTGGAAGCGCTTATAATGTGGTCTCGGTCGGCCGCACCGACGGCGTGCATCAGCAAGGTTCGGTGGCGGTTTCTGGAGACCAGCTCTATGGAGCGGGGCGCACGGTCCCCACGCTTGTCGCGCCGCAAGGCACGACAAGCGGCGCCACTCCCCTCGTTGCTGGAGCAGCGGCGGTCCTGGTACAGGCCGGCCATGAGGGAGGGCTGACCCTCTCGGAGGGCTCGACGACCATCAACGGGGTCGGGACCATCTACAATGCCGAACGATCGGAAACCGTGAAGGCAGCGCTCATGGCCGGAGCGGATCGCCAGACGGCCAACACCAGCACCGATGCCGACATCACGGACTATCGCAGTGCCGGTCATGAGACCGCCAACGGACTGGACAGCCGCTACGGGGCCGGTCAGGTCAATATCCACAACAGCTATCGCATTCTCACGGGAGGAGAACAGAGGAGTTTTCAAAGCGGAGGGAACGACATCAGCCTGTTCGGATTCGACCACGGCGTCATCGGAGCTAATCAAACTGCATCGTACTTCTTTACTGCGCCCGGTGAAAAAACCTTGTTCGCCTCCCTGGTCTGGAACCTGGACGTCTCGAACGACAGTTCGCTGAATGCGACCTTGCATGATCTGGATTTGTCGCTCTACGATGTCACCAATAACAGTATCGTGGCATTCTCCTCCAGCACTCTGGACAACACAGAAAACCTCTTCTTTGACCTGCTGCTGGACAATCGCTATGAAATGCGAGTCACCACAAAGGGGGCGACGGCCTGGGATTACGCCCTGGCCTGGCGGATCGACGCCAGCGCTGCTCCGGTCCCGATTCCTCCGGCAGCCTGGTTGTTTGCCACAGGTCTGATCGGCCTTCTGCCGCGGATTCGTCTCAGCGATCGATGGCACAGCAGGCACGAGTTATGAACACTTCTGCGCGTGTTCCCGTTATTTTCTTTACCTTTGCCTTACTCCTGCTGGGGCAGGCCGATCTTCTTCGGGCTGCAGGTCCGGTCTTGCAGCAGGATTGCACGGTCTCGTGGGATGCCAATACCGAACCAGATCTCGCGGGTTACAGGGTGTACTTCGGAAAACTCCTGACTCAACTCAAGCAGGTCGCAGACATGGGCCTGCGAACGAGCGTCCACTGCTCCGACGCCGGGGTAACGTTGAACGGGCAGTGGTTCGCATCGGTGACGGCCTATGACGTCACGGGGAATGAAAGCCCGTTCTCACCGGCCTTGCCGTTCGAGCTGGCAGGACTCGCCGACCCAGTGCCTCCACCTCAACTGTTAGCGCCAACTTCAGTGCAATTGCAGATGAACCAGCACGGATTTCAGCTCACATGGCTCGATCCAAATCTCAGCCCGGTCTCGCACCGGATCAGCGTATATTCCTGGGTCGAGAATTCACCAGAGGTGAGGCGCCTTCAGACGATGGTGGTGCCTCCGGGGGTGACGATGTTCCGGTTTTTCCAGCCGGCGGCTGAGCCGCGTGTCTGTGTTCGCATCAGGGGGGAAAGCGGATTGCTCTTTTCCTGGTGGGCGCGCAACGAAGAGCTGGACGCGACCCGATTTTGCTTCGTGCCCGATCCGCCGGCTCCGTCAATCGACCAGCCGATTCTGGCTTCCACCATATTTCCTGAGCCTCAACATGTCACGCTGAGGATTCTTCAGGCGGGATTCGAGTTGGGGTGGGATGATCCCGGCCCAAACCCCATTGCACATCGCATTGAGGTCATGAGCGGGGCAGCTAACTCAACCGACCAGGAGTGGTTCACGCTGGCGGTTCTCCCTCCAGGCAAGACGAAGTTTACCTATCCGTATCCGATCGACGTCGAGCAGGTCTGTCTCCGTGTGAGAAGGGAAGTGGGACGCGTTGTGTCTTTATGGGCGGCAGCGAACGGACTCGGCGAGCGGCATTTCTGTTACTCTCCGGGACAGAGCCCCTAGCAAGCGTGAAGCGTATCTCGTTTATGAGCTGATGGGCGTACGCGGTTTTAGGAGTGTCGTCTGCCTGCCCGCTGTCCTGCAGGCGGGCAGCAGTGCCTGTCCAGCTACTACTCACACCTGTCGCTGGGTTGAGACTTACATCAAATGACGCAAGAGGTCATCTTTCCCTCTGCAAGACAGGGGGTTATACTGGCGAGGCTATTCAGTGGAGAAACCAAGAGCGGCAGGACGCGCGCTTGAGCAAATAACAGCCGCGATGCACAGGGGCAGTAATGAACTGCCATTGCCCTTAGCCGTTTTACCATGAGCTGATCATACGACTACCGCTTTATAAGAATGGCTCCAAAATATAGAACCATCCCCCAGCCAAGGCATGCGCCAAGCTCAGCTGCCACCCAGACACACGCAAAGGTCCAACAAGCCTACGCCCTCTATCGGAAGGGGCAGCTGGCGCAAGCCCAAACGCTTTTCGAAGAGGTCCTCAGAACACACCCCCAGCATTATTACACTCTTCACTTACTGGGCGTAATTGCATTTCAAACAAAGCACTACCAAAGAGCTCTTCAGTTGATTGATGACGCTATACGAATCCAACCCAACGACGCCACTTTTTACTTAAACCGCGGCAATGCGCTCATGGCACTCCGGCAACTGGATGCGGCGCTGGCCAGTTTTGACACAGCCATCGTACTCAAGCCAGACTTTTCAGAAGCCTACTTTAACCGCGGCAATGCGCTTATGGAACTCGGGCAATTTGATGCGGCGCTGGCCAGTTATGACCACGCCATCGCGCTCCAGCCAGACTTTGGAGAAGCCCACTTTAATAAAGCGCTTGTGTTGCTATTGGGTGGAAATTTTGTCGATGGGTGGGCGTTGTACGAGTGGCGCTGGACTACCGAGAATATGAAGGCCACGAAACGGAACTTCCCTCACCCCCTGTGGCGTGGCCAAGAGTCCCTTGCCGGCACAACCATCCTGTTACACAGCGAGCAAGGCTTGGGCGATACGATTCAGTTTTGCCGCTACGCCCCGTTCGTCGCTGACTTGGGCGCCCGAGTGATTTTGGAAGTGCC
>JACAFD010000122.1 GCA_013388555.1 Nitrospirota bacterium | reverse complement strand
CGCTTCTACAGCGGTGGCTCTCCAGCGTGCACAAATCAAATTTCTCGAAAACCCTGAGTACAATCATCCTGCCTATTGGGCGGCGTTCCTGTTGCTCAATAATTGGCTCTAGTCTATGCTTTGGCCGTGAATACCCTCCTGAAGCTGGGCCAGTCGCTTATCGCCGTCAGCCTGCTTGCCGCAATTGTAATAAGCCTCTCCGTGCTCGGCGTCCGCAGCACCTCACTTCTCGAGCCTCTTGAACTCACAGTCTATGACTGGCTGATCCAATCCCATCGTGGGTCCGAGGGGCCTGACCCCCGCATTGTTCTGATCAAGGTCACGGAGGAGGATATTCTGAAGCAAGGACGGTGGCCCATCACCGATGCGGTTCTGACCCAGGCATTGGAGCGGCTTGTGCAGTTCCAGCCCCGCGCGATCGGGATTGATATCTATCGTGATATTCCTGTGGATCCCGGTCACACAGACCTGAACGGGGTGTTGGTCGAACATCCCCAGATCATTACCGTAACCAAGCTCGGTGGCGGCACGGTGGCCGGTATTCCTCCGCCTCCGGTGCTGGCCGGGACCGAGCAAGTTGCGTTCAACGATATCCTCATCGATTCCGATGGAATTGTTCGTCGTGGTTTGCTCTTTCAGGAGGTGGAAGACCAAACGGCCTATGGCTTCGCGATTCGACTGGCGATGTTGTTTCTGGCTGAAGAGGGGATTGGTCCGCAGCCAAGTCCGGATGATCCTGAGCAGCTTCGTCTGGGACCGACGACACTGCGTCGGTTTGGCCCCGACGACGGTGGATATGTCCGCGCTGACGCCGGCGGGTATCAAATTCTGTTGGACTTCCACCGTGGCCAAAATCCTCCACCCTCATTTTCACTGACCGCTCTCCTCAGCGACGAGGTCGCTCCGGAGGCCATCAGGAACAAGATTGTCCTGTTCGGTGTGACGGCCGAGAGCGTGCCAGATCTGTTCCATACACCCTTCAGTTCCGGGAATGACACAGGCCGTATGATTCCCGGGGTCGTGGAGCACGCACACGTCATCAGTCAGTTGCTCGGGGCTGCGATGGACGGACGTCGCCCGACTGCGACGCCCAGTGAAGCACAGGAGTGGCTCTGGACTATATTGTGGGGTCTGTGCGGCGCAGGACTTGGTGTGTCGGTGCGTTCTCCATGGCGGCTTGCATTGAGTGCGGCGGGCGGGCTGTTCATCCTGGGTGTCATTGTGCTTGGGGCCTTTGCTCAGGGATGGTGGATCCCACTCGTGCCGCCAGCCCTGGCCTGGTTTCTGTCCGGTTCCGCCGTTACGGTGTCGGTGTTGAGCCGGGAGCGGAAGGAGCGTGCTCTTCTGATGCACCTCTTTTCCAAGCATGTGTCCGGGGAAGTCGCTGAAGCAGTCTGGCGGCAGCGCGAGCAGTTTTTGCAGGATGGGCGCCCCCGGCCCCAACAACTCACTGCGACGGTCTTTTTCTCCGACTTTAAGGGCTATACGGCTGCGTCGGAAAAAATGACCCCTGAGGCGCTGATGCACTGGGTCAATGCCTATCTGGATGTCATGGCGGGGCTGGTAATTAAACACGGGGGTGTCATCGATGATTACGCGGGCGATGCGATCAAAGCAAACTTTGGTGTGCCACTCCCACGGAATTCGGAGGAGGAGATTGCCCAGGATGCGGTGAATGCCGTGACCTGTGCTCTCGCCATGGAGCAGCAGATGCATCGGCTCAACATGAAACATTTACAGGAGGGGCTCGCGACGGTCGGGATGCGAATTGGAATTCATACAGGACTCGTCGTTGCTGGGAGTGTCGGGACTTCTGAACGACTCAAATACACGACGGTCGGTGATGCCGTGAATACGGCGGCGAGATTAGAAAGCATGGATCGGGATATCGTTCAGGAAGCACCTGGTCGGCGTGTATGCCGGATCCTGATCGACGAGGGCACGAAGCGTTACCTGGGTCATCGCTTCGTGCTCGAGTCAATCGGGGAAGTCACGGTCAAAGGTAAAGAACAAACCCTTATGGTCTACAGAGTCATCGATCACGCCCAGGAGGAAACAGCGAGATGAGTGCCTCTTCCGGTCCTTACCCGGCCCTTCCATCCTGCATCGTGAGGTCAAAGTTTCCGACCTCGGATAAGTCCACCTGATCCAGCAATTCAGCCCGGTGTTTTCGCAACGCCGGATCGGCCGGCGCTGATTCGATCATCTCCGAAATGGTCATCACTGCGTCATACCAGAGCCCCTCAGCCGCGAATCGATAAAAGCTATCGGTTGTCGGGCCAGCTGCGAGGGTTGCGTGATCGAGGCCGGCGCGTTCGACTCGCTCGATGGCCCCCACCGCGATGACATCTTTGGACCGGCGTTTAGGGTCGAGGACGAGGGCGATCGACCAGTTGTAGCGCTCGCCGGGAATCAGTTTTACCCCATAGTCTGAGAGGCGCACCCGCTGTACCCCCGCATGTGTGGGAATCGGCAATCGCTTCTCCAGTAAAGGGGTATCACCTTTCTCAAGCGTCAGGGTCAATTCTACCGGGTTGGTCACGACGTCGGAGGCAAACCAATAGAGATCCGGTTGTTCACGTGCGGTTAGGCCTGTATGACCCGGTGCAAGTACCGACAGGATCGGGACAGACTTGTTTGTCCCGCGAGTCCCTCCTCCCACCCTCCGACCGGCCGAGGGGGCGCCGAGACCGCGGGGCGGCTGATAGACGACGGCTTTCACACCCGGTCCGGCCTGCGCCTTCTGTTCTTTGATCTCCTTCGCAAGAGATGAGGCGGCGGTTGGATTTTCCTCTGCGGTTGCCACAAGGGGCATGCTGATAAGAAAACCGATTATGACACACCATTTCGGGACGGTTGTTCGTTTCATGGAGTACCTCCTGTTTTCCGGCACCGTTGCTGGTTTTCAAAAGTAAGCAATAAATAGACCGGACAGGAACGATAGTAAGAGGCTCGAAGAGCAATATGAATCCCCTCGATTAAGGGGACCTCTATTTGCAGGGGTTGTGATGTTCACGGCAATCCCGTACAGAGGACTTGGTGTTGTGGTACGGGGGAATGCTTTGACCCCCGTACGGTTCGGAGATCTCATATATTTGGACAGGGTAGGCCGGAATAGGGATAAATGCAAGGGCCTTTTGCCATGGGGGCTGCGTCCGACAGGGCGCTGACATGTCCACCAGGGTTTGAGAAGGATAAGGTTCAAGCTGGGGGGTGAAAGGGAGGATCGGCTTCAGCCTGAATCCGGTTGTTTGTGTTCGAGGCGAGGAGATTGACGGGCCTTTTCGGCGTCGCGCGTCAGGCGGGCAACGATCAAGCGCATGATATGGTAGCCGAGTTTGGGGTTCTGGAAGTACAACTGCGCCATTCCCTCCTTCGTGAGGCTGTACATTGTGCAATCGGTCGCGCAGTCGACCGTCAGCGTGCGTCGGTTGTCCGGTGAGAACAGACCGATCTCGCCGATCAGCGAGCCGGGGGCCAATGGTTCTTCGTGCTCGACCAGGCGCAGTGTGCCGGACTCGAGATAGATCATCTCGGTGGCCACATCGCCCTTCTTCCACAACGTCTGTCCGGCCTTGGCCTGGCGCCGGGTCATGTGCGGCAACAGCCATTCAGCGATTGGCGCGTCTGATTTTGCGGTCTCCATCGCGCGGACCAGCTTGCGTATCTCCCAAGCTTTCTTGAGATTGATGGGGATCATGATGCTGTACAGCACTAACGAGGGCAGTGCTGCCTCCAGCCATCCGTAGGCCACAAAAAAGACGCTTGCGACCAGCGCCACCAGACGCAGCGGCATCATGCTCTTCATCATGTAGCTCGCCAATGTGAGGCCGGCACCGATGAAGCCGGTAATATAGCCTGCTGTCGTCATCTCTGACCTTCCTTGCTCTCACGCACACGCAGTAGCCGGAAACGTACAATGAGTGTCAAGCCACTGAGCTGCGGCCCTGTATGGTACAAGTCTCGTCGCGAGATATCGAGTGCGAAATATCCGGCGGGTGGCCGGATGGTGTGGTTGCCAGAATTGGCCGATTTCAATGCGGTCTAGGGAAGTTCGATTACTAGCGCTCCCGAATGGGCAGGTGGGATGGCTCTTGAGATGTTGGGAAGATCATGCGGCCTACGAGGCCCGTGCGGGTTGTGGTTTTGGTTTTGTGCATGATCCTCTTCAGATGTTCCTTGACGGTGTATTCGCTCAGATTCATTCGCCCGGCGATTTCTTTGTTGGTGAACCCGAGCTTGAGGTAAATAATGACCATTTGCTCGCGTTCGGTCAGGTGGTAGAGCCGCTGGATTTCTGCGTCGGTGCATTCGAGCTTGTGCTGATTCAGTTTTTCCATGACGACGAGGCATCTGCTCTTGCGTGCAAGGGGCTCGTCGGGAATACAGAGCCCGCGAAGGAGGAACTGCTGACCGGGGGCAACACAGAGCCGTTCCAGTTGGAAAGTTTCGAGGTCCTTGGGATGATCACAGCGCATGAGACGAGCGACAAGGGCGCGAACTACCGTGAGGATTTCTTCGGGAATAAGACAGGTGCCGTTTCCTCTGATCGGGAGAGGCTGCAGTTGCCGGATAAATGACTGGGCTTCGCTGTTTATGAATAAGAGATGGCCCGCACTGTTGAAGAGAATGATGCCGGTACCGACTTGTTGCTGGAGGCGCGGTGATTGCTTGTGTCCGTTGAGCGGTCGGGCAATGTCTTCTGCCGTGATGAATGGCATATCCCCTCCGAATCTATCGGTATGAACCGTCAAAAACATGCACGCGGAT
>JACAFD010000121.1 GCA_013388555.1 Nitrospirota bacterium | reverse complement strand
GCCAGGCCGACATCCAAGGTCTGGTGCTCGGGCACAAAACGTTGCAGCCGGCGGAGATTCTCGGTCAGGCCGACCAGTTGCTCCTCACCAATCATTACCCTTCGTATGAGGATCTCTATCGAAACGGCTTCGTGCATACCCGCGTGGCCGCCTACGCCGCACGCGGGACCACAGTCGATGTCTTCAGACTGCGAACTGACGAAGGTCTCTCATACCACGAATTCCACAATGTCGACGTCTTCACGGGCCCTCTGGAAGCGCTGCACATGCTGTTGACTAGTGGCTCCTATAAAAGCGTGCTGGTGCATTTTCTCGACGAATCGATGTGGCAGGTGCTGCAACATCATATCGAACGAATCAAAGTGATTGTCTGGGTACACGGCTTCGAAATCCAACCGTGGCATCGGCGGGACAACTTTGAGAACGAGCAACAGCGGGATGCAGCCAAGATTCAGAGTAAAGCACGGATGACCTTCTGGCGCGGCATCCTCAGGCAGATGCCCGATAACCTGACACTCATCTTCGTGTCCAAGTACCTCGCTGAGGTCACGATGGAGGACCTCGGATTCCGGCTGCCCGAATCGCGATATGCGGTGATACACAACGCGATCGATACGGATTGTTTTGCGTACTATAAAAAACAGCCAGAGCAGAGGAAGAAAATCCTTTCGATCCGGCCATACGCGTCCCGTACCTATGCAAACGACTTGAGTGTGAAGGCTATCCTGGCGCTGTCTGAAAAGCCCTATTTCAAGGATCTCGAGTTCCGCATGATCGGCGATGGAAAGTTATTTGACGAGGTGCTCGCGCCGATACGTGGATTCAATAACGTCTACATTGAAAGACGATTCCTGACGCATAGAGAAATTGCGGCGATGCATCGTGAGTATGGAATCTTTCTGTGCCCATCTCGCATGGACACTCAGGGCGTCTCCCGCGACGAAGCAATGTCGTCAGGATTGGTACCAGTGACTAACTTGGTCGGAGCCATTCCAGAGTTCGTAGATGAGACGTGTGGATTTCTTGCAGATCCTGAAGACTCAGAGGGTTTAGCCGAGAGTGTTGCGAAACTCTATGAGTCTCCAGAGCTTTTCTCGGCAATGTCAGCTGCCGCAGCAGCAAGAGTACGTATGCAGAGTAGCTGCGCCAGGACCGTAGAACGCGAACTGGCTTTATTTACTCAGGAGGAACGTATTTCTGGACACACAGATCGCGGTTTCAAGTTTCAAGTGCAACGGCTGAATGATGACGCGGCTGCGTGAACATCACCAGGGCCGTCGTCCAGTTGGGACGTGTTTCCGATCCGGCTATCAGCCGATGTCCACGACCGAGCCGTTTGGGGCGCCCTTGACGAGATTGCTTTTCCAGTGCCCCGGTACCGTTCGTGCGGCGACTCCTACAGGGCGGGCGGCAATCGACGTGAGGTCGGGGATGTGGCCGCGTCGATTCGTCCCGCGCGAACGAGGTCGGTGTGCCTTGTGGATCTGATTCGGGGCTCCACGTCGGATTAGTCGACCGGTCCATCTGCAACTCCATGGCCCAACAGCTACGATCCTTCACACCATTACCTTGGAAAGTAATTTGGCAATGAGCGGGAAACTTCGCGCTCAGCCGAAAAGGGCGGCGAGAAAGGCAAAAAAGGATTCTCGCGCTACGGCAAGCCTGTCTAGGGATAAGGAAATGAGCCAGAAAGCCACTGCTCAACTGGACAAAAACGCGAGAAGAAAGTCGGAACGCGCCGAAATTCTAACAGCATTGGAACAAGCCCATCGTGAGGAATTAGAGCGGATTCACCTACAGCATGCAGAGGAGATTAGACAGGTCGAGGCTGAACGTATCGAGATCGAACGTAAGCTCAACCAACAAAAAGGATTCTATGCCGATCTTGCCGATCAATATAAAAGAGAAGCAAAGCAGTGGACGGCTGAACTGCTAGAAGCTAAGGACTTATTACTCCGGGCTGCGGAAGAAAGGGCGAAGATCGAACGACGCTTCCTTCACGAGGCCATCCAAATGTTGCGCGAACAGCACGAGCAACAGGGGAAGGTGTCAACAACCATCAGCCGGTCTAATTCAGGTATGGCTGACCACACCGGCAAGCCGGCAGTCCAGGCACCACAATCTGGGAAGGGTGCCGTCCTGCCTACCGGTCTCGACCCGATTTCTCTTTCAGTTGGTGTGAACGCAATGACAGCAGAAGAAAAAACGCTTTTCGAAGTAAGGCTTGAGCGCGCAATCAAAACAGGTGGAGTCCAGGCTCTCATCACGTTGTTGGAAAACCAAATCGCCGGCCGCTCCCCACAGTTTGTGGCGTTCTGGCGGCTGAAGGCGGCAAGTGTGGCCCTTGCCAGTGGCCACGTCGTTGATGCCACTCGAATGGCAGACATCGCTTTGAAGAACAGCCCTGTGGCATTTGCCGTGCGGGGCGCTGTGTCTGCGTGCGACAAAGCGCCCGTGGCCAGGCTGGGGGCATTGCCTGAAGGCAAGCTGACGATTGCGTGCATCATGGACGACTTCACACTCAGCTCGTATCAGCCAGAAGCCGTCTTACATCAGCTCACCCCTGCCAACTGGAAGGCTGAACTAGAGGCGTCCAATCCCGACCTGCTGTTTATCGAGTCGGCCTGGCGGGGGAAGGATGAGCTGTGGGGCAACAAGGTCGGCCATACGAGCGCGGAACTGCAGGGGATCGTCGCGTGGTGCCGGACGAAGCACCT
>JACAFD010000095.1 GCA_013388555.1 Nitrospirota bacterium | reverse complement strand
GGCATGACCCCCTTTGCCTTTACGATTAACGTAGAAGAAACCGCGGTGACCCAAGACCAGAAGAATCTCACGACGAAGTACAGTGTGTACTACTATTCACCGACAGACGGAAAGCTGAACAACGTGGAGTGCTTTACAGACACCCATGTGCGCGTCGGCTCATCTGATTTGCCTGCCACCCGCCGGATCATTACATACGAAAACGGTCAAGTAGTCGTGAAGAACTTGACGTTCCGGAACCACAAGCTGATCTAACCATGGACTTGCGAACAGGCTTTCCTCGCAGCATGCGCGTGAAGATGGCGGGCTACGTCCATCTCGCGCGCATGATCGATAAGTGCCGCGCCGTGCTGGCCAAGACCGAGGGGGAGTACATCTACCCCTGCCCCATGGACGATCGGCTCATGGAGTTCGCAGGCATCACAGCCGATCAGTTCACCGATACCGTCAGAGCCGATCCGTCAGACGATGCAGTGGAAAAATGGTTCGTACGGACGGCGAAAATGCATCCTGCAGCCGAGTTGGAAGCCTGGAACCGGATGATGCTGACCCGCGGACCGAGCACTCCTGCCAGCATGGTCAGATTCAAGAATTACCTCGACGCCATCGATCCCTCCCGAACCGACCTCACCGCTTGGGCCGACCTCCAAGATTTGGAAGAAGGCCGGACAGTTCCTCGCCGATCCTAACCCCGCCAAAGTTTTGGAGTCTTACTCAAAACAAGAGCGATTCAGTGCAAGTTTAAGCAAGGGACGGGATAGAGCCTGATGATCTTCTGTGCTCGCGCAACGCCCAGCCGCGGACTCCCCTCGCACGGGCTCATGGCACGGCATGGCGTGCCATGAGCCTGAACAAGGGCCTTCTGATTTCTCAACTTTCCAGAAGGAGTAGGCAGATTGTTCTTCACTGCGCGCATCGAGCGACCACCGCTTTATCGTGGGGGTTCTGCGAGCAAGAAGGGCACCTGGGCACCCCTCTCCTCCCGTCTTCAAGAAGGATTCGGCGCCACATAGACAAGTACTTTCAGGCGCTGGTTTGTGTGGTTCTTCACGCCATGTTCTTCCCCGGCCGGCGCCATGGTCCCTTGCCCTGGACCCAGGACCTGTTTCTCTGAGCCGACCTGAAACGTGCCCTGTCCCTCGAGCACGAGATAGACTTTATCCTGCTCCCCATGGATATGCCCCTTCTGTTCCTGTCCTGGCTCGAAGCAGTAGATATCGCAGAAGAATCGTGTGGTCTGAAATATGTTGTTTTTCTTCATCTTTTCTCGATTAAACTGCTGATAATCCGATAGATTTACAACGTTCATTACTTAACTCCGTCAGCGTGGTTGCGGGGAGGCGTTCGGCGACGCTCATGCGTCGTTAGGCCCGCAATATTCATGAGCGTTTCTGCTGCAATCGCCGATCCGCTGTTCTTGCCGTGTAGCGTCGTTCGTGAAGTGTGAAGCGCAGGACGGAAAGAGTATGTCTGTATCCTCGCCAGCGAGATACGCTTCACGAGGAACGCGCTTTCGGGCGATTTCGCGACGAACCGTCATGAGTAATGCGGGCCAAAATTGAATCGGCAGAGATCACATGATGTGACAGCCCCAAGTCTTTAGCCGGAAGCCCCATCGCCAGACCAAGTAACTGCGGCAGATGCAAGATCGGTAAGTCGAGCTCCCGCCTGACCGCGCGACCAGCCCGATCCTGATAAATATCCAGACTCATATGACAGAGAGGACAGGGCGTTACCATAAAATCTGCCCCTTGCTCCTTGGCTTCTTTCATGTGCGCCCCTGCCATAGCGACTGCGATGGCTTCCTTTTCGAGAATAATAGGAAACCCACAACATTTGGTTCTTCCCGTGTAGGCTACCGGTTCACCTCCGACCGCGTTAATGACCCGCTCAAGAGATTGGGGATTTTCAGGATCATCAAACCCCAGATCCCACGAGGGGCGCAGGATATAGCAACCATAGAACGGGGCAATGCGGAAATCGCTCATGGGAAGGGAGACCAGGGAGCCCAGGCGAGACAACCCGATGTCTCGTACCACAATCCACAACAGATGTTTGACTTGGACATGGCCGTGATAGGCCAACCCTTCTGGCGCGAGCAGAATATTGATGCGGTCCAGCGTCCCTGTCTCTGTCTTCAAGCGTCGATTGGCTGCGCTCATCACTCCTTGACAGGTGCCGCAAATCGTCATGATGTCCAAACCAAGCGCCTCTGCTTGCGCAAACGTCCTGGCGTTGAGCGCCAGAGCTGTATCAGGATGGGCTTCGGTCACCACACCGGCGCCGCAGCAGGCTGCAGAAGCAAGTTCGACAACTTGGATTCCCAGTCCGCCAATGATCGCCCTTGTCGATTGAAATAGCTCCGGTGTCGCCCCTTGCGCCGCACAGCCGGGGTAGAGGGCATATTTCATGGGTCTACCGTGAGGGGAAATGAGACAGGGTCCTGGTGCGAGAGTCTCGAGAATCGGCCATCGCAACTGCCGTGTTCGACTTCAGATGCTTCCAAGCTGAATCCGTTGCGGAGTGAATGCCCAGCACTTTTTTTCAGCCATGTCCGTTTTCTTTCCTAACTCACTGATGGCTTTCTGAATTTCTGCTCTGGCTTCAGCCGATGTGTGTTTGACCTGCTCACGCAGCTGCGTAATACAGGCCTGCACTCCATCCAGAGCCCTTCAGCGACTCAAGATGAATTGTCACGGTTGGCCGCTTGAACATCCCGTTCATAGGGCTCCATTTCAATCTGCTCCACGGTGTGCTGCAGACGAGCCCATTCGCCCGTATCCATCGTCACAAACTCTATGCCGAATTGCCGTCCTCGTTTCCACCGGACGATGGCTTGCTGAATCTGAATGGGAGATTCCTGAGCTTTCGTCACAATTCGAACCTCCAGGGAAGCCCCTGGCGGAACGTCCGTGACGCTTTCAATACGACAACCGCTGATGGAGAGATCAACGATATCGCCTTCTCCGCCGACCATGCCGACGGAAGAAAACGAACTCCGAAAGTGCACATGAAACCGGAGGTTCTTTCGAAGGTCCATCACCTCACCTCGAGGGGGGATGACCGATCTACCCCTTTATATTCCCAATTGAGCGCAATTCCAACACCTTTTTTGTCATCCCGGCAGGCTCGGCCAGGGCAATACCTTCGAGAAATCGAATGGTCCAGACCATGGGCATCAGACTTGCGGTATACCGCGTCGCGCGCGCCGGATCAGAGCCTGGACGTGGCTCAGCCCAGGAAGAGCCTGTCCGAAGGGGTAGGGGATTTTTCCTTTAAGCAACATCTTGATGCCGAGAGGCAATATGTGCCAGAGGCCACGCGGTGAGAACCCGACCACTTTCAATGGCATAATTGCTTCATTCAAACGCCCTTGCTGTTCGATCAGATCGGTAAAGCCAAGCACGTGTCGCGCGCCACCTGTCGTCGACAATCCCCGCTGGAGCGAGGCCCGCCGCAATCGGATAATCGCCTCCATCGGTTTGACGTCTTTCGGACAGACCTCCACGCAAAAGTTGCAGCGCGTGCAATCCCAAATCCCATGCTCTGCTTGGAGCGCCGACAGCCTGGCGCGGGTTGCCGAAGGGGCCTCACGTGGGTCGGAAAGAAACCGATCTGCCTTTGCCAAAGCTGCGGGGCCTGCAAACCCCTTCGAGACTTCATGGACGGTACAAGCCGCTACGCACGCGCCGCACATGATACAGGCATCCACATTGTGAAACTGCGGGTTACTCTGGTCTCGCCGTCCCTGACTCCTGGCCGCCACGCCTCCACGCGAAGGCGGAGCTGCCGTTACCAGCCAAGGATGCACATCACGAATCTTTTCCCAGAACGAGGCCATATCCACGACCAGGTCCTTGATCACCGGCAAGTTGCGGAGTGGCTCGACGCTGATGTGTCCATACCGCTCAACTTCATTGCGGAGGGAGGTGCGGCAAGCCAGTTTCTCGCTGCCGTTGATTGTCATCGCACAGGACCCGCAAATGGCAGAGCGGCATGAATAACGGAGAGCCAAGCTTCCGTCGCATTCGTTCTTGATGCGAATAAGGGCATCGAGAACGGTCATCCCGCGCCCGACCTCGAGCCGGAATTCTTCAGGATGAGCGGTAGAATCGATTTCGGGATTGAACCGTTGAATTGTGAAGGTCAGGCGCATAGAAGACGTGAAGCGTGAAACGTCATTCGTGAAACGTAAGGATTTCTCTCACCCCTTAGCGCCTTACTCATGATGACCTATTCAGCCCAATTCGAACGTCTTCGGAAAGTTCGTGAGATTGCGGCACCCGTCTTTGGTGACGAGGACCATGTCTTCAATGCGGACTGCCCCAAGTCCGGGATAGTATAGGCCTGGCTCGACTGTCACAACGTGGCCTTCCTGAAGCAGCGATCCGGTGCGGCTAATGCGCGGCATTTCATGGATGTCGAGTCCGACCCCGTGGCCGGTCCCGTGAAAGTAGCCCTGCATGCGCCCGTCTACGAGTCCTGTCTTGTATCCTGCTTTTTCAAACCTGTTGCAGATGCCTTGATGAATTCTTTTTCCGTCTGCCCCATCTTTGACTTTACTGATGGCCTCTTCCTGTGCATCCAAGACCGTCTTGTACAGCCGCTTCAGTTCCGGACTCGGGGTCCCGCGTACGACGGTCCTGGACATGTCGGCAAAATACCGGTTGCTGGCTGAACGAGGAAACACGTCAAAGATGATGCTACGGTGGGCCGGTAACGGCCCGCTGCCTTCATTATGTGGATCACAGGCCTGCTCTCCTCCTGCTACGATGGTATGTTGGGCGACACAGTCACATTCCATCAATTTGACATTGATCAGCTTTTTGACGCGCTCCGATGTCAGTACTATTCCCTCGAACCACAGGTGATCCTTGTTGACCGAGGCCTGACGCAGGAGATCAAGGGCAGCGGCAACAGCCTGTTCGGTCGCGCGCTGAGCTGCTTCGATCCAGCGGACTTCTTCGGCAGTCTTCACCACACGTTGTTCGTAGAAGGGCTCCCGCTTCGGATGCAGCTGATATCCCAAGGACTGGAGCTTGACGGCATGGCCCAACGGGAAATTGGACGGGACTAGGACCTGTGTGATACCGGCCTCCCGCAGCAAAATATGGACAACCTCAACCGTGCCTGGCTCGGCGATACCCTGCGTCTTAGCTCTCCCTTCGACCTCTGAATACGAGAGCACCCGATCAACGGACGATTGGCTCTTCGCCCGGTCCATTTCGAGATCGCTCATCACCAGAATTCGCTCCCCTTTTATCTCCAAATAGATAAAGGGATCCGGCGCAATAAACCTCGTCGCGTAATATAAATTAGCGTCAGTCTCGCTGGCTGCGATGAAGACCGTGGCACATTGTGATCGAGCTGTAATTGAAGCCATAGGAAATCCGTTCGGAATCTAGCACGGGGGGGGAGGTCGGTCAAGGCGTAGAGGGAACCGGTTCAGGCGCAGGAATCAATTCCTTTCTCTCACCCTTATCGTAATCGGGTGTCATCAGATCGATCGGCAACATAAGTGTATTCTTCAAGATATCGAAGGCAAGCTGCGCCAGGCCCGTCACGCCCGTGGCGAACGACTTCATCGGCAGATACGTGACGTCCGGATCCTCGATTGAGCCTTTAACAGAAAACAGCGCAGTGGCAATACCTTTACGATCACCGGCAAAAAGTCGCCCAAAGAGTGGAATCGTTTTCAGGAATTGCGAATACGATCCGAACGGGCTCACGGCCCAGACCATGTCAACTTGATCTGTCGGCGAATCGTAACTGCCGGCAGCGGTAACCTTGACGATCGGGCTATCGATGATCAGATTTTCAGTCTCGAAGAGGCCGTTTCGCACGAGAATCGTCGCAGTGATTTTATTATAGGGCAATCCCTCTTTTTCGAGATCCACCTTCCCCTGCAACACGGCCGGCAAATTCAGAATGCTGATGATTTTCCAGATCGCCCGTTCTTGTGATTTCAGTAGGCGTCCGTTTTCAATGAGGAAATCCACCTTGCCGTTTAGCGTAGGATACAGCCCATGCGGATTCCTCCCATGGCCCCGGATCGTCCCTGTCATCAGAGCCTCCCCTGTCGCGACTCCCGCTTTAGGGCCGAACAATTTCAGGGCATCTTCAACCGGCAAGCCCGTCGCCCGAAGCGAGATCTCAGCATCGGCAGGCTGATTACGGGGCAGCTGCACCACGATACGGCCGGCAACTCCTCCATTGGGGGATCGGCCGGACACACGATCCAGATCGAGCACGCCGTCTTGAATCATGACGCGGGCGGAAAGACTCCCGAATTTAAGATGCTTGTAATGACCGCGCGCCATGGACACGGTTGCCTGGACCTTGCTCGTAGCTGCAAGGATTTCCAGAAACTCGCGAATGGGTGACCGGTCGCCTTTTGGGATAAGGAGGTCGATATCCATTTGATTGGATTCGATCTTGGCAGTAATCACGGGTTTTACTGCCCAGTTACGGATCGTGCCTTCCAGGGCGACATCGCTGTCGAGGAGGCGAAACGACAATCGCTTGATCTCAGCACTATTCTTCACTAAGTGGATCCTCAGATACAGGTCCTGGATGGGTCCCTCAACCCCACGCGCGTTCATTAGACCGTTGCTCAATGCGAGCCATCCGGTCGTCCGCCAGGTTTTCCAATCAAGACCCTTGCCCTTCATGTCGAGCGACAATTCGATGTTCCCGGCCTCAAACCCTCCCTTCGCAATCCATTCCGGCACCCGGGACAATGACAGCACACCAATCGAAATCCCCGCGTCGATGGAGAATCGTTCTCCCAATTGAATCTTGCCTTTGACCGGAAGTCGAATCGGGGGCACAACCAACTCAAGGCGATCGAGCAGCACCCCGGAGTCTTTCGGAATGACGCCCTCGAACTCGACCGTCGCTTGGGCACCGATCGGTTTTTCGACGAGACCGGAAAGCGTCACTTTTGATTCGGTCAGGATGACCTCGCCCCTTATGTGCGGGGACAGAGTCGGCCCGGTCAACACCACAGCACCGTTCACTAAGCCTTCGATCACACCAACCGCTATGGCTTTCGAAGGTAATAACTTAGCCATATGACCGGCATCGCCCATGACCCGGATCAAGAAGTCCTGAAAGGTGCTGCCACTGCCCCCCGTGATGCCCCCGCTGATCTGCAAGGCCAGATCGCCGAGATGTCCGGTCACCTGATCGAACAGAGTCCCGCCATCCGACAGCACAAACCGGCCTTGCAGCTCCGTTAGTCGTTCGGGTAACGACGGATGGGTCAGACTGACATGCTGAGCGGTAATTTCTCCCCCGGCAAAGGTAACGCCACCCGGCTGATTGAGCGGACCAACCAACCGATACGTGAGATCGGCCATACCTTCGACGTCACGCAAGGCGGCCAACGCGTGCGACAGCTGTTCGGACTTGACGGTTGTCCCGAGATGCTGGAACAGGTCAGCGGCGGTCATCGTCCCGGTAATATCCCACTCAATCCAGGGCCCCGCCTCTAAAAATGAAACGAGCGCCTTACTCTCTTTCATATGAATCGTGCCATAAAGTCCGTTCAGATTTGACACCTTAACCCGGCCGGCTTCAACCGACACCAACGCCGTCAAATCCTTGGCAGCGACTCGATTGTCTCCGATCAGGCCTTCCCCCTGACTCACACGAAATTCACCCGTTAACGACAGCTGCGGTTCCGCCGCCGCCGTTCCCGTAATAGTCGCCGAAACAACCTCTACCATCCCATCCATCTCCCGGTCCTTGATCATCCCCGGTAGCTTCGGATCGACCCACTCGGCCGGCACGGCCGTGAGCAACTGGCTCAATTGGATCGGGGCTGTCGCAAAGGTGAACGCAAACGTGGGCTGAGGCGTCAGCAGACCCGAGAGGCTCGCTTGGCCTGTGAGCTTCATCGCTTCGAGATTCGCAGATAAATCGGACAGGACCACATCATAGCCCACGACACCGGGGACGGCTCGAACATGACTGCGCATATTCACAGCACCCTGCAACTCCTGAGGAATCGTGTGGGGCCCGAAGAAATTCCCCAATTCTCGAAGATTGAGATCTGCTGCTTCAAGTGTCCCATCGAACTGGAGTGCTGCCTGAGAAGCAGGAGGCTCGTCGGTTGCCATCATCTGCCGCTGGGCAGCGCTGATCCTCCCATCCAGGGAGATAGTAGACATACCCTTGTCGCTCACCTGACCGGCAGAGATTTTCAGATCGGCTTGCCCCCGTTCTGCTCTGATAAGCAGCGATACATCCACCGAGTCCCATGTCATCGACCGTGTCCTGTCCGAACGTGCGTCGTCGATGACCATCAACTTCCCGTTCTTTAGCGTGGCTTCACGAATGCGGAAAATCCGGCTGATGGTTTCCACCGCATCCTGATCGGCCGAGCCTCCCTGAGCGAATTGATCGAGAAGATTCCAGTGCCCGCTGCGGTTTCGCCGAAGCGTCAAAGTCGGTTCTTCGAGATACAGCCGTTTACCGACCACCTGTTTTCGTAACAGCGGGAGAAACCGCAAGACCAGATCCAGCTTCTTGGCCGATAACAGGACGTCATCGGAATGTCGATCGTAAATCGCGACCTGCGTCAGTTCCAACCGGATGCGGGGGAACAGGACCAGCTTGATGCGATGGACCTCAATCTTACGCCCGATACTCTGTTCGAGCTGCTGGAGGAACAAATTCTTGAGATAATCCTGACCGGGCAAGAACATCAGCAACGCGCCGCCGCCGACCAATACGATGGCAATCAAAGCGACAACAACACGCGTTCGAACCACTCCTGCTCCCTGGATCGATCATGCCTGGTGGGTAAAGTGCGTCCTAGCTATATTCGCTTCGCCATCTTACCGAATCATCTGCATGAAATCTACTAAGTCAGTGTCTTGACAGGGAATTCTCTACATCTCATCTGTAGCGTTTAGTGGAATTAGAAATCGTCAGCCAGCCCTATTAGAAGGTTAAGCTTGAGGCTAATGGGGAAAGTGTTCGAGGTCAGAGGGTGGAGTTATTTTATAGCTTCAGAAAAGAGAGGGGGAGGGAGGAGGATCACTTTTGCGGTCCGGTATGAAACGAGACAGGGTCGGAAAGAGTTTTTGTCAGATCGATGATGAGTTCGTCATCCTTGTTGGCCAACAACGTATCCCAGAGGCTGTTTTGTTGCGGGATGGTTGCATCGGCTGGATCAAAGTAGAGGTAAAAGCCCTTAGCGGCTGTCGGTCGCATGGGATAACGCCGATCGTAGATCATCCCATAAGTTGGAATACCGTAGATAACTTTCCAATTCCCCAAAATGAAATGCAGCTCTGTACCCTGGATATAGATCCCACCTGTGGTAATGAGGCGTTTGACAGAAGTTCGTGGCTGACTCAGGTAGAATGTCACACGTTCGTCCGGTCTGGCCAGCGCCAAAGCCTCTGCAATCTGTTTTGACAGGAGGGCGAGTTCATTTGGAAGAAACACCGGCATCATCGGCGCCTCGCCTTGCAGCCAATTCTGAAACCAGACCCGATGTTCTTTCACTGAAATGCTGTTGAGGATACGAGCCATGTCTTCCGCCCTTATCACCATCGGATGCGCATGGGCGCTAGGAGGCCATTCCGGCAGCACGGAATGATCCAACTCCAACCGAACATAATTCACGGGATCTTCATACACCGCCCGGTAAGGCACTACAGGAATGGCGCAGCCGGACACGAACAGACAGGTTGAGGCTAAGGCTGAGGTTAAGCACATCCTGAAATCAAGCATTCTCGACCTCAACCTGAACCTTAGCCTTCTGACACCGTGACTATCATCTCGACTCGTTCGAGGGGATTATCCCGGCCATCTCTCTTCATGTTCACCACCTTGTCCGCTACGTCCATCCCGCTGACCACTTCACCGAATGCTGTGTACTGCCAATCGAGAAAATTCGCATCCGCGACGCAGATAAAAAACTGAGATCCGGCGCTGTCCGGATCGTTTGAGCGCGCCATGGACAGCACTCCACGCTTGTGGGGCTTACTGTTAAACTCAGCCTTGACCTTGTACCCAGGCCCCCCCATACCGTGCGACGCCCGGTCAGAATTCTTGCTGTTGGGATCACCCCCCTGGATCATGAAACCGGGAATGACCCGGTGAAAGGTTGTACCGTTATAGAAGCCTTCTTGAGCCAGCTTCATAAAGTTCTTCACATGGCCTGGCGCCACATCGTGAAACAATCGCAAGACAATCTCGCCCAGCTGCGCCCCCTTGCTGCTGACGGAAATGGTCGCCCTTGTATTCTCTGTCGGCTCTGACATCGTCTCTATCCTTTCTTGGTTAGCAGGGTGTTGACACACTACTGAGTCATGACAGGAACGTGAGACCAGGAAACCATCAGACGCATTCAACAGCATTCGCAGGCTGTTCAGAAAGGCCGCAACGAATGAAGAAGGCTGAGGTTAAGGTTAAGCGTCGACAGGTTCTTGTTTGCTCAACCTTAGCCTCAGCCTTAACCTTCCCCTAAGGCTGGCGGACTTTGTCAGCAGCCTGTTAACGAAAACGGAAGGGCGCCGGAGTGTCGGCTCCTTCAAGACCCTGATTGATGGGATTCCACGTCCGTCCATCGTCGTCGCTTCGGAATGCCCCGTCACTCGTACCGGCATAGAGTACTCCGGCGCCTGACTCGATTAAGACTTGAACAGCCATAGCCGTCAACCCCTTATTGAGCGGAACCCACTGGCGCCCCCTGTCGGTTGTTTTGAAAATCCCGTGCCCGGTCGCAACAAACAGCCCTCTGCTATTAAACAAAATCCCGCGAATGGAATCGTTCGGGAGTGACCGGCTGATAGGCTGCCAGGTTACCCCTCCATCGACACTAAGAAAAACACCGCCATCGAACGTGCCCGCATAGATACCGCCCTGGGGATCGATCGTCAAGACTCGAATAAAGTTTTCCGTCATACCTTCATGATCTCTGAGTGCATTTTGCTGCCGGACCCAGCCGGTCGAATGCGCCTTAAATCGTACGATCCCTTTCCCAGATGTTCCGGCAAACAGCGTCCCGTCTGACGAGAAGGCCAATGCATGGACTAGGATATCGTCTAGACCAGTCGTGACAACTGACCAACGGTCGGTTGCAGCAAGTCGATAGACGCCGTCACTTGTCCCGGCATACACCCCATCACCAGCAGCAAGAAGGGCCTTGACTTCCAGGCGCTTGAGTCCGCTATTAATAGCCTGCCAGCTTCTCCCTTGATCGCGCGAACGAAATACTCCCCCACGGAAAGTTCCGGCAAAGATCGCGCCATCTTTCCCTATAGCAAGGGCGAGAATAAACGGATCGGCTACACCCTCGCCCGATTTTGTCCAGGTAGCACCACGGTCCTCGCTGCGAAACAGACCAAGGCCGAACGAGCCGGCATAGACCACGTCGTTCCCGACAGACGTGAGTGCCTGAATGCTCGCGGCCTGCTGACCGAAGGAATCATATTGAGGGTGGTTTTGCCCATGACCTGGGACTTGCTGGGGAGATGGGGGGATCGGCGAAGGAGCTTGAGTGGCCGCTTCCAATATCCCGCCCGCACTCCATATACCGAGTGCGAGCGCTGTAGATGTCATCCACGCGCGAATCTTCATCTATCTCTTACCTCCAGCGAATGCTCAAAAAGGCCAGACTTATCACCCGCCCACCCACTGGCACGCCGAGACGTGCCATTACCCCGGGCGAGGGCCTTTTGATTCTTTGACTTTCCCAGAAGGAGTAGGCAGATTGTTCTTCACTGCGCGCATCGAGCGACCACCGCTTTATCGTGGGGGCTCTGCGAGCAAGAAGAACGGTCTGCCTGCTCCTTCGCCTCATTCTGAGGCCGCGCGTTGCGCGAGCACAGGGATCGTCCCAGCTACCCCACCCCTGCTATCGGACCCGCTGTCCGGCCGGTCCTATCGGCACATCCGGATCGAGGGGCAAATTGACTTCGGGTGGGCCGGCTCGTCCAAAGATTCGCGCGCCGACAATTCCGATCTCGTACAACACCATCAAGGGTATTGCCATCAAGAGCATAGTCACTAGTGTCGCATCTGGCGTAACCACGGCCGATAGGATCAACGCGGCCAGGATCGCATATTTCCGATACTTCGCCAGCACCTGGCCCGATACGACGCCGATCCGCGCAAGAATAGTGAGCACCAGGGGCAATTCAAACGCGCAGCCGAATATCAGCAGAAATTTCACATTGAAATCAATATAGGTCCCGACACTCAAGAGTGGCGTGACATCGTGATCCATACCGAAGGTGACGAAAAAATTGATGACCAGCGGGAGAATGACAAGATTGCAAAAGATCAATCCGAAGGCAAAGAGCGCCCCTGCCAGTACAAACAGCGGAATGCCCCAGCGCTGCTCCTTGGGGAGC
>JACAFD010000120.1 GCA_013388555.1 Nitrospirota bacterium | reverse complement strand
GTCTTTGACGGCCTGAATGACTTTCGGCATGCGTGTCATGCCGCCGACGAGGACGACCTCCTTGATGTCGCCTGTGGAGACACCAGCGTCGGAGAGGGCCTTCTTGCAGGGTTCGATCGATCGTTTGATCAGGTCGTCGACCAGCTGCTCAAGTTTCGCGCGGGTCAGTTTCATCACCAGATGTTTCGGCCCGTTAGCATCCGCGGTGACGAAGGGCAGATTGATTTCTGTTTCCTGTGACGATGAGAGTTCGATCTTGGCCCGTTCCGCCGCCTCTTTCAGACGTTGGAGGGCCATCCGATCCTTTCGAAGATCGATGCCTTGATCTTTCTTGAACTCATCGACCAGCCAGTCCATGACGCGCTGGTCGAAATCGTCCCCGCCGAGGTAGGTATCGCCGTTGGTCGACTTGACTTCGAAGACGCCATCGCCGATCTCAAGAATGGAGACGTCGAAGGTGCCGCCACCCAGGTCATAGACCACGATCCGTTCGTCCTTCTTCTTGTCCAGGCCGTAGGCGAGGGATGCGGCTGTCGGTTCGTTGATAATCCGGAGGACGTTCAAGCCGGCGATCTGGCCGGCATCTTTGGTGGCCTGGCGCTGGCTGTCGTCAAAATAGGCTGGGACGGTAATGACCGCTTCGGTGACTTTTTCGCCGAGATAATCTTCCGCCGTTTGCCGCATCTTTTGCAGAATCATGGCAGAGATTTCCGGCGGACTGTACCGCTTGCCGCGCAACTCGACGTAGGCGTCGCCATTGTCTCCCTCGGACACCTTATAGGGTAGACGCTTGGCGGCGTCTGTCACTTGTTGGCTGCGGAATTTGCGGCCCATGAGGCGCTTCACCGAGAAAATCGTGTTCTCCGGATTCGTAATCGCCTGGCGCTTTGCAATCTGCCCGACGAGGCGCTCGCCCTTTTCTGTGATGGCGACGACGGACGGTGTCGTGCGGGCTCCCTCTGCGTTCGCGATAACGACTGGTTCACCGCCGCTCATGATGGAAACGCAGGAATTCGTGGTTCCAAGATCGATACCAATCACTTTGCCCATGTGGCTACTCCTCTCTATACTAGGTCTGTCATTGATGATGTTGTTACGATGAACCGATCGCCTTGCCTGTTCCCGATGCGCCGTCACCTGGCCCAGCTGATACGCTCACCATGGCTGCCCGCAGGATACGATCATGCAGGAGGTATCCTCGCTGCAACTCGTCCACGACATGCCGCTCCGGAACGTTTTCGGACGCGACAGACGCAACGGCTTGATGTCGTGCGGGATCGAATAGTTGGCCGGCCGTCTCGACCGGTATGACATGAAATCTCGTCAAGGCTCCCGTCAACTGCTTGAGAGTGAGGTCCACACCCTGAATCAGAACCTCGCTGGTTCCACCATTCCGGGAGGCCTTGATGGCCCGCTCTAGATTGTCGACGACCGGCAAGAGCTCTTTGATCAATTGTTCATTGCCGAACCGAATGAGATCGCGTTGGTCTCGCTGGTTCAATCGCTTATAGTTATCGAACTCGGCGGCAAGCCGGAGATACTTGTCATTCAAACCCTTCACCTCCTCAGCCTTTGCCGCGAGAGCCTGCTGAAGCTCCTCGACCGGATTTATGTTCTGCGTAGCGGAGCAATCGCCTGGCGATGGATTGTCCAAGCTCTCGATTGTATTCGCATTCTGGTGTTCTTCAGTCATACAAGACTCCTCTGTTCATGGATAGGTAGCCATAGGGCTTATAAAGTCAACCGGGCCAGAAAAATTAATTACTTGTGGAGGACGGAGGGTTGCAGCAGGCTGTGGAAAACCTCGGTCCTCGCGAGATGGATGGGATAAGGGCTATGCGGGATACTCACGATGAGCGGGGAAGGTATTATCTGTAGTCCGAAGTTCCCGAAACCTCATAACTCCTCCTAATCTCGCCTTTCCCGCGCGCGTCACGCTTCACCTCGGGTTCGTCGATAGAGGAGTTCAAGACCTTCTAACGTCAGAAATGGCTCAACTCTTTGAATGGAAGAGGTTTCGGCTGCCAGGATGGAACTGAGTCCACCGGTGCCGATAACGTAAGCAGAATGCCCGAGTTCCTGTTCCATTCGCCGGACGACAGTATCGACCAGTCCTGCATAGCCAAATAACAGGCCTGCTTGAATACTGCCGGCCGTGTCGGTGCCGATCACGGTCTTTGGACGGATCAATTCCACTTTGGCCAGTTTGGCGGCGCGTGTGAACAGGGCTTCTGCTGAAATCCCAAGACCCGGGGCAATGACGCCTCCGAGGTAGTGGCCCTCGGCCGTGATGGCACAGAAGGTCGTGGCGGTGCCGAAATCGACGACGATGAGATCGCGGCGAAACTTATGGTACGCGGCTGCGGCATTAACCAGCCGGTCGCTGCCGATTTCTCTTGGGTTGGGATACCGGAGTGTGAGCCCCGTGTCCATGTCCGAGGTGACGATCATAGGTCGCTGATGAAAATACTGTTCGAGCATGTCCTCGAAGGTCCCGATAAGCGCAGGGACGACGCTCGAAACGATGGTGCCAGAGAGACCGTGAGGGGAAATTCCTGCTGCCGTCAGAAGACTGGCAAACAGGATGCCATACTCATCTGAAGTTTTTTTCACATCGGTGGCCAGTCGCCAATGGGCGGCCAGGGTGCGGTCGTCGTAGACGCCCCAGACAATGTTGGTGTTGCCGATGTCAACGACGAGGAGCATGGGAGCTATTGTACGTTTCAATTGGGTGGTTTAGCCAGTAGGCAATCCCGTTCATCTGGTTTGTTTCGTTTGCCTGGTTGGTCTCGCTCTACCAAACACACCGAAAAACGCTCGGCTTATGTTCTCAGGTGGATGATGTCGGCCACACGGAGGTGCTGAATCTCCGGCGGACGGCCATCGGTGGGAAGGGGGCGTTGGATGATTTGTAATGCACCGTCTTGCTCGATGGTTTCAGCCAGTCCCACAAATTCTTTGCCGTCGGTCAACGTGGCTTTGACGGTCTTTCCGATTGTGCTGCAGCGTTGTCGGTAGGCCTGAGCGACTCGGACCGATCCACGAGATTCAAATTCCTCAACACACGCTTCGAGCTCATGCAGGAACTGTGTAAGCAGCCGATTGCGCTCGACGTGGCGTCCTGTTTCTTCATAGATGGTTGTGGCAGTTTCTCGCAGGTTTTCCGGGAAGTCGCGCCGATCTCCATTGACGTTCAATCCAATGCCGACTACTTGAAATGGTTCGGATCGCGCTCCCGTTCCGCTTTCGCAGAGGATTCCGCCGACTTTGCGTTCGCCGAGGAGTAGATCATTCGGCCATTTTATCGCGACGTTTGCTGCGGTAACCAATTCTATGGATTCAGCCGCTGCCAGGGCAGTCATCAACGGGAGCCAAGAGAGCCACTCGGCCAGCCGATCGTTGGCGATCGGTTTTCTGATGACAATAGAGAAATAGACATTGACGCCAGGGGGGGAAAACCACTGTCGCGAGAGCCGGCCACGGCCTTCCGTTTGGGACTCGGCCACTACAACGGTGCCGTGTTCAATCCCTGCATGGGCGAGGGCGACTGCCTCTCGGTTCGTCGAGTCAATCTGATCGCGCAGTTCGATGCGATGGCCAAAGGCTTGTGTGGCCAATGTGCTGTTGATTGCATTAGGGCTGAGCGGTGAAAAGCGGTGCATAGATTATGAACGCCTTATTCGGTCCCTGGTCTGTGGTTCGAGTACCAGGCTGATGGTCGCGCCCGGTGCTGAATGGGTGAGGGCGCCGATGGAGATACGGTCAGGGCCTGCCGCTGCCATCGCTCGTACGTTCTTCAACGTGATGCCTCCGGACACTTCCACGAGTGCTCGCCCCTTGATCAACCGGATGGCTTGGTGGACAGTCGTCGGATTCATGTTATCCAGCAGAATGATGTCGGCTTGTCCCGTGAGGGCCTGCCGCACATCTGCCAGCGATTCCACCTCTACAATAATGTTGGTATTGCGAGGAGCGGAGGCTTTCGCCTGGCGGCAGGCAGCTCGGACTGGCTTTGTTGTCTGGTTGAGAAGGGCCAGATGATTGTCCTTGATGAGGACGCCGTCGCTTAGCGACCGGCGGTGGTTCACCCCCCCTCCGAGGCGGACCGCCCATTTCTGAAGCGCGCGGAGGCCCGGAATCGTCTTTCTCGTGTCGAGGATGGTCACGGGGTATCCGCGCACTGCGTCGCAGAATCGACGCGTCAAGGTTGCGACACCGGAGAGGTGTTGGAGAAAATTCAGGGCCACTCGCTCGGCCTTCAGGATGGATCGCCCGTCTCCTTCGATCTGGAGGAGACAGTCTCCATCATGTGCTCGTTCCCCATCCTGCCGATGGATGGACAAGACGAGGGCTGCATCCACAGCCTGAAAGGTTCGCACGGCAGCGGCAAGACCGGCGACGACCAATGATTGTTGGGCAATAATGCGAGCGAGCGCCGGCGTGGAAGAGGAAAACAGTGCGGCTGTTGTGACGTCGTCGAACGGGAGATCTTCTTGGAGCGCCAGTCGTATAGCGCGCCGTATATCGGCAACCGGAGGCCTGATCATGGATTACGCCCCCAGCATGGCCTGTACTTGTTGTGCACTGCTGAGGAGCATGGATTGATCCCGGCGCAGACTTTTCAGACGATCCTGATGATCGGAAATGACCTCAGGTGGGGCCTTGGCAATAAACTCTTGATTACGCAGTTTCCCCTCCAGCCGCTGGATCTCCTTCGTCTGTTCAGATTGCTCCTTGGTGATGCGATCCAGCGCTTTGTTGAGATCCACGTCGCCCGCCACCTTAATTCCGACAGATAAGCCTTCCGCCACCAACCTCAGGAGGTTGCCGGTTGGCCAGTGAGTCGGCGGGGCGAGATCGACGGTGCCGCGGCCGAGATGGGAGAGGTGGCTCCGGAGCTCATGTAGATGATCCTGTTGCTGGGGCTCGTCGTGTGCGACATAAAACATGATCTGTTGCGCCGGTGGATAGTTCAAGAGAACCCGCGATGTGCGCACAAGGCCGATCGTCTGTTCGAGCAGCGCAAAGCGGTGGTCCATTTCTGGAGCAACCCATGAGGATTCGGGTTTCGGATAGGTCTGAATCACGATGCTCTCACCCTGGTGCGGGAGCGTATGCCAGATCTCTTCGGTGAGATACGGCATGAACGGGTGCAGAAGGCGCATGGTAGTTTCGAGCGTCTCGACCAGGGTCTGTCTGGTCCCTGGCCCATCCTGACTCGCCGGGTCTTGGAGTGTCGGCTTGATCAGTTCGAGGTACCAGTCACAGTACTCGTGCCAGATGAACTGGTACAGGGTATTCGCCGCGCGGTCGAATCGATAGGCTTCTAACTCGGACGTCACCGACCGGATGGTCTGATTCAGGCGGCTCAGAATCCAGCGATCGGGGAAGGTCCGTTCAGAGGGTATTGTAACCGCCCGTGGCCCATCGAGATTCATGAGGCTGAAGCGAGCGGCGTTCCAAATCTTGTTCGCGAAATTGCGGTAGCCTTCGATCCGTTCCTCCGCAAGTTTGATGTCGCGCCCCGGCGAGGCCATCGATGCGAGCGTGAAACGGAGCGCGTCGGTGCCGAACTGCTCCATCACATGCAGGGGATCGATGACGTTGCCTTTCGACTTGCTCATTTTCTGCCCTTCGGCATCACGTACCAGGGCATGGATGTAGACGTCACGGAAGGGGACATCGCCCATGAATTTCAGACCCATCATGATCATGCGTGCGACCCAGAAAAACAGAATGTCGAGTCCGGTGACGAGGGTTGAAGTCGGATAGTAGGTCTTCAACTCTGGCGTGTGGTTAGGCCATCCCAGCGTAGAAAAAGGCCAGAGGGCGGAAGAGAACCAGGTATCCAGGACGTCGGGGTCGCGAATGAGCTCAGTTCCGTTGCACAGGGGACAGGATGCAGGCGCTTGCTTCGCGACGATCGGCTTGGCCGTGGAAAGGATAACAAGACGCTTGGGAGTGTGCCCAGGTCCGTATGTGACGCCTGGAATCCTATGTTCTGTCTCGACCAGCGACTCCGTGTTGCAATGTCGACAGTACCAGGCAGGAATCTGATGCCCCCACCAGATTTGACGTGAGATGCACCAATCTTTGATATCCCTCATCCACCCGAGGTAATTGTTCGTCCATCCATCTGGAATAATTCGGATACGTCCGTCTTCGACAGCTTGGATTGCAGGCTCGGCCAGGGGTTTGATCTTTACGAACCACTGAGGGGACAAATAGGGCTCGACCACAGTTTTGCAGCGATAGCACTTCCCGATCGACATCTTGTGGTCGTCGACTTTCGTCAGCAGTCCTCGGTCTTTCAGCACTTGCTCGATCTTGGGTCGTGCCTTAGTGACGGGAAGGGTTGCGACTGCATCAATGAGGGCTTGTTCGACACCGGCGGCTTTGAGCCTCTCCGGATCAAGCAAGGCCTGGTGATCGAAGATGGAATATCGCGGCAATCCATGCCGTTCGCCCGCTTCAAAGTCGTTGAAGTCGTGTGCCGGTGTGATCTTGACGGCACCGGTGCCGAACTCGCGGTCGACGAGGATCGCATCGCCCACGATCGGGATCGTGCGGTGTGTGAGAGGGAGGCGGACTCGTTGACCGATCAATCGATTGTACCGGGGATCTTCCGGGTGGACTGCCACTGCACTATCGCCGAACAGGGTTTCCGGTCTTGTGGTTGCGACAGTGAGGCGAATCGCGGGGTCCTGTTCGAGCGGGTATTCGATGGAGCACAGTTTCCCTTTGATTTCTTCGTGCTCGACCTCGATGTCCGACAGAGCCGTCAGGCAACGCGGGCACCAATTGATCAGCCGCTCGCCTCGATAGATCAATTCTTCTTCATGCAATCGGACGAAGACTTCCAGGACGGCTTTCGACAATCCTTCATCCATAGTGAAGCGAAGTCGGTCCCAGTCGCAGGACTCTCCCAGTCGTTTCTGTTGACGGATAATGGTATCCCCAGAGGCGGCTTTCCATTGCCAGACACGCTCAATGAATCGTTCGCGTCCAAGGGATTCCCGGGAAAGACCTTCGGCCATGAGCTGTTTTTCCACGACGTTTTGCGTGGCAATCCCGGCATGATCGGTGCCTGGCAGCCAGAGGACGTTGAGGCCCTGCATGCGTCGCCAGCGTATCAATATGTCCTGTATCGAATGGTTCAGCGCATGGCCGACATGGAGTGAGCCTGTGATATTCGGTGGGGGAATCACGATACAGTAGGGTTGGCCGGAATGGGTCGGCGAGGCATGAAAATACCCTTGCTGGTTCCAAATCTGAGACCAACGTGCTTCGACCGCCTTGGGGTCGTAGATTTTATCGAGTTGGGGAGTGCTCATTTAGGCATAGTGTTCTAGCAGGCTACAGGAAAACCATGGTGGAACCGAACCCTTCACGGTCCGAAGGTGTGGCACAACCAGGAATAGTTCCAGCAGGATGCTCAAAAAGTTTGTCCAGCAAGGCCGCAGGCGAGTCGAAACCGGAGGCGTACCCTCTGGGTACGTTGAGGATTTCGATGAGCCGAGAACGAAGCTGGCAGACTTTTTCAGCATCCTGCCAGAAGAGGGGCACATCTTAGCATGCGGATGGTGCCCTCTCAAAGTAACGCAGGAGACATAGATAGCTTGAGGGGTTGAGAGGCGTATGTTATACAAACCTGCACAAAGCGAGGACGAGGGCTCGTCCCGCTTCCACTTATTACGATATGGAGAGACTATGGCCACAGGGCGCGAAAAAGACCGTAAAACGAGAAAGAAGCATCGAAAGAATGTTGCGCGTATGAAGGCATTGGTGACAGCCAGCCGGGGGAAGGCTAAGAAGGGCAAGAAGGGGTAAGGGGAAAGTTCTACGCAGCTCGTGTGAGGCGCTGGATCTCTGCTTTGATCTGCTCTTCGGCCAGGTTTGGTACGAGGTGTAGGACTGCCTGTTCGACCTGTGCGTGGGCCGTCGTCTGGACGAGTGCTTCGACCATGCCGGAAGTCTGCTTGGCGGCAGCCTGTTGGATCTCTTCCTTGACGAGCCCCTCGATCGATCCCAGTTCTCCCCGTACCATATCGGCGAGTGCCGTGCGAACGGCGTTGAGTTCTTCGCGGACAAATTGATCGATGCGTTCTTTGATCAGGGGACTCGCAACTTCGGAAATGCTCTGCCGAATAATGGGTGTAAAGAGAGGAATGTGCTGTGAGAGGATCTTTGGAAGGGCTGTCATGAGCAAGGGCTCAAGTACCTGAGCCAGCCGCTTTTCCGAGAGGGACGTCTCCAGCTGTGTGCCAACCTCTGTGTCCACAGCTTTGGCCACGAGGGCTGCAAGGTCTTTCCCTACCATCTTGGGGAGCAGCTCGACAATCTTTTTTTCCGTCCGTTCCGACATGGACTGAAGCAGTTGGCCAAAGAGGCCCTTCATCGCTTCTTCCGGGCCGGCTGTTGAGGCCTGTGTTGCGCTGGTGGTAGTCACGGGGGGAGCTTTCGGTTGGGGGTTTTGTGCGATGGCCTGTTCCTCTTCTTCCTCGGTTGCGTTGTCTTCGTCGAAGGCATCATCATCGGAGTCCGTTGAACTCGAGACCGGAGGCCAGGAACGAGACTTCTTCTTTGTTCCGTTCTCTCTGGACGCGTGCTGTATTTCCAGGTCCTTGATCACATCGATGAGGCTTTCAGACTGAAAGGGTTTGTTGAGAAAGGCCTTCACCCCAAGCGAACGTAGGTGGGCTTCATCCACACGATCGGAAGTGCTGGTGAGGGAGACAATATAGGTTTCTGCCAGGTTATCCAGCTTGTGGACTTCTTTGCAGAACCCCGAGAAGGTCATGTTTTCCAAATGATAGTCTGCAATGATGAGGTTCGGGCTCATCCGGCGAGCCGCTTCCAAGGCTGTTGGGCCATCCTGAAATCCCACGACATCACATCCTTCCGGCTTTGAGATCTCCTCCACCAGCCGGCGGACTGCGGGACTACTGTCGACGACAAAGATGGTTGAAGGCACCTAACCCTCCAATGTTGTTGAAGTATATCGAAGCTAACAGTGGGGATATTCTTTGTCAAGAAATCGCATGATTAGATGCGCGTTTTGACTTCAGATTTTTGAACTGACTACAATTACACCGCAGCAGGAATGCTACAACCGATGAAGAGCCAAATCCACGTCATCTTTTTCGATGCAGCCGAGACGCTGTTTCATGTCAATGGTTCAGTGGCGGAGATCTACTTGAATCATGCGGTTCAGCACGGGTTTCGGCAGACTCCTCTTTCCCAGGCATCGATAACGCAAGCCTTTCAGCGCGCATTTCGCGACGCGCCGCCGCCGGTGTTTTCCACAACGGATCCCGGCAGGTTAAAGGAATGTGAGCGGCTTTGGTGGTTCGACATCGTACACAACGTATTTTATCGCGTCGGGATGTTTGAGCGGTTCGATGAATTCTTCGAGCGGGTGTTTCGAGTGTTTGAAGATCCTCGCTCCTGGGTCCTGTTTCCTGAAACTCATGCCGTCCTGACCAGGCTGCGTAAAGAGGGGTTCGAGCTTGGGATCCTGTCCAACTTCGACTCCCGGCTCTATCCTGTGATGCGAGGGCTCGGAATCGACGAGTTCTTTGATACCGTAACCATTGCAAGTCTCGCCAAGGCAGCCAAGCCTTCGTCGAGGATTTTCGAGATCGCCCTTGAAAAACATGCGCTCGATCCGGACGAAGCAATGCATGTGGGTGACAGTGTGCGGGACGATCTAGAGGGGGCGACGAAGGCGGGGCTGACCGGTGTGTTGCTGGATCGAGCGGGGCGTTCTCAGGTATCAGGTGGGCTTGTGATACGGACGTTGGAAGAACTGCTTCCACTCGTAGGATGCTGAAAAAGTCCGCCAGCAGCGTTCTCGCATCGTTCAGACCCTCAACGTACCCTGAGGGTACGCCTCGGGCCTTCACTCGTTGCGGCCTTGCTGGACGGCCTTTTTGAGCATCCTACGGCAACGGCCAGCGTGGTGATTCTGTAGGCTGCCAGTGATGGCGTCAAAGAAGTAGCGGAACCAGATCTTTCGCGCGGCCTTGCAGCGAGAGATCAACCAGGTTCGACTTTGGGGTGCTATCAAGATTGATCTCGATGACCAGTGCCCCGATGTCTTTAGCGGCCGACGCGAAGCCCGCGGCTGGATAGACGACTCCAGATGTGCCGATCACAAGAAGGAGGTCGCAGCTACGAATGACCTGATTACAGCGGCGGAGGTCTTCCTCCCTGAGCGATTCCCCAAACCAGACGATATGGGGACGAAGCAGTGCATGGCACAGTGGGCAGGTTGGCAAGATGGGAAGCGGGATCTCCCGGTTCTCAGAAATCACGCCGCAGCTTGTGCAGCGAACCTTCCAGATGTTGCCGTGAATCTCGGAGAGTCGTTGTGATCCGGCGGCACAATGGAGCCCGTCAACATTTTGCGTGATCAGCCACATGCGATCGGCCCACTGCTGCTCAAGCTTCACGAGTGCGTCGTGGGCAGGATTCGGCTGTTTCGTGGCAATCAATTCCCGTCGCCAGTTGTACCATTCCCAGACCAGCCGCGGATTCCGCTCAAAGGCCTCCGGGGTTGCGATATCCTCCGCGCGAAAGTTGCGCCATAAACCGTCCGCTCCGCGGAATGTCGGCACGCCACTGTCGGCAGAAATGCCGGCCCCCGTGAGGATTGTCACGTTCCGAGCAGAGGCAAGGTGTGCGCGGGCAAGAAGAATCTGATCGTTAGTAGCCATGGTCGAATTGGCTGATTGTACTGTATTTCGAGGCAACGAATCTGCGTGGTATAGTACGCCTCCCTTATGTATGTGAGGTGCATGATGAAACAGATTCTCATGGTGGGAGCTGGATCGGTCGGCGGGTTTTTCGGGGCACAATTAGCGAAAGCCAATCTCTCGGTGTCATTCCTGCTGCGGCCCAAGACGCTCGCAGCCGTGAAGCAAAATGGCCTCACGATCCGAAGTGCCCAGGGCTCCTTCACGGTGCATCCATCAGCTTCAGCAGATCCGCGGGATCTTCCGAGGCCAGACCTGATCATCCTCTCTGTCAAGGCCTATGATCTGGATGAGGTACTCACACAAATCGAGCCGGTCCTGACTGATCGGACCGTCATCTTGACCCTGCAGAATGGGGTCGATACGGAAGACCGTATCGTGGCGCGATTTCATCGGGATTGTGTTGTCGGAGGTATTGCCTATATTTATTCCAAGATCGCGGAACCGGGCGTCATCGACCATTATAAGAAGGGGGCTGTGGCTATCGGAGAGATGATGGGGCATCACAGCGCTCGCCTACTAGCTATCGCGGATCTGTTTAAGCAGGCGGGGATTCCTTGCCAGTTGACCGATGATATCCGGCGCAGCAAGTGGGAGAAGCTCTGTTGGAATTGCGTCTTCAATCCTCTGACCGTGATGATCGACGATAAGGTGGCCAAGGCACTCGATCATCCAGAAATGCTGCGCGTGATTCACCAGATCGTGGGTGAGATCGTAGCAGTGGCGGCCACAGCAAAGGTACCGCTCGCCGCTGACATGGCAGACAAGGTGGTGCGCTGGACCCAAGAGATTCGGGATATCCATACCTCGATGTATGACGATTGGAAGGCCGGTCGGCCGACCGAGATCGACTTTTTAAACGGGTATGTGGCGAAGCTCGGACGGCAGTTCGGCATTCCGACGCCGCTGAACGACATGCTGACCGCTGTAATCAAGACCATCACCGAGCAGGATCGAACCGGTCCCGGCATCGTGCGGATCGAGGGGGCTGTGGTGCAGCCTGTCTCACTGGACCGTGCAGCGATCGCGTCGTTATCGGCAGAACAGCAGCTCAATATTTCGACGGTGATGGCAGGCATGCAGGGCAAAGGGATTCGCCTCAAAGCCCTGCTCGATGTGCCGGCCTTGGCGGTCAAGGCCGATCATGTCACAGTCCATTCGGGAGACGGAAAGTATTCAGCCTGTCTCACGCTGGAGCAGGCAAAATCATTCGGGGTGTTGGTCTATGAGCTTGATGGAGCACCGTTGCCGGAATCGAAGGGCGGGCCCTTTCGATTAGTCACCCCAGGGCTGGGCGATCTGTGCGCCAACGTGAAGGGGGTGGCGAGAATCGAGGTGACGATTGGAAGTGGAAGGGATACGCGGCCAAAGAATTGCTAGCAGGAAGAGAGTTAGCCTGGTCGTCCTCCTGCTCGCGGAACGCGCGGTCTTCGAAGGTGTGACGCAAGGACATGAGGAGCTTTCCTTGCTCCCGGAGTGCGCGCCCTAAGAAGGGCCTCGCTCGACGGCCGCAGTCAAAAGCTCCTCATGCCCTTGCTTGGCTAAGCATGGAAATGGGGAGGAGAATACGAATGGCCGCACGCGGCTGAGTCGCAACCGTTGGGCCCTTCAAGGGTGGGAGCATGAAGACATTTAATGTGTACCGGCACCCCATCCAAGGCCTCGAAGCTGTGAAGGTCGGGTTCTCCTGGCCGGCAGCATCAGCCGGCCCGATATGGATGCTTCTCAAGCAGCTATGGGGCCTGTCTGGTGTTTGGGTCGCAATGTATTTCGCCTTGTCACTGATCGAGACTGTTGTTGACATGTCCGAACCAGGCGGCGCCCAGGCTCTGGTCTATCTTCTTCTCGTCGCGGGGTATCTTGCTCTCGGCCTGATACCTGGTCTCAAAGGAAACAAGTGGCGGGAGAAGAATCTTGCCCGGCGCGGATTCCAGATGCTCGGCACTGTTCAGGCCGAAACCCCCGAGGCGGCCATGTCACAGATGGCATCGCAACCCTAACTCCGAGCTTACAGTGCCAGGCACTCGCGATGCTCGCATATCGACCGCTGAGTGAGCCTGTTGGGTGGAAAAAAAGGGGCGTGCCTCATGACACGCCCCCTGTACTCCTGGCCGTCAGATCACGGTTACTTCAATGCGTCAATGCCGGCGCCAAAGTTAATGTGAAACGCCGCGCCATTCATTACCAGCGCCGGGACTGACTTGACTCCGGCCGCTTCCGCTTCTTTGACCCGCCCCTTGCTTGTGCCGAGATGGACGCTTTCTACGGTATATTTTGCCGGATCCAGGGCGTTGGCGACGCTCTGTTCAGCCGCGACGCATACCGGACAGCCCGCATGGTAGAAAATCGCTTTCGTTTTCATAGTAGTCTCCCTCCCGATGTGATGGTTTTGGTACGAGTGCCGTAATCCGGGCAGAATAGAAACTGCGTCCGGCTCCAGCTAGTAGGCGCCATTTGGTGCCTTGGTTGTCATCTGTGATAACGTACTAATAACTTAATATTGAATGCAATAAGAAAAATCCCGCCGCATGCTCTCAGCCTTTGCCTCGAACTTCAAACTCTGTGCTCAGCGAATCACCTGAATCGCTTTCCACCGTTCCGAACGGTAGCGCCAAAGCAGTAACCCCATTCTGACTGTCCAATCTGCGATCATAGCGCTCCAGACGAATAGCACATCGAGTGTGAGCCAGGGGCCTGCGATGACCGCCAGAGGTATGCGGACTCCCCACATGCCGATCGTCGTCGTCACCATAATGAACCTGGTATCGCCGGCGCCACGCAATGATCCAGCCAGGACCATGGTGAGCGCGAGCGGAATCTGTAAGATAGCAACGACGCGCAGGAATATCGTTCCGAGTTCGACGACAGCGTCGTCATTGGTGAAGGCGCGTAGAAGTAGGTAAGGAAAGAAAAAGAAGAGGACACCCATTGCAGCCATGGCTATCGTGGCCAGGCGGTTGGCTTCCCAGTTTTCGAGTTTGGCCCGGACATATTTCCCCGCGCCGATACTCTGGCCCACCATCGTGGCTGCCGCGATCGCGAAGCCATAGCCCGGTAGGAACGACAACGATTCGATGGACAGGCCGACTTGATGTGCGGCATAGGTCACGGTGCCGTACAGCAGGACGATCTTGGTGTAGAGGATAATCCCCGTCTGTTGGAACATCCGCTCGCCTGAGACCGACGCTCCGATCTGCCAGGTGGAGCGAAGAAGATCGCGTCTTACCTTGAGAGATTTCTTGAAGAGCTTTCGGCAGGCCCAAAGGAGATAGGCCACGCCTGTTCCCTCCGCAAGCCCCGTTGCAACGGCGGCTCCTGTAATGCCCCAGGCAGGGAAGCCCCAGAGTCCGTAGATCAGGGGGTAGGCGATCGTCAGATATAGGAGATTTATTGCGATCAAGGCGTACATCGGAGTCTTCGTGTCTCCGGTGCCTTGCATGATTGATGAAAGGACCTGCAAGAAGATCGTGCAGGGAATGACCAGGAAGATGAAGTTCGAATAGGGAAGGGCCAGTGCGATGACGCCGTTCTCTGCGCCCAGCAGCTCCATGATGACACGATTCAGGGACCATCCGAGTGCCATGAGCATGCAGGATACGATGGCTGCTAATCCCAGGAGGTGGGACGCAGCTTCCCCGACGTCTTTGGTTCGGCGAGCGCCCCAGAGTTGGGCAATGAGGACATTCGCACCAACCGATAGTCCGGAAACGAGTGTGGTGGCTATGAAGGCCAGCAACTGGCCCAATCCGACGGCTGCAATGGATGTGGCGCCGAGACCGCCGACGAGGAAGACGGCGGCGATGCCCTCGGTACGTTGGAGCAGGGTGCTGACCGTGACTGGTAAGGCAAGGGTCAGGACCGAATTTCTGATCTGTGCGATGCGGGACGCCATGAGCGGACCATCCTAGCAGGATGAGGCAGACCGTTATTTGGTTTATTTTGCTGTCTCGTTTGTTTGGTTAAACAAGACCAACCAGATAAACAAAACAAACTCAATAGACAAGATCAATCCCTCTCGCCTGTCTCGCGAGGCTAGCGGGCTGGACAAATGCCGGTCTGGCCGTTTAGGGTCATCTCATCATGGCCGAACTCAGCGATCTCCCATCCCTTCTTCCTCCTAAGGCCTCGCGCCTGTCAAAGTCAAAATTCCTCTCCGGTCTTCAATGTCACAAACGACTCTATCTCGAAGTCCATCATCCCTCTCTCGCGACTAAGCCGGATGCGACTACTCAGGCGATGTTCGATATGGGAACAGAAGTTGGAGAATTGGCACGGAGCCGCTTCCCCGGCGGCAGCTTGGTGACAGCTGGTTATCGCCAGTCAGAAGCAGCGCTTGAGCAGACGGCTGCACTGGTCCAGGACCTCGCTGTGCCGGCAATCTTCGAAGGGGCATTTCTGCATGATGGGGTGCTGATTCGCGCAGATGTGTTGGAGCGTGTTCTGACAGAAGATGGACAGTTCTGTGGCTGGCGTCTGATTGAGGTCAAGTCATCAACCAAGGTCAAAGACGTGCATCTTGAAGATCTCGCCGTTCAAAGCGAAGTGATATTAGGTGCGGGCCTGACGCTCGCGTCCGTCTGCCTCATGCATATCAATACCGGGTATCTGTACCGAAATGGAGTGATCGATCTAATCGAATTGTTTACGATTCAGGACCTGTCAGACGCTGTAGCTCAACGGCGGGCTGTGGTGCCTAGGCGGTTGGCCGAGATGAATCGTATGTTAGTCCAGACGGAACCTCCTGCCGTTGAACCGGATCGGCATTGTCATACACCCTACGATTGCCCGTTCTGGGAACATTGCACCAAAGACAAGCCGGCTCGGTGGATTCATTACTTGCCGGGATCGAAACAGGTGGTCGATCACTTGACTCAACAGGGGGTGACGACGATCGACGAGATACCAGCTGGTGCGAAGCTGTCTCCGGTCCAGCGGCGTGTGAAGGAGAATGTCGAGTGGGTGTCCCCGAAGCTCGGCCCTGTACTGAGGGCAGTGCAATATCCGGTCCATCACCTCGATTTTGAAACAGTAATGCTGCCGGTGCCTCGGTTCTTGGAGACGAGACCCTATCAAGCCTTACCGGTTCAGTGGTCGAATCATATTGAGCAGGCAACCGGCGAACTGCACCACGATGAGTTTCTGCACAAGAACTTGAATGATCCTCGGAAGGTCCTTGCCGAGTCGCTGCTGGAATCGCTTGGAAGCAAAGGGAGCATTTGTGTGTACTCGCCCTATGAAAAGTCTGTAATCGAGCAGTTAGCTGAGGCGCTTCCTGCGTTGCGAACGGCTCTCCGAGCACTCGTGCAGCGTATCTGGGATCTGCATCCAATCGTGCGCGATCATTACTATCACCCACTCTTTAAGGGCTCTTACTCATTGAAAGAAGTACTTCCCGCGCTTATCCCCTCGTTGGGATATCACGACCTGGCGATCAAAGAAGGAGGACATGCGGCCAGTGAGTACTACCGTATGGTCTTTGTCGAGACGGATTGGGTGGAGCGAGTGGCGATTGAGGAGGCCTTGCTGCGATACTGTGCACGAGATACCTTGGCGATGGTGGAGCTTCGGCGCGCATTGATGGAAAAGGCGCAGAGATCAAGCGAGACTGGCGAGGTGGGGTAGGCTGATGGGAATCCGATGTCTGTACACGCATCCCCGCCTCGCCTTATCCACGCCCTGTGTCTTCCAGGGTGGTGGTAGGTGTGTGAAGCGGACCGGTGCCGGACTCGGGGATCATGAATGAGGACTACGCCGCTTAGAATTGGACGAGCTTGCGATCAACCCATCGAGCCGGGCGCATGACGGCACTTAGTGCGGCTACAGCACAGATGAAGGCCAATGTGGCCAAGCCCACCATCAGAAAAAAACCACCCCGGACGTCATGGAGGACCGTATGATTCATGATGGACCCCTTCTCTTGGTGATTGTGCGCTTAGAAACCTCCACAGGATTTGTCTATGGCGCAACGCTACCCAGACGCCCCATGAATCCTGCTTCTTGTTGTAAAAGTACTGTTGAAGATCCCAGAAATCTATGCAGCTTTCGCGGGGAGATGACCACCCTCGAAAGGGCTAAGGCTTACTCAGGCTCTTAAACCACTGCCAGCCATGAGCTCCGCACCTGGCATTCTCAGTGCATCGTCACGTTTGCCACTAGATTGGGTAGTCCCCATCTTCTGGGGATAATCTTGTGTATAACATTGCGTCGGAGTGCAGGATAGGCTGAAGCAGCCTTCCAGATAGCACGGTGCCTATTTTTTGGGCATTGGGGCTCACAAATGCCACCCCCTATATCTTGTGGTCATATAAGTAATCTGGGGAATAATCTACATTTACTATTGACTCTGGTATTCGCGATGGGTTGGTACTGATGCACTTGCCCGAACACCCAGGGGGCAACCCTAGATCACAATACTTATCCACAGCTAAGGGTCCTTTTGGATTCTTCCACATGTCCCGCACAAAAATTATGCATCTAGCATGGTATCTGCTCATTGCGCTTCCTGGAGGGCCTCGCTCAATCCGCTAGAGACACGCTACTCTTTTGCATCCAGAAGGCATTTCTGAGGTACCGCTTTGGGGGGCTGAGTGCCCCATTTAGAGTTATGGTGTTTGGCCATGACTCGCGGTAGTCTCTTTGCATGAGTAACCACCTTCATGGCGTGACTCAAGGAAAGACAGCATGAACTGTTCAGGCTACAGAGGCCGTATGGTAGCTGCCCACTTCCTGGACGATGATAACGAATATGGAGAGAGGGCAAGGTCCAGCAAACGGTGTGTAAATTACGCCCATGTCCACGACTCCATGATTCACCGGAATCGCCTGATGCGGTGGGAGAGGGGCTGGTGCTTCCAGGTAGCAAATCGGACTCTCAAGATGAGGAAACGTCCATCTTGAAATGGAGTCATTCCATAAGTTCGCGGCCTAAGAGAGACCGGCCGAGAGACTCCCGATGTCACCCAACGCTGTGATAGGCACTCGACAGCAGGAGGTAAATTTCTGAGGGAGGGACAGTGATGAACGTCAAACACAAACAAGTAACACGGAAGTATCCTCAATCATGGGGTAACTTGGCTGTTGATAATCAAAGTTTTGGCGCCACCCAAGGCACCAAGGCTCGGACCTCCTCTCTTGCGCCAGTTACAGTATGGGACATTCCTGGGGGGGAATCCGAAGTTGATTCCCTTGGTCCCGCGAAGGGAATCATCTTGGGATTTGGACTTTCCATCATGCTGTGGTCCGTCATCATTCTCGTTATGTCGTGGATCCTTTAACCCTTCGCAATCAACAGGCCACAATAGATTCATCCTCGGAAGAGTCTTCCCCATCCGTTGCAGGTCCAGCCAATCGCTCTGCCGGTAGGCCCAACCCAACCATTGATCGGCTTAGCTGCCCTGCCGGGTCATTCCACGCATTGCAGAAGCCGTGAGTATCCAAACTGTCCGTGGGTGGTGCATGTGAAGGGCCAGCAGGTAAAGAGTTTACCTGTCAAAAATTGGCGGAGAGGGTGGGGATCGAACCCACGGTCCCGTTGCCAGGACAGCAGTTTTCGAGACTGCCCGATTCGGCCACTCTCGCACCTCTCCGTGGGCCGAAAGACCGCGTATAATCACACACTTACCAGCCGTTCTGCAAGGTTCACGACTTCGCCAGAAACAGGGCTGTTGTGAATCCCGTTATGAAATTCTCCGGCAATTCGTTCGAGGGCGCTGGTCTTATGACCGGCGACGAGGGACAGATCGGCCCAGCCGCTGCATTCTTGAATCGTGCGGAGGTCTGCGCCCGACATGGCGAGGCGCGAGGCGAACGTGTGCCTGAGCCGTGACGATTGCAACGTATTTCCC
>JACAFD010000146.1 GCA_013388555.1 Nitrospirota bacterium | reverse complement strand
GAACAAATCACCGTACCGACATTGATCGTCCAGGGCGAACGGGATGAATGTGTTCCCCTCCATCAAAGCCGGCGCTTGCATGACGCGCTAAGAGGCCCGAAGAGGCTGATCCTCCTGCCAGACGCCGATCACCAATTCACTCGAGGAGACGACTTTCATCAGATGACCAGATCGATCGCTGATTGGCTCGTTACCCATCTCTAGCAGGATGCTGAAATAGACGCCCAACGTCGTTCTCAGTCGTCTGTCTCCTTGCGACGTACCCCAAGGGTACGCCTCAGTCGCCTGACTCCCTGCGGCCTTGTTGGATCGTCTATTTGAGCATCCTGTCAGGATTTGGCGCAGCGGAAGCCCGTATAACTATTCCGCGTTTCCGGAGGCAGCTTGAATCGCCCATAGGTGAGGAGATACTTCGGCAGGTCGGACCAAGATCCACCGCGGAGCGCTTTGAATTGCCCCTCTTCTGGTCCTTGTGGATTTCGCTCCAGTGAGACTTCGTAGTAGTTCACGGCGTACCAATCCTGCACCCACTCCCAGACATTCCCGGCCATGTGATAGAGCCCGTATGGACTCTTGCCTTGCTCATAGGACTGCACTGGCATCAAGACCTGACTGTAGCTGAACCGTGCTCCTAAGGCGAAATTCGCGAGGTCATTTCGTGGGAACTGATTCCCCCAGGGGTACAACCGTCCATCCGTTCCCCTAGCCGACTTTTCCCATTCCGCTTCGGTGGGGAGTCGCTTCCCCTTCCACCGACAATAGCCATCGGCGTCAGACCAGTCCACGCCGATCACCGGACGATCGCGATGCTGCGTCAGATCCACGCTGTTCCATTGCCAGGGCACGGGACGTTGTGTCGCGGTGAGAAACTCCGCGTACTGCGCCGTTGCCACCTCGTGGAGGTCCATTGAAAATCCATCGAGCCACACCCGATGCACAGGGCGTTCATCCTCCAATGCTCGTACCCCATCTGATCCCATTGCAAACTCACCGGCTGGAATCTCAACCATAGGAGTTTCAACAACAGCTGCCGCGTCCAATGCTTTGGACTTTCTGAGCCTATCAAGTTGAGCCTCGCTGAGATGAACTGAAGTGATTGTTTTTAGTAGGATAAGGATGCTCAAAAAGGCCATCCAACGCGGCCGCAGGCGAGAGAAAACCGGAGGCGTAGCATTCTCACCCGCCCGCCCCGAGCTGGCAGACCAGCTCTTCCCCGGTGGGCTACGTTGAGGATTTTGTCGAGCTGAGAACAAAGTTGGTGGCCTTTTTCAGCATCCTGCCCTTAATGGATGATTCCACTGACAACCCAATGCCGATCATCCACCACATCAATAACCAGTCGGCTCAAATTCATCTCCGCTAACTGCGCCGCCACTTCATCTTCGGTGAATGATGCCAACAGGGAGCAGAAAAAATCACGCCGCAATATCTCCGGCTCCTGCGCCGCGTAGTGCTGCACGATGGCCTGCGCCGCCTCTTGCGAATCCGGCCTGAGAAGATCCATCACGAGCACAGGAGAGGCTCGCTTCACCAACTGCCGCAGCCGATACCAGAACTGCAAGGGATTTGGCACATGATGCAAGAGACTGTTGGAAACTACGGCATCAACCGGTTCGGCCAGAGAAATGTCCTGAAACCGTTCGCAACATAAGATAATCCGGTCAGCCAAACCAGCCTGCTTCACTGCCTCGCCTGCGAGTTTCATCATCGGTCCCGATGCATCGACCGCGGTAATGCGACAAGCGGGAAGCGCCCGTGCGAATCGGACAGGGATATCGCCAGGACCACACCCCAGGTCGAGTATATGGCCCTCGGTGAACTCCGGAAAGTGTTCCCGGAAACGATCGACGAATCCCCGATTCTCTGTTTCGAAATCCGCCCCTTCATAGGCGAGCGCCTGGTCAAGGTCATCCATCAGCTCAGGCTCAAGCGTCCGTTTCATGAGGTCCCCTTCATGACCGTAACTGCATCTCCCGGTCTTACCAAGCCCTCACGCAGAACCTTCGCGTAGAGCCGACTCCAGCCTGGATTCTTTTTGTGGGAGACGCGCTTGTAGTCCCCGTCCATGAACCACCGGGCATTCTTATCACAGGGAGTCGTATAGCTCATGATCTCGACCTGGACCTCTGGCCCAACCTGTAATTGGTCGCCAGGCTTCAGCTTCTCCCAGTCAAGTCCGGCGATCGTCAGATTCTCTCCAGAGGAACCGGCCTCGATCGCATGGCCTTCATCCTGCAGCTGTTCGATCAGCTCTTGCGAGTACAGACAAAGAGCCCGATCCGGCCCGCCGTGGAATTTGAGATTCTCTTGCCGGTCGCCCACGACACCATTTGTGGCAATAACCGCCTCCAGAACCGGATGTTTAGGCACTCCACCATCTGACACGTTAATCTGATACAGGTGGGGATAGGGCGGTCGTCCGGTGTCAGTCATGCGCCTACTCCTTCACAGGATTCGATCATTAGCAATTCCAACGCCACCCAACCCTCTTGTTCACGCCGTCCGGATAACAGAGCGCCGACCCTGGAGAACGCCTCGATAATCTCCTGCTCTTGATCGAGCAAAATGCCGGACAGCAAAAGCCGCGCGCCGTGATTCACGTACCGCCCCAATTCATCGCATAACAACAAGAGCGTATGGCGATCGAGATTGGCGAGAACCAGATCCGGCCGCAGCGCGCCTTGTCGGTCAATTTCCATGAGCGTTCCGCACCTCAATTTGAGCTGATCTCCAAGCCCGTTCTCAGTGGCATAGCCTCTTGCGCATTCCACGGCCACAGGGTCACATTCCACTCCGAGGGCAGAGGCAGCCCCAAGCCGCAACGCGACCATCGCCAGAATGCCGCTCCCCGCCCCCACATCCAGCACAAATTCACCGCCGTGGATGAGATCCTCAAGCCGCTCCAACAGCATCCTGGTCGTCGCATGATGACCCGTACCGAACGCCTGCTTCGGATCGAGCACGATCTCAATGTCCTCAATCTGTAGCGCCACCGGCTCCCAACTCGGCCTGATCACAATCCGCCGTCCGATCCGAATCGGCTTGACCGACCGAGCCCATTGCCGATTCCAATCCTGATCAGGCAATTCCTCAACACGTATCTCGCTCCCCGTAAAAGTGTCCGGGGCGAGTCCCTGCAACGCCCTGTTCAGACGTGTATGTGCCTCCATGCTCCACAGTGTTTTCGGCCAATAGAGATGGACAAGCCCATTCTCCTCCCATCCCCCTTGGATCGCGGGATCAGCCAGCATGCCGAGCAACTCAGCCGCATCGACAGCGGTCCGAATCTGCACATCGATCCATCCCTCGGACATCATGACGAACGAGAGTTGACGCACTCTCCCCCATCCAGTAAGGTCGGCACTATGCTCCAGAAGCAGCCCTTGACACCTATGACAAAAGCCCACGCGCTGACACGCCTGGCGGAGAAACTCGACCGCGTGATAGCCCTGGCTACCGCCGCCAGTTCAAAATTCAGCCGCTGGCGTCTCATCCTGTTCATCGTCGGAGCGATCTGTACGATAGTCATCTATAAAATGGGTTGGTATCAAGCCGGGAATGGGACGCTCATCGCGTTTGTCGTCCTGTTTCTGATTGTGGCAATTTATCATAACAGGCTCGAAACTCGCTTGCACCGGCTTCGTCTCTGGAAACAGATCAAGCTCGCGCACCTTGCTCGCCTCCGGCTGGATTGGGGGAACATTCCCTCTCATCCATCGAGCGCCCCTGACCAACATCCCTATGCTAAAGACTTGGACCTGATCGGCCCCCACTCGCTCCTTCATCTGCTCGATACCACCATCTCCTCGCATGGACAGGCGCGGCTGGCATCGTGGCTCCTTGAACAGCCTCCGGGACCTGACCAGTGGCTCCTGCGCCGTCGCCTCGTACAGGAACTCATTCCGCGATCGCTCTTTCGCGATCGGCTGGGGCTTGAAGCCCAGCTCATCGGCGAACAGGAAATCAACGGTCGACGGCTGGAAGCCGTCATGCAACATGCGGTGGGATTCCCCAATCTCACGACCATCTTGGCGATCCAGACTCTGCTCGCCGCCACAACAATCGCGCTCGGGTTGGGTGCGCTGCTCGACTGGCTTCCGAATTATTGGATGTGGTCATTCGCGGCCTATGCGTTGATCTATTTCTGGACCGATCAAGGTGAAGAGTTGTTGGAACATGCGGTGGGTGTGCACTTTGAACTGGAGAAACTGGGAGCCGTGCTCGGCTTTGTCGAACGGCACACCCAGCCCCGCCACGCGGCGCTCGCCGGCCTGTGGGCGCCGCTGCGTGCACCAGGCATGAATCCGCCCCAGCTCGTCCGGAAAGCGGCCCGCACCCTGCATGCGATCAGCGTCAAGGCCCATCCGGTCATCCATCTGATCGTCAACGCTCTCTGCCCCTGGGACCTGTGGTTCACCTATCGACTCCGACAGATTCAGGCTCAAGCGGCTGCCCACCTGCCGACCTGGCTGGATCGACTGGCCGAGGTCGAGGCTGCCTCGGCGCTCGCCACATTTGCCGCGCTCCATCCGTCCTATCGCTGGCCGAACCCTCTCACCGCCGATCCCCAGCGCAACGGAACCCAGGCTAGACTCTCAGCCACAGGCCTGGCCCATCCGCTGATTCCTGAGACACACCGCGTCCACAACGATCTCGCCCTCGAGACATTGGGAACCGTCGTCCTGGTGACCGGATCCAACATGTCAGGGAAAAGCACCTTCCTGCGAACTCTGGGCATCAATCTGTGCCTCGCCCAGGCAGGAGCCCCCGTCTGCGCTGATCAACTCGAGTGGAGCTGGGTGCGCCTCGCGACCTGTATCCGCGTAGACGACTCCCTGGAGGCAGGCCTGTCTTTTTTTTATGCCGAAGTGAAACGATTGAAAGGCCTGCTCGACGAGGCGAAGGATCGATCCGGAGCACCGGTACTCTTTCTGATCGACGAGATTTTCAAAGGGACCAACAATCGTGAACGGTTGATCGGAAGCCGTTCCTATATTTCTGCGCTCTCGCAAGGCCATGGCTTCGGCTTAGTGAGCACTCACGATCTGGAGTTGACTGATCTCGACAAGACGGTGCCTAAATTGCGGAACGTCCACTTCCAGGAAACGGTAGTAGCAGGCGCGCTCCACTTTGACTACAAGCTCAGGCCTGGTCCCTGTCCCACGACTAACGCGCTGCGGATTATGGAAATGGAAGGGTTGCCGGTTCCTCCACCTCAGTCCTAGCCTTTGCCATCTTTTTATTCCGCTCCTGCTGTGCTAAGACTCCGCGCAGGATTCAGGCGCATAAACCGGTTTGAGGAGCGCCATGACTATCCAACCTTGGATCACCTGCCTGCAAAGCGGGATACTCATCCGCTATCTCGAAGCTCACTACCCGGAACAGGCATCGAAAGTAGACTTCCATCGGGTTATGGGGGCAGCAGAATCTTTCCAGGAAATTCAGGATGCCCGTGCGTTCTTGACCGATGCAAGCAATTGGGTCCCTGCTTCGGTTTTTCGTGAGGTAATCAAGGCCTGTGAGTTGGCATCCGGCGAAAAAGACTTCACCTATCTGGCTGCTCTGGCCTACTATGAAACCGTCAAGACGAAGACCCCGACACTTATTGAAACGATTGCGATTCTCCTCAACGACGTAGAGTCGGTCTTTCGTTCCATCGGCAACTGGGCCTCAGCCTATACCAATTACCTACAACTCCAATCCTTTGTCTGTCCGGGTGAAACACAGACCTTGCACATTCTGTCACGAAACCTGCCGCCGGTCGATCCAGGACTTGGAAATATGCGTCTGGTGCAAGGCAATCTCGAAGGCACTGCGAAACTGGACCCCTCTGTCGAAACCGCCGCCTGCGAAGAGGTCTACTCACAACTTCGCTTAGAAACTCTGGTCAATGAGTTCGGCGACGCCTACGACATGACCACGAAGAACGATCGGTTCACTGTAACCCGACGATCGACGGGCGAAGTCGTAATCGTGGGGCGAACGATTCCTCTCGTTCATACATTGATTCCCGTCAAAGCCGATCCTATTCCCGCTCCGCATGGTTACGATGAGCAACTGGTCGCCACTCTTGAGGCACAGGGCCAGCTCTCGGTCTGGACGGTCGAGGAGCCGGCCCGAAGCTACAAGACACACCTCCCCAAGCAGAACGATCACTGCACCGCTCTCCGCATCGAACGTGGCGGCACCCTCTCGGCTGGATCACTCAGCACCACGATCAAGGCCGGCTCGATATACAACGCGCCCTATACACATTATCGCCTGCGTTGGACGAACAGCCATCTGCGTGCGAATGACGCCGCTACGGCTGGCCGCTCGCAATTCTTGACGGATCGGCGTGCCTTCGCACATCAACTCTTCACCCATTTGAAAAACCTACAGACGACACATCGTCACATACTCACCATGTTCCTCCGCAATGTGGAACTGGCGCAGGAGAATATACAGTTGAAGCAGGAGCTATCTGCGCAGCAAGAAACCGGCGGCATTATCGGAAAGAGCGCTCCGCTTTTAGATTTGCTTTCACTGATCAGAACCATCGCTCCCTCGGACACCACCGTATTGGTGACCGGAGAAACAGGGACGGGAAAGGAACTCGCTGCCCGGTTGATCCATCAACTAAGCCGACGTAAGGACCGACGTTTCGTGGCTGTAAATTGCGGAGCCATGCCTGAAACACTCTTGGAAAGTGAGCTGTTCGGTCACGAAAAAGGGTCGTTCACCGGCGCGATAAACCAGAAGAAAGGAAAATTCGAGCTCGCTGAGGGGGGCACACTGTTCCTCGACGAGATCGGCGACATTTCTCCGGCCGTGCAGGTGAAACTTTTGCGCGTGCTTCAAGAGCGCGAATTTCAACGCGTCGGGGGAACGAGCGATCTTAAAGCGAACATCCGGCTGATCGCCGCCACGAATCGAGACCTCCTGGCGATGATGGAGCAAAACCAGTTTCGGCAAGACCTGTTCTATCGTTTGAATGTCATTCAGCTCTATGTCCCGGCCTTGAGGGAACGTCCTGAAGATATTGCTGAACTCGCTCTGCATTTCATCCAGCGATTCGCCGAGAAAACCGGAAAATCCATCGCAGGCTTGACTCCGGATGCATTGAAACTCTGCTTGGCGTACAAATGGCCCGGCAACATCCGTGAGTTAGAGAATGTCATGGAGCGCGCCGTGACGTTGACGCCGGAAGGCAAGAAATGGATCTCTCCTGACCTGCTCCCGACCAATCTACGTTCGACCACGGAATCGGCACCCTCGCTCGATCTTGCCGAGTTAGTGGACCATGTTGACTGGAGTGCGCTGCTTAAAACCCTAGAGACGCGAGGATCGCTCACCGGACTCTTGAACTACCTCGAATGGACCATCACGCGCCGCGCCGTCGCCGAATATGGCGGCAACAAGAGCCGAGCTGCCAAGGTTCTTGGGCGGACCTATCGTTGGTTGCGAAAACTTGAGAGTGAGATGACCGGACCACAATCTCCAAAGCACAACCCATCAGATAAATCATAACCTCACTGAGTTTCCACAAAGCAAATACGCGCATTGTGCACGAGGATCTTATGAACGATCGCTCATGGATTGTGAACGATTGTTCACAGACAGCAGCATGGGCTTGTCATTTTCTTCTGCACGGCACTTACCCCAATCTCCTGTCTTCCTCATCAGCCTGGTTCCTTTGGATCGGATTTGATACGCACCAGTACTCAAATAGATTCAGTAGAAACCGATCTTGCCAATGAAATACTCCTGTCGGCTTCGAGGGCACACTTTTTTTCCATCAACGACCCGGCCCACATCTTGCTCAATTACTTGAGCATCTGCGGATTGGGACAGACTTTGTCCGATGATTGAAAAAGAGCTGCGGCATCCTCACATGATACAGAAAACTGGAGGGCACTGCGGCCAGCCCCCGGTTCGAGAATAGGCCGCGCAAACAAAGGAGGAATCACCCATGCGCACTCAACGGCTTATCGCTTATATGTTTGCGGCTTGTCTTGTCTCTCTGTCGGCAGGGCCGGCCATGGCCGACGACGAACGTGGCCATCCCAACTCGTTGTTGAAAGGCAAGTATCGATTCAGCCAAAACAACGCCTGTGTCATTGATACCAACGGCTTCACCGACCAACTTGTGACATTGGGGAGTGGGTTTACGGCCTGGCTCTACCTGACAGGAGTTGCCACCTACGATGGCGTCGGTAATGTCACAGGAAAGGATCACGGCATCTTCATTGCCGGCCCAGGTCCTTTCCAATCAGGCAGCAGTCCCGTAAGCACATTCGAGGATAACTGCACCGGGACATATTCGGTAAACCACCGAGATAGGAGCTTCGTCCAGCACATGAGCTGCAAGGCGGCCGATGAGTCGTATACGTTAACCGGCATCGAGTTTGAGGGACAGATCGGTCCAGAAGGTTCGGTCTTGACCATGAGCTCAACCGAGCCGGTGGTGCAAACATTGGCGGGCAATGGATTTGCCAATAAGCGCATCTGCGGGGCTCAGGTCACATCAGTGCGCATACGCCGGGAGTAAGCAAACTCGGTTAGAGCGGTAGAATCGGAAGGGTGGAGACGAGTGCCGATGGCAGCCAAGGCGCCGGCTTCATCCTTCCTCTCATCTCGGTCTCGGTTCCTGCCACGAGTAGTCGCCCAGTGACACACGAGGCGCAGAGATTACGCGAACAGTCCGAGGAAACTCCGTCGGAAGCATCCCCTGCTGCCCTACCCCAAAGCTCACGAAGCGGATTATCCATGACATGCCTCTGTCGGACGGTGTTCTCGGGGAGAGTCTCGCAGGTTGAATGTCTCTCCTGGTTATCACACCGCCACTGCCGTCCAAGACAAACCCGGCGAAAACTTCTCTTGCACAAGAATATGACGATCCTGTTTCCACATTCGATGTTCATGATCATTGTCCGGACTTCGATTCATCTGCATTGCGAACTCTCGTTCAGGCTCTATGAACCGCTATTCATAATCCGGACCTGATGACCTTACTAGCCTGATCGCCTTCCGATCCGGCCAATCTCGAAAAGCCCCGCCCACCAAGCACTGCAACGAAACAGCCAAGCCTGACCGTTCTCGGCGCGTTCCTTGCTCATGCGCCAGAGTGAACCTGCGCAGAGTGCTCTGAAGGAGGTGCCCATGGGCGGACGTTGGCGACACTTCGAGTTGTCAAAAGGAGGTTTATTATGAAGAGCAACGGTATGAAGAATTTTGTATTACTTGGTGCCATCGTCCTGGGAATCGTTCCACTGTCCGGCTGTGGGCACTACACGACTCAACGGACGAGCAACGTTCTGACTTATCTCTATCCAGGCGAGACGCAGCCTGCGGAAGTCTCCAAGGCAATCTCCAAGACATCTCTGGCTAATACGCCACGTCCAATCACACTCGGTATTGCTTTTGTGCCTGAGTCAAGAACAATTACGAGCGGAGGGGATACCAAGGTCGAGCCACTGACCGAAAAGTTCAAAATGGAAATGATGCGAGAATTGACGGCGCAGCTCCGCCAGTATTCGATCTTTGTAGGAATCGAAGAGATCCCTACGACCTATCTGAAGATCGGGGGCAGCTTTGCGAACTTAGATCAGATTCACGCGATGACTGGAATAGATGTCATTGGTCTTGTGTCCTATGACCAAATCCAGTTCACCGATAGAGGGCTCGTCTCGCTGCTGTATTGGACCGGAATCGGGTGGTACTTCGTGCCCGGAGAAAAAAACGATACGAACACGATGATGGATGCGGCCCTGTATCACATTCCAACTCAGAAACCTCTTCTGCGGGCAACGGGTCAAAGCAGGGTATACCGTTACTCCACACCGATGAATCAAAGCCAGAACTTGAGAGATGACAGTGAAAATGGGTTCAAAGAAGCGCTCCATATGCTGGCCGCCAATTTCAAAGAGCAGCTAGACCTTGTAAAGCCCAAGTCAGTCCAAGGAGCAGCAGGTGGCCCGATCGCTAGCTCAGGCAAATAATGGAAGCCCATCTTCCTCTGCATAGTTTGCGGACGCCTCTAGCAGAAAGGAGTGGAAACATGATTGCCAAGACTTGGGCAATGGCCCTAGTAGCAGCCTATGCTCTTGCTGCTTGCACAGGCTGCGCCGTGTATCTGGCAGGAAAGGGACAGCCAGGAAAAAATCTTGAGGCCCTTGGAGTCGGAACCTCAGAGCAAGAAGTTGAACGCCAGCTCGGAACTCCTTCCAGTATTGAACCGTTGGGCGCGGGCAAGCGACTCTCCAGATATCGCATTGAACTTGCAAAACAGCCAAATTACGCACGATCAGCGGCTCACATCCTTCTTGATCTCTTAACGTATGGCATCTGGGAGTTGCCGGGAAGCATCTATGAACTGAGGAGCGAGCACAGAAAGGGAGAAGTGGGATTTGTGTTTGGACCCGACGACCAGGTCCTTGAGATACAAGACTACCAGGCCATACAAGTACAACCTGTGAGAGCCGATGAACTGCAGACGCCAAATGAGCAAGTAATGGAGTTCTGGAATGTTGTGATGAAATAATCGCTTCAGTCTGTCGAGAAACCAGGTACGATGCTCATGATCAATGGCATCAGCTGTCCTAAAAAAGCCACGCCTCCGGCTGGCAAGCGAAGCAGGCTGCCTCAGAGTGAGAAGCGGTGGGTTGGAGCAGACCTTTACGGGGCCACGCGTGAAACCGGCGACAGGGAGTTTTCATTCTTGGGGCTGCTAGTCGGTAACAAGAGCCGTCATGGCGCCGCCACCTTCTCTGTGACAACACGTCGTTGGATGATATATACACACTGCGGGGAAGGAAACATTTGCCTCCGACTCCAAACACTGGCACACTGCAGCCGATACGAGGCCTTTTCTGGTGGACAGTCGTCAGCACAAGGTTGTAGGTACCAGCCCCGCTTTGCACCCTCTCCGTGGCCTCCTCATTGCCCAGTTCTTCGGTGCGTTCAACGACAACGCCTGGAAACTCATGGTGGCCTTGCTCGCCATTCGGCAAGCCACCTCGCAGATGGCGCCGGGGCCTGAGCTGGAAAGTGCTGCACAGACGCAGACGACGATCACGTTCATCATCTTCACGTTGCCGCTGGTCTTGCTGTCGTTGGTCGGTGGCACCCTGGCCGATCGTCTGAGCAAACGCACGGTTATCATCTCGATGAAAATCGTCGAGGTGTTCCTCATGAGCGCCGGTACGCTTGCGCTCTGGCTGAACCCCACCGGCGGCATTCTGCCGTTGATCGTCTTATGCGGAATGGGCGTTCATAGCGCGCTCTTCAGTCCGTCGAAATACGGCATTCTCCCCGAATTGATACCACATGAACGTCTCACCGCCGGCAACGGTCTGTTGGAGGTCTGGACCTTTGCTGCCATCCTGACAGGCACGGCAGCCGGAGGCTTTCTCTTACAGACATCCGGCGAGCAACTCTGGATGGCGCCCCTCGCCTTGGCGGTCCTGTCGGTAGCTGGGCTGGCTGCAGCCTTTGACGTTCCCCACGTTTCACCAGCACGCACGGCCGGTGGTGTCGGCTCGACGATCCGCGGCGCCTGGGCCGCCATCCACGCAGAACGTATACTGCGCTTCTCCATCGCGGGAGGAATATTGTTCTGGACGATCGCGAGCCTTTTTGCCCAGAACCTGCTTGTGTACTCCAAAGCCGTTCTGCATCTCTCGGATGCGATGTCGGGGCTTCCGCTCACGCTGTTGTCAGTCGGCATCGGCGCCGGCGCGATGTTGGCCGGTTGGCTGTCTCAAAACCGGGTCGAGTACGGGCTGATTCCATTGGGAGCCACGGGCGTGCTCATCTCCCTCTGTCTTCTCGGCGCACTGACACCGCCATGGTGGGGAACATTTCTGGTGATGGGACCCCTAGGAATCGCCAGCGCCTTCATCTTCGTGCCGGTGAACGCTATTCTCCAATGGAGGTCACCGCCCGATCGTCGAGGCGCGGTCATCTCCTTCTCCAACACCTGCGTCTTCGCCGGAATTCTATTGGGCTCGCTCGCTGGAGGGGCGCTCGCCCATGCAGGTCTCTCAACCAGCAACATTTTCCTCGCCGATGCTGGAATAACCATCGTAGGCACTTTATGGGCTCTCTGGATCTTGCCCGATGCGTTTCTGCGGCTGCTGCTTGTGATCGTTACCAACACACTCTATCGCCTCCGCATTGTCGGCCAGCAGCATGTCCCCCAATTCGGTGGGGCCCTTCTCGTCCCGAACCATATGTCGTTCGTCGACGGATTTTTGCTCATGGCCAGCATCGATCGGCCCATACGTTTCGTAGTGGATGCCGCCTATGCCACACATCCGCTGTTCAAACGGTTGATGAAAGTCATGAACGTCATCCCCATCGCGTCGGAAGGCAGCCCCCGCCTCATCCTCCAGGCGCTACGCAGCGCGGGGCAGGCACTCGACGATGGAGAGATCGTCTGCATCTTCCCGGAGGGGCAGATCACACGCACCGGCACGTTGCTCCCGTTCCGTCGCGGCTTCGAACGGATTGTGAAGGGACGACAGGTGCCGATCATTCCCGTGCACTTGGATCGCCTTTGGGGCAGCATCTTCAGCTTTGAGGGAGGCCGTTTCCTCACGAAATGGCCTGAACGTATTCCCTACCCGGTCTCCGTGTCCTTCGGCGCACCACTACCATCAGACACACCGGCGCATAAACTCCGCGACGCAGTTTGTACGCTCGGAGAAGCAGCCTGGCGTCTGCGCAAATCCTATCGGCGCCCACTGCACCGTGAATTCATCCACGCCATGAGAAGGCACCCCTTCCGCTTCGCCATGGCAGACCAAACACGCCCCCGGGTGTCGTCGCTCCAAGCCCTGATCGGATCAATCGTCCTTGCCAGAGTGCTTCGGCGACATTGGGACAACCAACGCCATGTCGGCATCCTGCTCCCGCCCACCGTCGCCGGCGCATTGGTCAACGTGGCCGCTCCACTGTGCGGGAAGACCAGCGTGAATCTGAACTACACGGTGGGAAAATCCGGCCTCGACGCAGCCGTGCGACTCGCCGGCCTTCGCACGATCGTCACCAGTCGCACCTTTGTCGAGAAGGCCAAGTTGGATCTGCCGGATGGACCGTCGATTATCTGGCTGGAAGACATCGCCCGCACGATCGGCACAGGACAGAAACTCCTCGCAAGCCTCCTCGCCCTCTGCGCCCCTGCGCGACTGATCGAACTGGCCTGTGGACAGGACACCCCACTGACAATGGACGATCTGGCCACCATCATTTTCAGCAGCGGCAGTACGGGGGAGCCGAAAGGCGTCATGCTGTCTCACTTCAATGTCGACGCCAATGCTCAGGGAGCCGGCCAGGTACTCCATCTCTACCAAGACGAGCGAGTCCTCGGGATTCTTCCCTTCTTCCACTCATTCGGCTATCTCGTCTTCTGGTTCGTCATGTTCAACAACGCAGGTATGGTCTTTCACCCTTCTCCGCTTGACGGCGCTGCCATCGGCGAACTGGTACGGCGTTATCGCATTACGTTCCTCGTGACCACACCGACCTTTCTACAGCTATATCAGCGACGTTGCACCCCTGAGCAATTCAGCTCGCTACGCGTGGTCCTGACCGGCGCCGAGAAACTTCCGTCCCGGCTCGTACAGGCGTTCGAAGATCGGTTCGGCATTACCCCCGTCGAAGGCTACGGCATCACCGAATGTGCACCCGTCGTCGCAGTCAATTGTCCGGACTTCCGGGCCGCCGGATATTTCCAGCCTGCTTCACGGAGAGGCACTGTCGGTCAACCGCTGCCCGGCGTGTCGGTGAAAATTGTCGACCCAGACAGCTTCACCCCATTGCCACCCAACAGTCCCGGCATGTTGCTGGTCAGAGGCCCCAACGTCATGGCCGGGTACCTGGGGCGGGAGGATCTGACGGCTAACGTCCTGCGCGATGGCTGGTACATCACCGGCGACATCGCGCTCCTGGACGAGGACGGGTTCCTGACGATCACAGACCGACTCGCGCGCTTCTCGAAGATCGGCGGCGAAATGATCCCGCATGGCCGCGTCGAAGAAGCATTGCAGCAGGCCGCCGGCGCGGACACACAAGTCTTCGCCGTTACCGGCATTCCGGACGAACGCAAGGGCGAGCAACTCGCGGTCCTTCACACCCTGGATGAGTCGAAGATTGCCGGTATTGTGGCCAAGCTGGCAGCAGACGGTCTACCAAACCTCTTTATTCCATCACGCACGAATTTCATCAAAGTCGACGCCCTGCCAGTGTTGGGCACCGGGAAAATGGATCTGCGTGGCTTGAAACGAATTGCGATGGAGCAGCTTGCAAAGGACGTAACCGGTAAGGGGTGAGGTGCTGGAAGAGAGATGTCGTAGATGATGACCGGTGCATGACGGTTGGTAAAACCTTGATCGACTGCCACGTGCATCTCGCCGCGCTGCCGGATGGAGATAACGGCTGCTACATCTCTTCAACGATGCTCAAGAGTCCGCTGTTCCGCTTCCTGCTATGGAAGCATCAGCTCTCTCCAGACAAGCCGCGTGAAGCCAATCAGAAATATCTCGACGGTCTGCTCACCGAACTGCGCGCCTCCCGCCACGTCCAACAGGCCGTCCTCCTCGGGATGGACGGGGTCTACGACCGGAATGGCCGGCTCGACCAGGCACACACGGACTTTCTCATCAGTAACGACTATGTGCTCAAGACTGCCAAGGCCTACCCGCATGAGTTTCTCGCCGGCGTCTCGATCAACCCGCAACGAAGGGACGCAGTCGAAGAAGTGCATCGTTGCGCAGACGCCGGAGCCACACTGGTCAAAGTGTTGCCCAATGCGCAGCAGTTCAACCCGGCTGATCCGCGCTACAAAACGTTCTACCGAACCCTCGCGGAGCGGAAGCTGCCGTTCTTGAGTCACGTCGGGTATGAGTTCAGCCTGATCGGAAAAGACCAGTCCGTCGGAGATCCAGACAGACTCAAGCCGGCACTGGAGGAAGGTGTAACCGTCATAGCCGCCCATGCCTGCAGTTACGGACTGGTCCTCTACGAAAAGTTTTTGCCGACGTTGCGTGATCTGGTACAGTGCTACCCCGACTTCTACACCGACATCTCTGCCCTCACGCTACCCAATCGACTCAGGATGCTGCTCCACCTCCGGCGCTATCCGGAAATCCATGAGCGCCTCCTTTTCGGCACAGACTATCCCCTGTCAGTCTTCCACATTGCAGCCTGGGGTCGTGTCGCGTTCAGCACACTCCGCGATATCCTTCAAACCAAGAATCGTTTTGACAAGCAAGTGTCGATTTGTCGAGGGTTGGGACTCAGCTTTCGATCGTTGGGCGACATTATGGTCCAGCCCAAGCTGTAACGCTCCTGGGACGCTATGGACAGAGACCAGATACTCGCAAGCCTCAGAGAAAGGATTCTCGCCTTCGCGACATTACGTGTATCGAGGGCACAAGCCGAAGATTTGGCTCAAGAGGTGCTGGTGGTCCTCCATGAGAAGTATGGGCGCGTGACAGAGCTGAGCGAGCTAGTTCCCCTGGGCTTCCAAGTCCTGCGGTTCAAGATGCTGGACGCGCATCGTAGGTCGCTCAGGCGGGGCGAGTATAATCAGGAATCGGTTGAGGACCTTCCGCTCGCCGATCCCGGCGACGATCCAGCGACGCAACTCGACCAGAAACAGCGTGTAGACCGGTTGCTGACTGCCATGGGTCAGCTCGGCGAACGATGCCGCGAACTGTTCAAGTGGAAACTGGAAGGCAAGAGCTTTCCTGAAATTCAAAAGATCATGGGGCAGAACTCGATCAACACCATCTATACATGGGACCTACGCTGCCGCAAACATCTATTGGGCTTGATGGGTGGTTCTTGGGAGTGACCAGTATAGTGCAGAGTTATAGATTCTGAGCGATTCACGAGCGACATAAGAAATGTCTGAACATGATCTCGAAAAACTGCTGGGAGGCTTTGCAGCCGATACGCTGACACCGGAAGAGAGGCAGGCGCTCTATGCCGCAGCCCTGCAGGACCAACAGCTGTTCAATGCCCTGGCCGATGAGCAGGCCCTGAAAGAGGTGCTCTCCAACCCGGATATACGCCTCCGGCTTCTCGCCTCATTGGCGCAGAAGAAAGCTTCAGACACACCCAATCCGCTTTCATGGCTGGATTGGTTCCGACGTCCGGCAGGCATCGCCTTCGCCGGCGGCCTCACGGCAGCTGCCCTCGCAGTGGTGTTGGGAGTCAGAATTTTTCAGGACAGCCTCAAGCAAGCGACGCAATCGGTCGAAACCGAAGTGGCAAAGCCCGCGTCTCCACCAGTTCCAGCAGCTCCAGCCTCTCAACCTCCATCAGCCAACACTACCGAACCACAGATGAAAACCAAGGAGGCGGCGGGGCCGTCAAAGGACATGGGAACGAAGGACGGACCGCTTGACAGAGCGACCAAACGGGAACAGCCAGTGCCTCCGGCATCGCAAGAACAGAAGGCGGAAGTGACCTCGGCGGCAGATCAAAAACTCGCAGCAACTTCCGCACAACCAGCTGCCACGCTAGAGTCTAACTCGATAGGGGCACAGGCTGGTCTAGCCACCGGTCTCGCTGCGCCCACCTTCAGTGCCCGTGCACTCTTTTATGCCGGAGAGTCTCCTCGCCCCGACACCAGCGTGATGGCACGAGAAAATGAACGAACCATGAAGCCCCTGGCCGAGACGGCACCGCACGCGAATCGACTTGAAAGAAAACTGGAAGGGGTTTCACAGCTAGGTAAAGCAGCGGGCACAGTCGCCCAACCCAGGCCTCTAGGACTCCGCTACAGCTTTGTCGTTCGTGAAGCAGATGGGCAGGAGCGAGAGGTGGACGTGGCAATCGCGCCAACGGACATACAGCTGCTATTTCTCACCTTGGAGGCCAACCAAGACGCCTATTTACAAATCTGGAAGACGGTTGGTTCCTCGACACCACAATTGCAGCTGCCCGAAAAAGGTACCGGCCAGCTGTCTCTGAAAATGACAGCCGGTCAACGACAATACATTCATCTACCTATGGACCGCGAGCCCACCACCCTCACGGCCCGCCTTTCCCTGGTCCCGTTCGGCCCCATCACAAGGAAAGGAACCGCCTGGTTCGACCGGTCCTCTCTCCATCAACTCCAGGAATCCATCACTGAACTCAACCAAACCGAGTCACCAGAACGTGCTACCTACGTCGTAAACCAGAATTCATCCACAACCGCTCAAATCACTGTCGATATCATCCTCGGCCGATAGCCTCAGTGTCTGAACAAAGACCGCCATCAAGGCCAGCTCGGCATCGTTCCAGCTATCGCTGAAAGGAACCAGGGACTCCCCAGCTACTCTCCACAGGCTTTTACCTTCCGCTCCTCTAACGCGACGATGGCTTCTTTTCGAGCAGTCAGCTTATCCGCCTTCTCGTCTGCAGGGGCATGATTGTTCTGGTCTAGTGCCTCTGCATAGAGACGCGCGGCCTCGATGCAGTCAGCCGAAGGCGGTTTGGTCGAATCGCAGGCCGCAACCAAGAATGTGCAAGCGAGAGCAGCGGTCATTAGTCCGACAAAACGTGTGGTCATTGTGCACATCCTCCAATGTTATACACCCAACTATTGAGCACACCGACCGGCATCTTACGCAAAACTGGCCTGCAAATTCCACTGCGATTGTCTTGACGGCACCAAGCTGTTCAATGATGTCCACAGAACGGGATTGGCATCGATCCATCGAGGCGTGGCAGACCACTAACCCCTTGTTGAGTCTTCCAGCCGCACAGATCGCTGTCGACATTCTACTGAACCACAGCGATAATCCTTCTGGTTCATAAGACACTCGAAGATATCTCTCGCTTGCCCATGTCGACAGAACAACCACGCTATCAAGGCCCTGCATTTTTATCATACGGATTCCGCCCCTTCTTTCTCTGCACTGCACTATTCGCCGGTGTGGTAATACCCATCTGGGCGCTCATTCTGACAGGAGCAGGCGATGCGAAATTCCTGTATACCTCGCGCGATTGGCACGTGCATGAGATGTTGTTCGGTTTTCTGCCCGCTGTGATCACCGGCTTCCTGCTGACAGCAATTCCTAATTGGACTGAACGGCCGCCGCTGAGAGGGATACCGCTACTCTTGTTGGTGGCCCTATGGCTGTCCGGACGCCTGGCGATCGCTATACCATGGCCCGCACCCCTTATTTCTGCCGTCGTTGACGGGACCTTCCTGGTCATGCTCGCAGCCTTTGTCTGGCGTGAGATTGCAGCCGGGAAAGCCTGGGATCGTGCCCCCATCGGGGTGATCATCAGTCTCTATGCAGGCGCGAATATCCTATTTCACATACTGGCCTTGAGCGGCACGGAGACGGATCTTCCCGAACGGATGCCGCTCTCGCTGATGATGATGTTGTTGGCTCTGATCGGCGGGCGTATCACCCCCACCTTCACCAGTGACTACCTAACCGAGCAGGACATACCGGTGCAACCAGCACCCTTCTCCCGCTTCGATGGCCTATCGTTAATACTCGTAGCAGCGGCAGCTATGTCCTGGACCGTTCAGCCACAAGCCATCGTTACCGGATGGATCTTGGTAACGGCTGGCTTCATCCATGTGATTCGTCTATCGCGCTGGCGCGGCTGGACAACTTGGCGTGAGCCCCTCGTGATGATCCTGCATCTGGGTTATGGATGGCTCGCACTGTCGCTGTTAATACTGGGCGGATCGATTCTTGGGTTGGGTCTGCAGACCGCCGATTCGATTCATGCCCTCACGACCGGCGCAATGGGAGCGATGACCTTAGCGGTGATGACCAGAGCCACCTTAGGCCACACGGGACGTCCGCGGCACGCTGGCCCTATGACAGTCGTGATCTACATGCTGGTCAACTTGGGTGCCATCATTCGAGTCTTTGGGCCGGCCACCGGACTCCCGACGAATATTATGCTTAGCGCAGCGGCAGCAACTTGGAGCGGCGCCTATCTCCTGTTTGCTGTACTCTACGGCCCACTTCTTACCCGCCCCAGCATCGACGAGTGATTTCTCTGGCCCATATCCTTACCGACGAGATGACGGACCAATCATCGTGATATCCCTATCCGAAGCGCATTGATCCGACAGAGGTCGACAGTATAATAGCCCCATGTACCGGTTCGCTGTCTTCCTCGCTATGATGGAAACCGGCTCCTAGAACAATATGAGCTGGGCCTGTGCCCACACATTGCCTTTGGCTGCGGCCTTCTCATACCAGACCCGAGCCATCGTATAATCTTTTGGTACACCCAGCCCGTTGGCATACAGCTGCCCCAATTGAGCCTGCGCCCACGCATTACCCTGGGCGGCAGCTTTCTCGTACCAGCCCCTGGCTGTCGTATAATCTTGTGGTACACCCCGCCCATTGGCATACAGCTGCCCAAGGTTGTACTGCGCCTGTGCAATCCCTTGGGCTGCCGCTTGCTCCCACCACTGTCGTGCCTTGTTATAGTCCTGTGGCATACCCCGCCCGTCGGCGGACATCTGCCCGAGTTGGTTCTGCGCCCATCCGTTACCCTGGGCAGCGGCCTTTTCGTACCAACCCTGCGCGATCGTATAGTCTTGCGGCACGCCCCGCCGCCCCTGGTCATACAGCTGTCCAAGCTGGTTCTGCGCCGATGCGTTGCCCTGGGCACCCCGCATCTTCAGTTGTTCCAGATCTACAGCTGAAATATTTTCCTCTGGGGAAGCAGGGGAACGCCCAGGGGCCTGGGCCATCAGTCGCTGCATAGTTTCAAGACGGCCTGAACGCTCCTGTTGAGTCTCTGCCTTTGGCAGAGACCTGGGAAATGTCTCTTTTTCATGTGGTTGGACAGGTCTGTTGGAACCGCCATCCCGCACGGTTGCGGTCTGGCGAATCTGTTCTTCTACCTCGAATGCCAATGGTTCATTTTGCGGCAATGTCGCAGCTTCAACTGGTTGAGCCGGTTTGTACGACACAATAACCTTGGATGATTTCGTTAACGTGAATACTATGATCCCGGCAAATAGTAGAGCGACCGCCAACACACCCATCCGAACGGGAGTGAAGAACTCATTTCCATCAAATATCGCACCGGCAGGGCGATGGGAGTCTTTTTTCGCCCGACGCCGATTAGCATGAAATTCCTGTTCTTCATTTCGCTCAGGATTGGAGAAAAACGATGTCTGACAGGAGGGGCAGGTCACGGCTCCAACAGACTGCACGCCCCAGTTACGGTTGGCCTGGAGCCATGCATCATACTGTTGTTTCAATTCAGGGGTACCGAGTGTCTCGAAAGCCTTATTGATTATCCCGCTCTTCTGCTCTGCCTTTGCGAGAAGCTTAGGCTTATGGTGAAAGCGGTCCGGATGCCACACTTCCAATAGAAGTCGATAGGCCTGCTTGATCTCTTCGGGAGTCGCTGACTCCTTAATTTCTAGAATGTCGTAATAGGTCTCCATACGAGACGCTCCATACGCAGGACATGGGCAGCTCAGGCGAGGCCCAGTCGAAGAGGGACGGAATCAGGGATCAATTGATCTGAATATATTAACCTAGGATCTACTCAAACTGGAAGGATATCGGTGGGAAAAGGCGCGACCCGACCATTTTCCCCTTCCTGGAGCTATTTCCCGTTCAACGCGGAGCCAGCGAATCGGGATCGTCCGGTAGAATCGCTGGCTTGGTAGCTGCAGATTGTGACCTGGATAGGGCCTGAACAAACTCCTGGGGCCGTTCTGGCGAAATAAGCCAAGGACGCCCAGCCGTGCGTTCGATCCACACCAGGTCATTGATCCGAGAAATGTACATCTGAACAATCCCTCGGCGTTGAGTCCAGAGCCAGCCAAACCCGCCCCAAAGACCCCCAGCCCCAACCCGCAAGGCCCAGCCTACTTGTGGTTTTAGATCTCGACCATGGACGATGCGGACATCTGAGATGCTGTCGCGTGAAATCCGCCGCTGCTTAAGTGGCCAGATTACTTCGAGCATATCCTGATGCACCACAAACTGAGTTGGACGGAAGCGAAGCCAAACCCAGGAGTAGATCGTCACCAGCAAGATGGTGGGTACAATCAAGAGAGCCCTGCCGAGTACTGCGCTGAGAACGAATAGAACTGGAAGCGCTAAAAGCACGAGCGTAATAATCCGAATCATCATGCACATTGGTGCAATCCGAAAGACTTTCATCAAAATTGCGCTTTCGTTCAATCAGGTGTCCAACAGTGACTAGATGCGTCCGCATAACACGCAATCGATTTTCCTGAAAATATATGAGAATCTGCGCAATCTCAAATAAATCAATAGTTCCTGGAACATTTTTCTTCCTCTTATCACAGACTCTTATACGGATCGGCATAACACCCGTCCTTTTCAGCGAGTCGGCTGGCATAGTCTCAACTGCGCACGTCGAACGAGCACGCCAACCTTGCGGCTGACGCTTCTTGTCCTATGTTCGGATGGACAGAGATACCGACGTCAGACTCACAGCTTGATAGGCGAACAGCAGGCCGCTCACCGTAGTGACGGGAGACTCTGACTGTCCGGCGGTGTAAGCCTGAAGCGTCTCTTCACGATGACCGCGCAGTTCATCACGCAGATCCTCGCGCAGCTTCTTGAGGAAGTCCGGCAGATACTTCTGAACTTTGTGCGATTCCACCCTCGTATCTTTCAGCGCGTCCAAGACCTGCTGCACGAGAGACTTCGTTCGCGACGCATCCTGCACCGGCGCGACGAGACGGGTCGCCGGGGCCGCTGTGTCATTCGATTGTTGGGTGGGCGCCGTGGTACCGGTAGACGGTTGCGGGATCACCGCAGCCGTCGAAGGCGCCCCACCCGGGGTAGCAGTCTGAGTCGTAGTGGCAGGAATCTCTGGTTGCCGGCCTGTCAGCAGCACGGACTGACCGGTCACCTCCGAAACAATCTGTGCAGCCAGGGCCGTCACAGACCGTTCCACATCCACATTGAGGTCCAACCCTGAGAGAGACGACAATCTTCCGAACCGTTCAGCCAGCTTCGCCGTCTTGGCGAGGGCTGCGTCTTCCTGCCCGTTCAAGTAGTTCTCGAAGATGTTGGCGACCCTTCTAAACAGCTTCTCCAGATCCTTGATCTCTTGTCTGTTGAGATCACCTTCGACCGTCACGCCAAACTCTTGTTTCAGCGAAAACTCGGCATACTTCGCTTCAATATCCACCCTCTTGGCATCACCCTCAACGTGGGACTTGTAGTTCACAGCGCGGAAGTCTGATTCAAGATCCGCGGAAAGGGTAATGGTGTCGCCTTCTGCCGTCGTAACACTCAAGCGGCCGGTGAAGTCGTTGGAAACCCCAACTCCGCTAGCCTTGGTATCCAGTCGCTGGGTCCCAGCACCGTTCGCAGATGACAGGTTGAAGAATTGTTGGGGGTCGAATCGCGTTAGAGCTGTGACTGGCATGGGGCATCTCCTGATTATTCTTGGTCTATCCAGACAGCTCTCCTATCGGCACAGATACGGCTGAACTTTAGTTGGCTTATGATATAGTGGAGTTCGTCAACGATGAAGAGAGCCGTTCCCTTCCACACCAAGGAGGCACCTACATGAAACAGGTCGCTGTTTGGGTCATCGTACCTCTGCTCATGCTGGTCGGGTCAGGCTGCACGCTCAAAAGCACGGTCAAACAGACCACGGATACCACCTCCAACGTCACTGGCACGACCTCCGGTCGCACCTGGTTCAATGAAGACGGCCTCCTGAATCCAGAACATAAACTCACCGCCTTTGCCGCCATCAACCAGGAAAATGTGGAGCAGGACCTGGCCCGAGGACAGGGAGAATATCTGACATCACTCGGCACCCTCATGGGGCTGCCAAATGACCGGCAAGCAGCCTTCCGCACGAAAGCGCAGGGAGCGTTCCTGACTCTCATGACGTCTGATCAACAAGCTCGACTTCAACAGTTGAGAATGCTGGCCCGCTAGCCCGGCCTATTCATAGCGGTTCGT